>CAQUBD010000015.1 GCA_948891265.1 uncultured Clostridia bacterium | reverse complement strand
TTTGGTGTTAGAATAGAAATATAGACACAGAATTTTACACTTACAAAAAAAGATGTTAAAATAACAACAGAAAAGAGGTAAGTGTGAATGAGTAAGCAATACAACAGTTTGGTGTTAAAATAGAAATATAGACACAAAACTTTACACTTAGAAAAAATGTAAAAATAAAAAAGCAAAGAAATTAGAAAAGTCTAGTTTCTTTGCTTTTTCAAGTTAGACAAAAAAATACAATTAAATTAAAAAGCAAAATCCGAAAAATTATAAATTTCATATTGACAAAAAGAAAATAAAACATTATAATCAAACAAAAGTTTGCAAAATAAAAGCGAAAATTGCTATAATAAATTACATATATAAGGAGTGTGATGATAATGGAACAAGAAAAAGCATATGAGATTTTTACAGATGCAAGTTTTGATGATGAAACAAAAATAGGAACTTATGCTATTATTATCGTACAAGAGAAAAAAGTAATAAAATCAATTGCTAAAAAATGCAATATACAGTTAGAAAGCTCAACAGAATGTGAAGTATTTGCTATTTTTAGAGCTATTAATATGATAGAAGGAAGTTTATTAAAAAAGAAAATAGCTCAAAAGTTTTGGCTAAGAACAGATTACTCTGTAGCAAGGGATTTTTTTATAGAAAAAAATAATAATATAAAAATTTTTGAAACAAATGAAGAATTATTAAATACAATAAAGAAATCTTATGATAGAATCAAAAAAAGATTAGCAAAAAAAGATTGTAGCTTTAAACTAAAATGGATTCCAAGAGGAGCTAATAAGATTGCTCATAAATATTCTTATTCTGCGTTCCAAAAACTTAAACAGACTAGTTATAAAAAGGATATTATATTAATAGAGAAAGAATCGTTTTTAGAATTATTACAAAAATTTAATTCAAGGCAATGTAAAGTGATTATATATTTATTTAAGATTTCTAATGAAGATAAATTTATATTAAAAACACAAATGGAAATAGCAAGGTCATTAGAAATACCAATATCTTGCATTAATAAAATATTTCAAGAACTTATAAAATTAGATGTTTTAACAAAAATAAAGAATGGAAAATATAGTTTAACAATTTAGAAAAAAGGGAAATAAAACGGAATTGAATATGTCAAAATCTCATCATATAATGTACTAAAAGTTTTAAATGAAACATAGTATTGAAAAGAAGGTAGGTGAGGATTTTGAAAAAGAGTTTGAATATTACATTTATTAATCCTAATACAGAAGAACAAATAGTACAAGCTGTGGCTGGAGTTCTTGCATATAATTTAGCTGAGAATGATGAAAATATAAAATTTGACTACAACAATTCAAATACTTATCAAAATTCTCACAAAGAAATAGAAGATGAATTAGAATTGTAAAAATTTAGAAAAACACTATAAATTTTAAATAAGTTATGCTATAATTTGAGCAAAGAGAAACTTATGTAGGAGAGTAATTTTATGGCAAATATAAATTTTTTTAGAAAATGAAGTTATAGAATTTAAGAAAACAACAGGAGAATTAAAAGAAGGCATAATTTCTATCGTTTCAATATTAAATAAACATCAAGGTGGAAAGCTATATTTTGGAATAAAAGATAATGGCGAAATAATTGGACAAGATGTATCAAGTAAAACAGTACGAGAAGTTTCAAAAGCAATATCTGAAAATATAGAGCCAAAGATATATCCAATTGTGAATAAAGTTAAATTAAATGACAAAGACTGTATATTAGTTGAATTTGAAGGAGATGATATTCCTTATTTAGCTTTTGGACGAGCTTATATGAGAGTTGGAGATGAAGATAGACAACTTTCAATGAAAGAAATAAGGAAAATAATTTTAAAAGATGAAAACGAAATAGGTAAATGGGAAAGCAAAGTATCTGATTATACAATAGATGACATTGATGAAGAATTGTTAAAAGAATTTATAGAAAAAGGTAGAAAAGCAAAAAGAATCAATTTCCATATACAAACAAAGAAGAAATATTAAAGAAATTATCTTTAGTAAATAAGAATAATGAATTATTAAATGCAGGTTATATTTTATTTGCAAAAGAAGCAAAACTTGAAATGCAAATGGCTATTTTTGCAACAGAAACAAAATTGACTTTTCTAGATATAGATCAAGTTTTTGGAAATATTTTTGAACTAATAGAAACAGGAGAAGGATATATTAGAAAAAATATAAAATGGCCTGTCAATTTCAAAAGTGGTGGAATGGAAAGAGTCGAAATACCAGAAATACCTTTAGAAGCAATAAGAGAAGCAATAATAAATTCACTTATACACAGAGATTTTAAAAATCCAAAAAGTAATGAAGTATCAATCTATAAGGATAGAGTAGAAATATTTAATCCTGGAGAGTTTCCAGAAGGATATAAACCAGAAGATTTTATAAAAGGAGAAGGTTCTATTCCAAGAAATCCATTGATAGCAAACACTCTATATTTATCAAAAGATATTGAAAAATGGGGTTCTGGATTTAGGAGAATTACAGAAGTATGTTCAAAAGCACATATAAAAGTAAAATTTGAAATTAGAAAAAATGGATTTATGGTTATTTTTTACAGAAAGACTGATGAAGAATTGCTTGACTTAACAGGAGAAAATAAAAATAACAGTGCCAATGACACTGAAAATGGCACTCAAATTGACACTGAAAAATTAATTTTAAATTTATTAGAAAAAACACCAGACATCACACAAAAAGAATTATCAGAAAAAACAAACATATCGTTAAGAACTGTAAAAAGAATAATACAACAATTAAAAGAAAAAGATATAATTGAAAGAATTGGCTCAGATAGAAAAGGATATTGGAAGATGAATAATGGAGTAAAATAAATGAGTAAAAAAGAAAAAAGTTTTATATTAGTGATATTTGTATTAATTATACTATTAATGGTAGGCATTTATATCCAATCTAACGAGAAAACTAATATTGATAACCAAAAAATCAATATTAGTATAGATGATTCAAAACTAAACATTTTCTATTTTTATGTAGGACAAGCTGACTGTACACTTATAATGAATGAGGGACAAACAATGTTGATAGATGCAGGGGACAAAACAGATGGCAAGGAAATAACAAAATTTCTAAAACAAATAGGAATTAAAAAGATTGATTATTTAATAGGTACACATAGTGATGATGACCATATAGGTGGAATGGCTAATATTGTACAGAATTTTGAAATTGGAAATTTGTATATGCCAAGTAGAGAGGCTACAAATCAAGCTTATATAGAACTAATAGAAACAACTAATATAGAAGTTGAAAATGTAGAAGAAAATGATGTCTTGAATATTGGAAATGCAAGATGTATTGTAAGATGGGTAGATAATAAAGGCATATATTCAGACAACAATTCTTCTATAGTGTTACAATTAAATTATAAAGAGAGAAAATATCTATTTACAGGAGATATAGAGACTAAAGTCGAAGAAAAATTGATAGAAAAGTTAGAAAAAATAGATGTTTTAAAAGTCTCACATCATGGATCAAATAGTAGTACAAGCGAAAAATTTTTAAATAGAGTATCTCCTAAAACAGCAATTATATCATCAGGTAGTACATATAGTAAGTTTCCAAATATAGAATGTCTAAAAAGACTTATAAAAAATGTTGGAATAAATAATATCTATATTACAGAAAGAGATGGAACAATATGGATTACTAGTGATGGAATAACAGTAGATAATATTCAGAAACTAAATGAAATAAATTTAGATGGAGCAAATAGTCAAATAAATCAAAATGAATTAAGTAATGAATATCTAGAAAGCATACAAATTAGTATGTTTTCTTTTTTGAAAAAACTATTGAAAATATAAATTAAAGAGAGTATAATAGTTACAGTTTTAAATCAACTTTAATTTATTATATTTTAAAATTTATTTCATGTATATGTCTATACATAGAATTCACAAGAAGACAATTTAATATAGAAAGGAGAATGCCTTTGAAATTAGATTTAGGGCTTAAATTAGCAAATAATATATTGCAAAACAAAGAAATTTCAAACTTTATTCAAGAGTTATCGAATACACTAAAAGATAACAATGTTTTAGTGTATAAGGATTATGACAGTTCAAAATTTACAAGAAAAAATGAAGAAAAACTATGGGATAAGAAAGAAGAACTAATAAGAGAACATATTAATAAAAATAATATGAATGGTGCAGATGAAAATAAATTATATGAAATATCATATGAATCTTCTAAAGGATTTAATGTTATAGAATATGACAAAACATATGAAAATAGAATATCGTTCATTGTGGATTATATTAAATTGCCTAAAAATGTCAAGGAAGGAATGTTTTTTAGAAAAGTAGATGAGAATTATATTTTAGATAAAGAAACTACAGAAAAAATATATAATGAGATGATAAGTTTCCAAAATGAATTAATCTTAAATCAAAAAGAAGTATTAAACAATATGAGACAAGAAGGTGCAATATACAAAGTAACATATTTAGAAGATGATTGTGAAGATTGGAGAACTGAACTTACAAATCAACAAACTGGAGAAACATTTCAAGAATTAGAATTTCCACATGATGTATATCATCAAGTAGGAGTAGATTCATTGGTAAAATATGAAAATGGTAAATATAGTGTAGTAGAAGGAACAGGAATCTTTGATTTATATTCAAATAATGTGAAAAATTATTGTGAAATCGAAGACAAGTTTATAACTCCAAATGGAAAAATAGGGTATAATGAATTTTATTCACAAGAGAAAAATGATATTCATAAAACTATAAAAAATATTATAGAAAAATTTACGAATTTTGCAATAGAAAGATTAACAAAATCTATAAAAGAAATTATTAATAAATTTAGACAAAATAAATATTGATTTTTTAATGGTAATATGCTAAAATGTAACAGAACGAAATAAGAGTTACAGATAATCCAAAAAGAAAGTAGTGATGTTATGAAAATTGCAGCATATGCAAGGGTATCAACTGAAAAAGAATCACAAGTAGAATCATTTGAAAAGCAAATAGAGTTTTTTAATGAATTTACCAAAAAGAATAATTATGAATTGTACAAGCTATATGCAGATGAAGGAATATCTGGAAAGCAAATAAAGCACAGAAAACAATTTCAGCAAATGATGCAGGACGCTAAAGCTAATAAATTTGATAAAGTAGTTGTAAAAGATGTAAGTCGTTTTGCTAGAAATACAGTAGACTTATTACAAAGTATAAGAGAACTAAAATCTTATGGAATTGAAGTGGATTTTTTAAATAATGGCGAAATTATGGAAGGTGGATCTGAATTTATATTAACCATTTTAGGAGCAATGGCACAGCAAGAAAGTGCGAATATGTCCAAAAGGGTTAAATTCGGAAAAGACATTACCGCTAAAAAAGGAAGAGTGCCTAACATTGTTTTTGGCTATGATAAAATCCCAGATGAAAGATATACTCTAAAAATAAACGAAGAAGAAGCAAAAATTGTAAAAGAAATATTTGAAAGCTATGTATATAAAGGAATTGGAACAACAAAAATTGCATGGGACTTAAATGATAGAGGAATAAGAACAAAGAAAACAAAATCAAAATGGGTACAAACATCTATTGTCAGAATGCTAAAAAATCCAATCTACACAGGTAGAGTAACCAATAAAAAGAGTGAAGTAACAGATTTTATAACAGGAACAAGAAAAGATTTGCCAGAAGAAGAATGGATTACAGTAGAAAGATCTGAAATGAGAATTATATCCGATGAATTATTTAATAGAGCACAAGATATACTAGCCCAAAGGTCAAACGAATTTAAGTTGAATAACAAAAGAGAGAAAACAGAATATGTATTTAGTACACTTATCTATTGCAAACATTGTGGATATTCCTTTAGAAGAATAAAAAGAAAATATACAGAAGATGGCAAAGAATATATAAGATGGGTGTGTAGCGGAAGAAACTCAATGGGAGTAAATCATTGTCCTAATACAACTGTAATTGATGAAGAAGAACTTTTAAATGCCATAAAAGAATATCTAAAAAGCATTATTTTAAATAAAAAGAATTTTATGAAAGCAGTAGAAAAAGAGTTTGAAAAGATTACTAAATTAAGAGAAAACAATGAACGAAGTGAAGAAAGTTTACTTAAAGAAATTGAAAAGGTTACAACTAAAAAACAAAAATACATGGAAATGTTCCAAAACGAAGTAATCAATATACAAGAATTAAAAAAATACACAAATCCACTAAATGAAGATATAACAAGACTAGAAAGAGAACTAAAACTAATCACATCAGAAATTAAAGAAAAAGATGTATTAGAAAAAGAATTATCAAAAACAATTAGTACAGTAGATGATATTTTAAACAACAAAACAATTA
This sequence comes from uncultured Clostridia bacterium, assembly GCA_948891265.1. Taxonomy (GTDB): domain Bacteria; phylum Bacillota; class Clostridia; order TANB77; family CAG-508; genus CAG-269. Next base: position 32,267 of record CAQUBD010000015.1, on the reverse strand, counting down.
CAAATGCCATGTTAAAAACAATCATAGATGTAATAGAAGTAGATAGTGACTCAAATGTAGAAGTAAGATTAAAATTACTTAATGAAATAGGCAGTACACCCGCAGTTATAACGAACTTTAACAAAATAAAAGATACCGTTACGAATAGTAACATCAGTACACAAAGATGTTTCGGAAAGGTTAACTAAGATAAATCCAATATTAGCAAGAGAAGTAAGAGAAATACTAGATGAAAATAAGGCAGAAAGACATATAAGAGGAGGTATGGCAACAAAATTAAAATATACTCTTCTAAAATAATTACAAACAAATAAGAGTTATAAAATCTTTATCAGTTCCAAAATTGATTTCTGTAATTCAACAACTGTTACTATGTACAGAATTTATATATATAATTGGAAAATATTTTAAAGAGCATTTTCAAAAAGAAATAGAAAATAGTAACTTGTCGACAAAAAAATACATAAAATATAATAGCCCAAAAGCATGAGGTGAGTTAAATGAAAAAAGTAAAAAAAGGGGACATAGTAGCAAGAAAATCGTATGGAAAAGATATTATATTTTATGTTAAAAGAATAATAAAAACATCAAAAGAGGATATAGCAATACTTTGTGGATTATCAAGGCGAATAGAGGCAGATAGTAATGTAGCAGATCTAGAAATAATAGATTCAAAAGTAATAAAAAGTCTTTTAGAAGAAGAAGATAAGAGAATAAGAGAAAGAATAAATAATAAAAATGAATATTACAAAATAGGAACAATAGAAACAAATGAAAAGAGACTGAATCAAAAAATAGTAACAGGAAAAATATTACATTTAGATGGAGACAGAAGATATTCGCAAAAGTCATACAACTATTATAAAAAGTTAGGATTAAATGCAGTAGTAAAAAATATTCCTGAATACAAACAACCAAGAGTAATATATCAGTTACTTAAAATGTATAATCCAGATATATTAATAATTACTGGACATGATGGAATGATAAAAAGAGGAACAAATTATAATGATATATATAATTATAGAAATTCCAGACATTTTATAAATACTGTAAAAGAAGCAAGACGATATGATAAAGACAATGGTAAAGAAACTGTAATATTTGCAGGAGCATGTCAAAGTTATTTTGAAGCAATAATTCTTGCTGGAGCAAATTTTGCATCTTCGCCATCAAGAATTTTGATAGATTTTATAGACCCTTTGATAGTAGCAGAGAAAGTAGCAACCACTGAAAAATATAAATATATAAATATAGATGATATAGCAAAAGAACTGAGAGACGGAAAAAAAGGAGTAGGTGGAATCGGAGCAAATGGGAAAATGAGTATAATATATTAGATAAGATAAAATTGTATGATATGTAGTAATCTTGTAACATAAATGTAATAAAAATGTAATATTAAGCAAAAACATAGCCTGAACATTGCAGAATATATAGAATAAGCAAGAAAACAAACAAACAAATATTTTTTGACAATTTTTGCAGAAAATGCTATAATCAAGCCATCTTAAGGGAGTAGGTGATAGCATGATTTGTAAAACAGATATATCAAATCTAAAAACAGACATCTTAGAGAAAGTGGGTCAGAAGATAATAGTAAAAGGTTCACTTCGGAAGAAGTAAAACTTTTGAAAAGGAAGCAACATTAGAAAAAGCATATCCTAATATTTTTGTAGTAAGATATGAAGAGAATAATAGAAATGTAACTTATAGTTATACAGATGTTTTAACAAGAACAGTTGAAGTGGATGTTTTTGATGGAGAAGCTTACAGTCCATTAGTTCCACCTCAAGTAGAAATGAAAAAGAAAAAAACAGAAGTAGAAGTATTAGTGTAAAAGTCTAAGTGAAATACCTTAGACTTTTTATAAATTTGTAAAAATTGATTGCAAATTTTGAAGACATGTGGTAGAATAATTATGTTATTAATGAAAATGTAAGTATTTTTATTAATAATTAATCTCTACTTAACTAAAGAGTTAGGTTATAAAATCCATAGGGAGGTGAAAATAATGAACAAGTACGAAAGTATTATCATTGTTAATCCAAATTTAGATGAAGCTGGTTTAAAGGCTTTAGAAGAAAAATTTACAGGATTAATAAATGAAAATGGAAAAGTAGAATCTGTAGAGAATATGGGCAAAAAAAGATTAGCTTATGAAATTAAAAAATTCAAAGAAGGTACATATATGTTATTTAACTTTGAAGCTAATCCAGATTCAATAGTAGAACTTGAAAGAGTTTATAGAATTACTGATGAAGTAATCAAATTTATCGTTGTAAGAAAATAAATGGTTGTGTTATAGCTTTGCTATTACAAACTATTATATGCGTTAGAATAAGACTAATCAAGATAAAAAATTAGTGGGACCTAAATTAAAGTAAAGAAAAGAGGAATAGAAATGAATAAAGTAATATTAATGGGAAGACTTACAAGAGATCCAGAAGTAAGATATACACAAACAAACAATACTTTAGTTGCTTCATTTAGTTTAGCAATAAATAGAAGATTTGTAAGACAAGGAGAAGAAAGACAAGCAGATTTTATAAACATCGTTGCTTGGAGCAAATTAGGAGAATTTTGCAGTAAATACTTTAAGAAAGGTCAACAAGTTGGAATAATAGGAAGAATCCAAACAAGAACTTGGGATGATGATCAAGGTGTTAAACACTATGTAACAGAAGTAGTAGCTGAAGAAGCATACTTTGCAGATAGTAGAAGAGACGGAGATATGGGATCAGGAACAAGTGATTTTGAAAATACTTTTGGTAATACAATGCCAGGAAGTATGGGTTCAGATTTTGAAACATCATCAGCAGATGATTTACCATTTTAATAATTAACGAGAGGGGGAAATAACAAAATGGCAGACAAAAAGCAAAAAAGAAATAATAATAAAAATTATGATGAAGATTATAATCCAAAGTTTAGAAAACAAAGAAAAAAAGTTTGCGTATTATGCAGTGACAAAAATTTTGAATTAGATTATAAAAATCCAGATCAATTAAAGAAATTTGTTAATGATAAAGGTAAAATCTTACCAAGAAGAACAACAGGATGTTGTGCAAAACATCAAAGAGATATAACTACAGCAGTTAAAAGAGCTAGACATATTGCTGTATTACCATATGCACAACAATAATATGTATAATAAAAAAGCTAGAAAATTATTTCTAGCTTTTTATGTTGTAAACTAATATGGATATGTTGACTCAAAATCTACCCAAGTAGGAGTATTGTACTCTGAGGCAGGATATTTTCTTCGTATAACCATTTGACACATTATGTAAAATAAGGTATAATATAGAAAGTAGTTATTTAATAAAAACATCGCGTTGTAACGCAAGGAGGAATCAGTATGAAATATGTATTAATTGGGATTGCTATGTTAGTGGTATCTTTTATGTATTCTTACTTATTAGTAAAATTTGGAAAGATTACAACAGATGCGAGTACAGAAGAGACAGTAGAGATACTTCTAAATACTAGGACACACTTAGAACAGGTATTAGAAGAAGAAGGAGAAAAGATAAGCTCGTATAGAGTAAATGCTATAGTATCAGATGGAAAAGTAGCATATATGGAAGTTTCTACCAATAAGGCGGTAGGGACTGTTGAGAAAAAAGAAGGAATAACAAATTACTCTATGAACAAAAGAGAGCTTTCACCAAGGGCTAGTATAATTTTAATGACACTGATTGTTTTTATAGCCCAAGTATTTTTTGCACTGATGATAACAGGATGGCGGATATAAAAAAGATGGGGGAATGAATTATCCCCCATCTTTTTTCAGTGGTATAAATTATCTAAAATATTGCATGCAGCCGCCAATTGAACATTATATTAACATAAAATTAAACTTGTGTTGCAATTTATTTACAAATATAGTAAAATTAAGATAGCTGTTCGAGCGAAGCGAGTTACAGATATCTTATGCAAAATTTATGAAGTAAATTTTGTAAACATTGAAAAAAGCTATTTGAACGAAGTGAATTACAGATGTCTTATGCAAATGAGCAATAGCGAATTTGTAACCGCTAAAAAGATGACGATGAACGGAGCGAAGCAGAAAAGGCTCCGAAGGCAAGATTTGGCAGACGAATGATATTAAAAGAAGCAGAGTAAGTGATTTGCAAACTGTAAAAATTTTCAATTTTTACAGTTGCGATGAGCGAAGCAAAGCTTCGCGAAAGGAAGAAAAAATGTTAAAAGAATTAGGAATAAACGAAGAAATAGAAAAAATATCAAATGAAGTAGAAGAAGAAATAAAAGAACAATTCAAAATAATAGAAAAAATAGGTCAAAAAAACAGCCTAAAAGTAATATCAGCATTTCAAAAATGTAATTTACAAGAAATGCACTTAAATACATCAACAGGATATGGAATAGATGAATCAGGAAGAAACAAAATAGAGGAAATATATGCAAAAGTATTTAGAGCAGAAGATTCATTAGTACGTGCACAACTTATATCTGGAACACATGCTTTAACAATAACATTGTCAGCATTATTACGCCCAAATGATACAATTATAAGCATTACAGGAGCACCATATGACACACTCCAAACAGTGATAGGAAACGTAAAAAATCCAAGTTCAAGCTCATTAAAAGCATATGGAATTAAATATGAACAAATAGAACTTATTGAAAATGACTTTGATATAAAGACAATACAAGAAAGACTAAAAAAGCAAGATGTAAAATTAGTTGAAATCCAAAGATCAAGAGGATATTCAACAAGAAAAAGCTTAACTATAGAAAAAATAGAAAAAGTAATAAAAGCAATTAGAGAAGTAAATAAAGAAGTAATAATAATGGTAGACAACTGTTATGGAGAATTTGTGCAAGATAAAGAGCCAATAGAAATAGGAGCAGACATAGCAGTAGGATCATTAATGAAAAATCTAGGAGCAGGAATTGCAACATCAGGAGCATATATTGTTGGAAGAAAAGATTTAATAGAATTATGTGCAGAAAGACTAACAGCGCCAGGAATAGGAAAAGAAATAGGACCATCAATGGGACAAAATACAGCATTACTAAAAGGATTATTCTTTGCACCACAAGTAGTTGAATCAAGTGTAAAAACAGCAATATTTGCAAGTAGAATTTTAGAAAAATTAGGATATGATGTTGAACCTAAATATGATGAGATAAGAGCAGATATAGTACAAACGATAAAATTAGGAACAGAAGAAAACTTAGTAAAATTCTGTCAAGGGATTCAAAAAGGCTCACCAATAGATTCAAATGTAATTCCATTCCCAAGTGAAATGGGAGGATATGAAGATAAAGTAATAATGGCAGCAGGAACATTTACAGAAGGGTCAACAATAGAATTGAGTTGCGATGGACCTATAAGAGAGCCATATATTGCATATATGCAAGGTGGACTGACATATAATTATGGAAAATTTGGAATATTAAAGGCAATACAAGAGATGAAGGCAACTGCTAGTGAAGAATAAGCCTTACAGGTGTCTTATGCAGGAGTTGTAAAATAAATTCTGTATACATTAGAAAAATATATAAATAATAGGAAAAAACTTTAAAGGGGAAGAAGCGTAGTGAAGGTTATAGTAATAGGAGGTGGCCCTGCTGGAATGATGGCAGCCATTACCTCTGCTGAAAATGGAAATAAAGTAACTATATTAGAAAAGATGCAAAATCTTGGGAGAAAATTACTCATTACAGGAAAAGGGAGATGCAATATAACATCATCTTTACCAATAGAAGAATTTATACAAAACACACCTGGGAATGGGCAATTTTTATACAGTTGTTTTAAAAATTATACCAATCAAGACATAATTCAGTTTTTAAAAAAGCAAGGCTTAGATGTAAAAGAAGAAAGAGGAAATAGAATATTTCCAACAACAGATAAATCAATAGATGTTTTAGAATGCTTTAAAAGAAAACTAAAACAATTGAACGTAGATATAAAATACAATACAAGAGTTATAGATATATCAAAAGAAGAAGAAAAATTACAAGTAAAAACAGAGAATAATACATATGAAGCAGAAAAAATAATTTTAGCAACAGGCGGGAAAAGTTATCCATTAACAGGGTCAACAGGAGATGGATATAAATTAGCACAAAATTTAGGACATACTATAACAAAAATAAAACCATCATTAGTACCATTAGAAAGCTATGAAAAAAAGCTATGCAAAAATTTGCAAGGATTATCTCTAAGAAATGTAAAAATAGAATTAAAAAATACAGAAAACAACAAAACAATTTATGAAGACTTTGGCGAAATGCTATTTACACATTTTGGAGTTTCAGGGCCAACAATATTAAGTGGATCAGCACATTTAGTAAGATATAAAAATATAGAAGACCTTTTAAAAAACAAAAGAGTCGATTTAAAAATAGACTTTAAACCAGCACTTTCTGAAGAGAAATTAGATGAAAGAATATTAAGAGACTTTATAGAATTAAAAAACAAACAATTTAAAAATAGCCTAGACAAATTATTACCGCAAAAATTAATTCCTATAATAATAGAAAAGAGTAAAATAAGCCCAGAAAAAAAAGTAAATGAAATAACAAAACAAGAAAGAAAAAATCTTGTAAAAATATTAAAAAGCTTTGAATTAACAATTAGTAGTTTTAGACCAATAGAAGAAGCAATAATAACAAGTGGTGGAATAAATATTAAAGAAATAAACCCAAAAACAATGGAATCAAAATTAGTACCAGGCCTATATTTTGCAGGAGAAATAATAGATGTTGACAGCTACACAGGAGGATTTAACCTTCAAATAGCATATTCTACAGGATATACAGCAGGGATGTGACAGTAGGGACGTACCTTTTTGTCACAAAAGATGGAGAGAAAAATGAAAAATTTTGTTACAATTAAAGATAATGTGAATACAGAAATTGTTGTCAAAAAATCAAAGTTTATATGTAATTTAATAAAAGTAGAGACTCAAGAAGAGGCAGAAAATATTATAAAACAAATAAAAAAGAAGTATTATGATGCAAGACATAATTGTGTAGCATATAGAATTTTGGAAGATGAAAATATAATAGAAAAGTCAAGTGATGATGGCGAGCCCTCTGGAACAGCAGGTGGACCTATGTTAAATATTTTACAAAAAAATAATTTGTGTAATGTAATAGTAATTGTTACAAGATATTTTGGAGGAATATTGTTAGGTACGGGAGGCCTTGTAAGAGCCTATTCTGATGCCACATTAGAAGCAATAAATATTTCACAAAAAGTTGAAAAATGTTATGGGATAGAGGCTGAGGTAGAATTAGAATATAATAATTTAGATAACTTTAAATATTATTGTAGAATAAACAATATATTTATTGATAGTATAGATTATTCCGACATAATTATTTGTAAAATTGAGTTAGAAGAAAGTATGTTCCAAAGATTTAATGAAGATTTTAAGATAAAAAAGGTTAATTTGATAAATTTAAGATTTTTATCTAAAAAATTAATAAATAAAAGTATAATAAAATGATGTTTTTGTAAAAATTTATAATATTTATTTGAAAATTCTAGATATAAATAATATAATTTGAATTGTAAAAAATTTACAATCGTTTAATTTGCTGAGAGACAAAAGATTTAAAGAAAAATCAACATAAAACATTAAATGCAAATGAAAAATCGTTTTTATATTTAGGGAGGAAATTTTATGAAAGAAAAAACAACAATTTTGATTGCAGATGATAATCAAGAATTTAGCCAGACACTTGCTAATTATATACAAGAGCAAGATGATATGGAAGTAATTGGAATAGCAAAAGATGGAGAAGAAGCTATAGAGATTATAACAAATATAACTCCAGATGTTGTTCTATTAGATGTGATAATGCCACATTTAGATGGAATAGGCGTATTAGAAAAAATGAGTATGATAAAATCTGATAAAAAGCCAATGTGCATAATGCTTTCAGCAGTGGGGCAAGACAAAATAACTCAAAGGGCAGTGAGCTTAGGAGCTGAATATTATGTGGTAAAACCATTTGATATTGAATTATTAATAAAGAGAATAAAAGATTTAAAGAATTTTAAACCAGGCCAAAATCTTAATAACTTTATAGGAAGAGAAATAAAACCTCAATATGTTGAAATTCCGTCAAATGGTGAAAGAAGTCAAGAAAACTTAGAAGCATTAGTAACAAATATTATTCATGAAGTTGGAGTACCAGCACATATTAAGGGTTACCAATATTTAAGAGAAGCTATTATTATGGTTGTTAATGACATCGATGTTATAAATCAAATTACTAAAAGTTTATATCCTAAAATTGCATATAAATTTAATACTACACCAAGTCGTGTAGAACGTGCCATTAGACATGCAATTGAAGTTGCATGGGGAAGAGGAGACCAACAAACTGTTGAGAAAATTTTTGGTTATACTATTTCTGCAAGTAAAGGAAAACCAACAAACAGCGAGTTTATAGCAATGATTGCTGATAAATTAAGATTAGAACTTAAAAGTGCATAGAAAAAGCCTTCGCATTTATGCGAAGGCTTCTTTTGCTTCTTAATCATCTTTATTACTGCTACCGCAGAGGCACTGACCGAATGTCATAATTTGGTATGACACAAAGAAGTCTATACCAAAAAGTTTTGTAGCGCCCCAAGTTGCTAATAAAATAACAGCTATTCCTTTGATAAGTTCAACTACACCCATAGTGGCAAGCTTATCTGTGATAAATGATAAGCCTGAAGCAGCTCCAGCGGTTGAAATGGCAGCAAGTACTGATAAGACAAAAATGGTAGAAGTGCCTAAGTAGATAGCGAAGAACGCTTTCCCCTGACTTCCAAACAAACCTGCTAATAAGAAGCTTAAACCAAAAGTTATGAACCATAATGTAAACCTTTTAAACATATCATGTCCTCCATTTTTTATAGATGTTTTCTTGTTATATATGTAAAACCAAAAGTAAGAGGGTGTTTTCCTCCACTAGTTAGTGAATATAGGAATTTAAAATAAAAAATATTACTATAAATATATTATATATTATTTTACATAAATAGTCAAATTTTTCAAAATGTTAACATTAAGAAGTGATATGAAGGATAATTACTAAATATTATTTTAGATGTTTTAATTTTATGTTATAAAACTATAGAAAACATCCAAAATAATAAAAGGTGATGAAAGTGAAAATATCATTTATAAAATATGAAAATCAAGAAGACTATCAAATACCAAAAATTTTAGGAATGAAAGTAGAAGAAATAAAAGAACCAGAAGAAATAGATAATAAAATTCAAGAACTAAAAAACAATAAATACAACACAATAATAATACCAAATGAATTAGCCAGCTTTTCTGAAAAGATGGATAAATACAAGTATGATGATACGATAAATATAATTATAACTCCTTCAAATAAAGATTATTAGAAATAAATTCTTATAAAATGTCATAAATAAAAAAATAGGACATATAAATTTATAAACAATAATTTTTCTAGTAAACTAATATACCATTTATTGGAAGACTAGTAAAAAACTGTAAGGAGGTAAGAAATGATAGAGGCACAAAGAGAAAATTTAAGTATAAATAAATTAATAGCAGAGAAAAAAGAAATTATTTTTACAGAAGGAGATATGATAGTACCAGATTCAAAACCTGATATTTTAAACACAATTTGTACAAGTGGTGTAGTATCAATTTACAAAAAGGAAGCCCAAGAAGGAAAGGTAAGAATTGATGGAGCTGTAAATACATATATAATGTATATGCCAGATGGAACAGAGGATACTGTAAGAGGACTAAATACATCAATAGATTTTTCTGCAAATATTAACATACCTAATTGCAATGATGGTATGAGTGTAATTTCTAACATAAGTGTTAAGTCAATAGAAGCAAAAGTAATTAATGGAAGAAAAGTTGGAATTAAGGCAACTCTAGAATTAAACTTAAAAGTTTATCTAAATGAAGATGTAGAAGTGATAAATGAGATACAAGATGAAAATGATATACAAATTTTAAAGGAAGATTTAAAGGTAAATTCATTAGTTGGGCAAGGAGAAACAAAAATATATGCGAAAGATAATATTCAAATAGATAATATGGATAATTTAGCAGAGGTTTTAAAGGCTCAAATTTGTTTAGTAGATAAGGATATAAAAATTAGTTATAATAAAGTTTTAGCAAAATCAGAAGCAGAAATTAGAATAATGTATTTAACAGAAGATAATAGAATAAATACAATTAATTATAAAATACCAGTAGTAGGATTTATAGATATTCAAAATGTTACAGAAGAAAATATATGTGATGTCGAATATGAAATTAGAAACATAATAATAAAACCAAATTCACAGGAAGAGCATTCAATTTATGTTGAAGTAGAAATTGAAGTTATTTGTTATGTATATGAAGAAAAACAAATTAATTTAATACAGGATATGTATAGCACAACACAAAACTTGAACTTTGAGAAAAAACAAATAATGACAATGACACATAAACAAAATGTAACCAATATTAAACAGATAAGAGAAAAAGTTAATTTTAATGACGCAGAAGGATTAAATTTAATTGATGTAGATATTACTCCTGCAATATTGAATGAAAATAAAATAAACTCAAAAATTTTATATGAAGCAGAATTAAACATGAGGTTTATTTTCCAAAATTCTAGGACTCAAATTATTACAAAAGAAGCAAAAATACCATTTGATTACACAATAGAAAATTTACAAAATGGTGAAAGTTTAAATACAAATTGCAGCATAGAAGTAAAAAATCAAGACTTTATTATTCAAGATGGTGGAGATATTAATTGTAATATAGATGTTCAAGCAAATACAAATATGTATAGAACAGCTAATTTAAATATGATAGATAGTATTGAAGAAAATGGGGAAAGAGAAGAACAAGATTACAGTATAGTAATTTATGTTGTAAGAAAAGGTGATACTTTATGGAATATAGCGAAAGAATTTGGAAGTACAGTTGATGGAATTGCAAGAGTAAATGGAATTGAAGACAAGAATTTAATTATGCCAGGGCAAAAATTGTACATTCCAAAGTTTGAGAAAATTCCAAACATATAGTTAAAAATTATGTAATAGAGAATTTAAGAACATAGTTTGGACATTAAGAGGAATGAAATTAATATGAGTAAAATTTATTCTAGACCAAGAATTAGAATTCCTAAAATTTTTATATCAAAAATAGAAGATAGAAATTTTAAGAAAAAACAAACAATTATAAAATTTTTTATTATTATGGTAATTGCATTTAGTACTATTAAGATTGTATTAGATGCAATTTTGCCAATATTTGACACTCTTTGCAAAGATAAGGCAAAATCAATAGCGACAATTATATCAAATGAACAAGCTACAGTTGTTATGAGAGAACATGCATATGATGAATTATTTTCTATTGAAAAAGACAAAGATGGAAATATTGTGATGATTAAATCAAATGTAAGCCCTATAAATGAAATAATATCAGATGTTGCAATAAAAATACAAAATCAAATTGATGAGAAGGGAAGAGAAGATATAGAAATTGCTCTTCGGTAGTTTTACAGGTTTTAAATTATTAGCAGGAAAAGGTCCAGGAGTTCCTATAAGAATTTCGACCATTGGAAATGTTGAAACTGATTTAAGAAGTGAATTTTCAGCTCAAGGGATAAATCAAACTTTACATAGAGTGTATTTACAGGTTGTATGTGAGGTTAGTATTTTAACACCATACGATAATATAACTGAAAAAATAGTAAATCAAGTGCTAATAGCTGAAAATGTAATTATTGGAAGGATTCCAAATACTTATTATAATTTAGAAGGAATCGATAATAAATCTGCAATAGAAGTTATTGAATAATACCACAAAAGAGTTGAATGTTATGTAAATATATGATATAATAAGATTGTTAGATATAGTAATATAAGGAGGTTAAAAATTTAATATCTTTAAAGCTTTATTTTTATTATTTGTAGAAACTTGAAAATGATATTTCAGGAGGTAAAAATGACAGTAGAACAAGTTGTTTGGATAATATGTACTATAAGTGTACTTTTTGCTATCGGATCTTTAATATGGTTTGTTATTTATTGGAACAAAATGGAGAAGAGAAAGGATGAAATAATTATGAGATACCATGAAAATCAACTAAAGATTTTAATGAAGATGTTATCTGAAAATAATAGCGAAGATAAAAAATAGAAAAAAGTTTTAGTCTCGGATAATTCCGAGACTTTTTCCTTGAATATAAGTTAGTATTATGATATAAGTTAAAAAGGTGATAAAAATGAAATTTATAATTCAAAGAGTAAAAGAAGCACAAGTTGATATAGATAATAAACCAGTAGGAAAAATAGATAAAGGATTTCTAGTATTAATAGGTATAACACATACAGATACTAAAGAAATAGCAGATTATTTAATAAAGAAATTAATTAACTTAAGAATATTTGAAGATGAAAGAGGAAAAATGAATCTAGCTTTAAATGATATAAAAGGTTCTTTATTATTAGTATCTCAATTTACTTTATATGCTGATTGCACAAATGGAAATAGACCATCTTTCACAGAAGCAGCTAAACCAGACTTTGCAAATAAATTATATGAATATATTATAAGTGAGTGCAAGAAAAAGACGGATAAAGTCGAAACTGGAGTTTTTGGAGCTGATATGAAAGTTGGACTAATAAATGATGGACCTGTGACTATAATTCTAGAAAAAAGCGTTGAAGAACAAAAGCGGATATTAATAACATTGTTTCTGTTCTAAATATTTTAAAGTCCGCGTCTTTGTTCGTATGCCAAATATTTATATTATAGGAAGTTTCTTATAATATAAAAAATTGAAACTTAAAGCATAAAATTATTGTAATATAATCAAATATATGATATAGTGTACGCAGTTTAATAAAGGATAGGAGTGATACAAATGATAGCAATAGGAGCAGATCATGGAGGATATAAATTAAAAGAAGAAATAAAAAGATACTTTGAAGAAAAAGAGATAAAATATAAAGACTTTGGAACATATAATGAAGAAAGAACAGACTATCCAGTATATGCAGAAAAAGTATCAAAGGCAATTCAAGATAAGGAATGTGATTGTGGAATATTAATATGTAGATCAGGATATGGCATGACAGTAGCAGCAAACAAATTTAAAGGAATAAGAGCTGCAGCAATATTAAATGAAGAATCAGCAAAATATGCAAAAGCAGATGATGATATAAATGTAATAACATTAGGAGGAGATTATCTATCTACAAACGAATCAATTTGCATAATAAGAAACTGGTTAGGAACAGAATTTAAAGGTGGAAGATATGAGGAAAGACTAAAGATGATAGAAAGAATTGAAAAAGACAATATGAGATAGATTAAGAAAGGACGAAAAACTCATGTGGGGAAATATAGCAATATCTTTTATACTTGCATTTGTAGTAACATTTGTTACCACACCATATACAATAAAAATAGCAAAAAAGGTAGGAGCAGTAAGCGAAGAAAATGATGGTAGAAGAGCACATAAAAAAATAATGCCAAAGTTTGGTGGACCTGCGGTAATACTAGGTTTTCTTGTATCAACAATATATTTATTGATTGTAATGAGTATGGAAAATTCAATAAACCTATTTGGTGTACAAGAGTATTGGAAAAAATTATTAGGTTTTTTATTAGGAATATTAGTATTAGAAATAGTATGTATAGTTGATGATATAAAAACAATAAAACCTATAACAAAATTAATAGGACAACTATTAGGCGCTATATGTGTAGTATTTGCAGGAATTAGAATTGAAGGAATAACGTTGCCATTTATGGATTTTCCACAAATGCACGAAATAACTTCAATATTAATTACTATTGGATGGATAATAATAGTAACAAATGCAATAAATTTAATAGACGGATTAGATGGACTATCATCAGGAATATCTGTTATATCTGCAACATCATTATTAGTAATATTTGTACTAAATGGATCATCATTAATATCAATAGTATTAATAACAGCATTAGCAGGTGCATTAGCAGGATTTTTACCATTTAACTTTGCACCAGCCAAAACATTTATTGGAGATACAGGGTCCAACTTTCTAGGATTTTCTTTAGCGATAATTTCAATATTAGGTTCTGCTAAAACTTATACAGCGGCGGTAATTGTTTTACCATTAATAGTTTTAGGACTACCTATATTTGATACTATTTGGGCAATAATAAGAAGATTAATAAAAGGTAAATCTATAAAAGCAGTATTTAGAGCTGACAATGGACATTTGCATCATAAATTAGTTGCAAGAGGATTTAGCCAAAAGCAAGCAGTATTAATATTATATGGAATAAGTGCAATATTTGGGATGTTTGCAGTAATATTGTTTGATAGCGGAATTTGGAAAGCATTATCATTTCTAATAATTGTAATAGTGGCTGTTGCAGTAGGATATAATAATTTTTCAATAGAAAGAACAGGAAAAGAACAATATGAATGTACACAATGTAAATACATTTATAATCCCAAATTTGGAAATGAGAAAAACGGAATAGAAAAAGGAACTAAGTTTAGTGATCTGCCAGAAGAGTGGGTGTGCCCAGTTTGTGGCGAAGGCAAGGATATGTTTCAAATACATGAATAATTGAAAATTATCAGGGCTAGAGTATAAAATATACTCCAGTCTTCTTTTATATAAAATTATAGTTGATCAGCTAATCTATATAAATATGAGTTCTCCTAACTGCGCATCACTGCATTTTATGATATATTATAACTTTTAAGTTTGAATATGAATAAAAAACCGAAACTCAAAGAAAAATATTTAGTTGATAATTAGTTATTTTTGTGGTATATATAGTATGGTAAAAATAATAGGAGGTATTAGTTAATGAAAAAAATAATTATAAAAAAATGTACAAAATGTGGAGCTATGGTAAAAGTAGTACAAGATTGTAAATGCGAAGATGGTGGGATTAAATGTTGTGGAGAAGAGATGAAGGAGCTAATTCCAAATTCAGTAGATGCAGCAGTCGAAAAACATGTACCAACATATGAAATAAAAGATAGAAAAA
Organism: uncultured Clostridia bacterium; assembly: GCA_948891265.1. GTDB lineage: Bacteria > Bacillota > Clostridia > TANB77 > CAG-508 > CAG-269. The sequence goes on along the minus strand of CAQUBD010000015.1, from coordinate 17,220 downwards.
TTATAGTTACAGTAAATCATGTTATGGAAGATGAACATTTTATTGAATGGATTAGTATTGTAAGAGATAATAAAGAATGCATTACATATCTAAAACCAGGAGAATCAGCAGTTGCACATTGCAAATATGTTCCAGGAACAGTGATTTATGCATATTGTAATAAACATGGATTATGGAAAAAAGAAGTTGAATAATTGACAGTTTCTATGTTATTATGATTTGTGTTAAAAGGAGGAATGAAGTAAATAATGCCAGACAAAATAATGAAATTTTTAGCATACGAAGGAAAAATATCAGTAATATGTGCAGACACAACAGAGCTTGCAGAAAAAGCAAGGCAAACACATGATTTAAGCCCAGTAGCAACAGCTGCATTTGGAAGATTACTAACAATAACTGCAATAATGGGAAATGAAATGAAAAGTGAAAAAAATAAGCTAACAATCCAAATGAAGGGAAACGGACCATTAGGGACGATGCTTACAACATCAGACAATTTCCCAAGAGTCAAAGGATATGTATCAAATCCAATAGTTGATTTACCTTTAAATGATATTGGAAAATTAGATGTAGGCGGAGCAGTAGGAAATACAGGTTTTATAAATGTTATAAAAGATATTGGATTAAAAGAGCCTTATGTAGGAATTTGCCCATTAGTATCTGGAGAAATAGCAGAAGACTTTGCAGAGTATTTTGCAAAATCAGAGCAAAAGAATACAGCAGTTAGCTTAGGAGTTTTAGTTGATAAAAATGGAGTTAAATCTGCCGGAGGATACATTATTACACCAATGCCAGATGCGACAGATGATGAGATATCAAAAATAGAACAATCTATTTTTAAAGCAGGTGCAATTTCAAAAATGTTAGATGAAAATCTAAGTTTAGTAGACATAGCAAAAAAAGTAACTGGAGATGAAAATGTTAAAGTTATTGAAGAAAACATTACACCTGTATATGAATGTGATTGTTCAAAAGAGCATATGGCAGATGGTTTGGCAACATTAGATAAAACAGTTTTAAAAGAAATAATAGAAGAAGATGAAAAAGCAGAGCTTACATGTCATTTTTGCAATAAAAAATATGAATTTGCTAAAGAAGAATTAGAAAATATTATAAAAGAAAAAGATAAAAATTAAAATGTTTACTTGTTTTTTAATATGAGATGTTGTACAGTGTACAATATAGGAAAATGAGAATAAACAGATGTGGTTTCTCTATTTCCTATAATTATTATATCATATTATGAAAAAATTATAATAGATGGGAGAAATAAAAAATGGAAGAAAAAATTTTAATATTTGGACACAGAAATCCAGATACAGACTCAATATGCTCAAGTATAGTAAAAGAGATATTAAACAAAAAAAATGGATGTAAAGAATCAAAAGCAGTAAGATTAGGAGCAGTAAATAAAGAAACACAATTTGTATTAAATTATTTAGGAATAGAAGCACCTGAATTGATAGAAAAAGTAGAAGAAGGACAAAAAGTAATATTAGTAGATCACAATGAATTCAATCAAAGTGTAGAAGGAATAGAAAAAGCTAAAATATTAGGAGTAATAGACCATCATAGAATTGCTAATATTGAAACAGCAGAGCCATTATACTATACAGCAAGACCATATGGATGTACATCAACAATTTTATATAAAGATTTTGTACAAAAAGGAATTGAAATAGAAAAAACAGAAGCAATATTAATGGCAAGCGCAATAATATCAGACACATTATTATTAAAATCACCAACAACAACTGAACATGACAAAAAAGCATTAGAAGAACTAGGAAAAATAGCTAACATTAATATAGAAGAATATGGACTACAAATGTTAAAAGCAGGAACAGATTTGGATGATTTTTCAGAAGAACAATTAATTAATTTAGATGCAAAATCATTAGAAAAAGATGGAACAAAATTTGTAATAGCACAAGTAAATACAGTAAGTATTGAAGATGTATTAAAAAGGCAAGAAAAATTAGAAGAAGTAATTACAAAAACAATAGAAGAAAAGGAATTAAGTTTGTTTGTTTTTGCAATAACGGATATATTAAATAGTAATTCAGAAATAATTGCTTTAGGTTCAAGAACAGATGCTGTAGAAAAGGCATTTGAAAAAACATTAGAAAATAACAGAGCATTTTTATCAGGAGTTGTCTCTAGGAAAAAACAATTATTACCTGTAATTGATAAAAATATATAAATAAATTTTATACATATACTAAGAAAAATAGATGGATTTATCCATCTATTTTTATGTTACCAATCATTTATGTGGTTACCAACAAAAAGTTCAACATGACCACATTTTGGACAATAGTAGGCATATTTTATTGAAATTGCTTAGAAAATTTGACAAATATAAAAAAATGTTATATAATTTTGAAACGTCGTTAGACTTAAATGAATATAATAATAAGAGGAGTAAAAAATGAAAGCAAGTATGAATATAAGAAGCATAATAATGGTAATGGCAATAATAGGCTTAGCAAGTATGTTTTTTATAAATATATGTTTTGCTGCAAATACTGGAAAAATAACAACAGAAACAGCAAGGCTTAGGGAAAAACCAAATACAGAATCTAAGATTTTAGAACTAGCATCAGAAGGAGAAGAAGTTGAAATTTTAGAAGAAGTAGATAATTGGTATAAAGTTAAATATAAGAAAATAACAGGATATATAAGAAATGATTTAATACAAATAAATAAAAAAGAACATAATAATAAAACAGAAATAGAAACGCCAATAACTACAGAAACACCAAATGGTTCAGAAATGAATACTACAAATAATGCAGAGAAAAATGAGAATTCAGAGAAAACTAATACTGTAGTAGAAACAAATACAAGTGTAGTTGAAGAAAAGAAAATAGAAAAGGGCAAATATAAAATAGCAGAAAATGTAAAATTAAAAATAATACCATTAATCAGTGCAATAGAATTAGATGAAATAAGTAAGGATGTTGAAGTAGAAGTTATAGAAATTTTGAATAATTGGGCAAAAGTAAGAACTCAAGAAGGAAAAGAAGGCTGGATAAGGATAGAAAAATTATCACCAATAGAAGAAAAGAAGGAGAATAGTAATAACCAACAAGCAAGTACGAAGTCAGTAGAACAACAAAATAAAGTAACAGAACAAAAATCTACAAATACAAAGAAAGCATCAGAAACAACATCAAGAAGTGCAACAACAAGAAATACAGAAGCTACTAATTCAAATAGCAAAAGTACAAATGTAGCAACAGCAAATGTACAATCTTCAGGAAAAACATCAGCTACAGGAACATCTATAGTATCATATGCAAAGCAATTTTTGGGATGCAAATATGTATATGGTGGAACAACAACAAAGGGATTTGATTGTTCAGGATTTACACAATTCGTGTATAAACATTTTGGAGTAAACTTAAATAGAACAGCAGCAGCGCAATATAGTAATGGTAAATCAGTAACAAGCTTACAATCTGGAGATTTAGTAATGTTTGGAAAATCAGGAATAAATCATGTTGGAATATATATTGGGGGAAATACATTTATACATGCTGCAAATCCAAGTAGAGGTGTAACAACAGATACATTATCTAGTGGATATTATAAAACAAATTATGTAGGAGCAAGAAGAATTATTTAAGGAGGCAAATTTGAAGAGACCAATTCTAATTGCAGTTATAGGATATATAATAGGTATAATAGTGGGACTATACTTTAAAACAAGTATAGTCTTTTTTTATATTCCTTTAATTGCAATATATTTAGTATATATAAAAATGATAAAACAAAAACCAAGAAAATGTAAGATATTATCAATAAGAAGATACATAAGATATTTAAAAATATATTTAAATTTTCAAGTAATAATTTTAGTAATAATAAGTTCTATTATTTCAAATATAATAGTAATCAAAAAAGATATAAGATATGAAAGGATATATATAGATTTATCAAAAATTGAGAAAGTATATTTTACAGGAGTAATAGTTAGTGATAAAGAGGAAAAAGAGTTTTATAATAAATATAAAATACAAGTAGAATATCATAAGAAAAAAGTTAAATTTTATATAACTACAAATAAAAGTCAAGATTTAAAATATGGAGATAAAATTACTTTTTCAGGAACATATAAAAAACCAGAAATACAAAGAAATTATAAAGGATTTGATTATTCAAGCTATTTAAAACAATTAAATATATATGGTACAATAGAATGTGATAAATTGCAACTAATAGAGAGGAAGCAAGCAAATAAGATATTTCAGATATCAAATACAGTTTTGAATAGAATAATAATAAGTACCAAACAAATATTAAATGAGGAAACGTCCTCAGTTTTATTAGGACTAATATTAGGATATAAAATAGATATAGATGAAGAAATGCAACAGAATTTTAGAAATGCGAGTATGTCCCACATATTAGCAGTATCAGGAATGCATATAACATATGTGATTTTAGGGATAAATATTATATTAAAAAATATTATAGGAAAAAGAAATTCTAACATTTTAAGTATAGTTGTATTAATATTTTATATGTTCATAACAAATTTTTCACCATCAATTACAAGAGCAGGGATAATGGGTATTATGGTGATATTTTCAAAAATAGTTTATAGAAAGAATGACATATATACATCTATGTCTATATCATTATTTATAATTTTAATTTATAACCCATATTTAATACAGAATTTAGGACTTAAGCTTTCATATTTTGGAGTATTAGGAATAGTTGCTTTTAATAAAAGTATTCTAAAATTTTTAAATAATATTAAAATAAAAAGTAAGTTATATAAATATAAAATTAGACCTAAAATTAATAAAAGTTTAGATAAAATAAAAGAAATTATATCTGTTTCAACTTCTGTTCAGTTAGCTATATTGCCAATAATTTTGTACAATTTAAATAATTTGAATCCATATCTTTTGATATCAAATCTAATTTTAAGTATTACTATTGGACCAATAGTAATTTTAGGATTTTTATTCATAGTAATAATTTTAATAAATATGAAAATAGCTAAGATGTTTTCATTAACAATAGAAATAGGAATTAAAATATTAATATCAATATCTAAAATAGGAAAAGCTCCATTTTCTAAAATTTATATATCAACACCCAAAATATATTCAATAATAATATATTATTTACTAATTTTAATACTATTTTTTATATATAATATTTATTCTTCAAAAAAACCTAATATAACTCAAGTAAGAATAAGGAATTTAATAGCATTACTAAAAATCAAATTACGAATAAATAAAGATATAGTGAAAAAAATTATAATATCTATTATATTGATTTTAGTAGTTATAAAATTATATCCAAAAGATTTGAAAATTAATTTTATTGACGTAGGACAAGGAGATTCCTGTTTAATAATAACACCGCAAAATAAAACAATTTTAATAGATGGTGGCGGAAGTATGAATTCGGATTTTAATGTTGGAAAAAATACATTAATTCCATACATTCTAGATAGAGGATTTACTAAGATTGATATTGTAATAATAAGTCATTTTGATAATGATCATATTCGGAGGGATATTGACTTTATTAGAAGAATTGAAAGTAAAAAAAGTTTATATATCAAAACAGGTACAAAGTTCTAAAAATTATGAAAAATTTTCAGAGATAACAAAAAATAAGAAGATTAAAGTAAATGAAGTAATAGAAGGAGATAGATTATATATTGAAAAAAATTTGTATTTTGATGTTATATGGCCTACTAATAAGCAACTTAAAATAAATGTTCTAAATAATAATTCAATTGTATGTAATTTGCATTATAAAAATTTTTCTATGTTGTTTACGGGAGATATAGAAGAAATTGCAGAAAAAGAGATTTTAAATGTATATTCAAAAAGAATGCATCTGCTAAAGTCTGATATCTTAAAAGTAGGACATCATGGTTCTAAAAGTTCAAGCTGTGAAAATTTTATAAATGTAGTTAATCCTAAATGTGCTGTTATTGGAGTAGGAAAAAACAATAATTTTGGACATCCCAATGAAGAGGTTTTAAATAGATTTAAAAAGTTAAATTGTTATATCTATAGAACCGATTTAAATGGAGAGATTGAAGTGATTGTTAATCATAGTGGTAAATATAAAATTAAAACAAAAATTAGATATAATTAAAGATAGTAGCAATGTATTTAAAAACTAATTAAATGAGGTATAAATAAATTGTAATCCGTAAATAATAATAAAAAATTACGGAGGAAATTTTATGAAAAAAACTTGGATAATAATGTTAGCAATAGCAATCATAATAATAGGTATAATAGCAGGAATATCAATACATGAGAAGAATAATAAAAAAATTGCTAAAAATAATATTATAGAAAATGAAATAAACGAGGTATCAGAAAAAATTGTAGATGAGTGTACAGATGAATGGAATAGATTACAAGAAGCAAGGTTAGAAATAGAAGTAAATGCCAAAGAAGAAAAAATATCACCAAATTGTAGACTAACATTAAAAAGATATTATACTGAATGTCAACATACAATAAATGAATATATAGACATATCACAAAGTTTAGTAAATGCGACAAAAAAAGATTTAGAAAAAGAATATTCAAATTGGGAAGTAAAAGAATACTCTTCTACAGAGATTGTCTTGTATAGGGAGTTTGATAGCGACTGTGGTCAACATTTCATATTAAAAAATGATAATGGTAAAATAACAGTTTATAGAATTAATGAAAATAATGAAGAAATAGAATATCAGAAAACAGAGATTTCAATTGATTATTTAACAGAAACCGATAAAGTTCAAATTCAAAATGGTATTAGAGTTAATGGAATAGAAGAGTTAAATCAGTTGATAGAAGATTTTGAGTAATATAGTTTTTGATTTAAAGAACAAACTGAATTAAATAAAGAAGGGGCTGTAAAAAAAGCATTTATTTTTATTAATACCTTCAATAGCAGGGTCAATTTCAAACCCTTCAGTCCCTCACATAGAAGCTTGTTATCGGGTTTGAAGCCTAACGCAGGTCTTCGGGAACGTTCAGGCTATTAATAAAAATAAATGCTTTTTTACAGCCCCTTCTTATTATATAATATGAGAGAATTCTCAATTTACTGATATATATTATTACTGCTATTTAGATTTTCTCCACTTATTTTTAACAACGACTTTTTGAGTTTCTTTATTTAAATCACTTTTATCAATAAATCCATCTTGATATAAACACTTAATGTACATAACAAGAGAAAAAATCGTAGAAGTTATAGCAATACAATAAATTACAAAGCTAAAATCAACCCAAAAACCAGTAATATTAAATTGCCTAGTAATTAATGTAATAACTATAGCTAAATAAAATAATACAGTTGCAAGTTTTCCATACCATTTACTATACACAACAACATCTTTTCCATAAAGGAAAGATGCACCAATAACCATTATTAATTCTTTCAAAATAACAATAGCTAAAATCCAATCAGGGATAATTTTTACAGTTACTAATGTTGCAAGTATAGAAATTTGCGTTAATTTATCTGCTAAAGGGTCCATTAATTTGCCAAAATTAGAAATTAAATTAAATTTCCTTGCGATAAATCCATCTAAGATATCTGTAATTCCTGAAATTGTAAAAAATACAAATCCAAGGATATAATTTCCTATAAAAATAAAATATAATATTACAGGTATAAATAAAAATCGTAATATAGTTAATATATTTGGTACATATTTAAACATTTTTTACTCCTTCGGACATCTAACATCAGACATCTAAATTTATTATTTAACTTCAAACACAAGGTGCTCTTCCTTTAGACCAACTTTAATAGTTTGACCATCAATAATTTCACCTTTTAAAATCATTTCAGAAATTTCATCTTCTAGATACTTCTGTATAGCTCTTCTTAAAGGTCTAGCTCCAAATTTAATATTAGTTCCTTTTTCTAAAATAAATTGTTTAGCAATATCTGATATTTCAAAAGTAATATCTTTTTGTTTTAGTGCTTTTATAGTATCTTTTAACATTAAATCTACAATTCTTAATAATTCATCTTTTTGCAAAGAATTAAATACAATTATTTCATCGATTCTATTCAAAAATTCAGGTCTAAATACATCTTTTAGATTATCTTCTATTTTAGATTTATCAATAGTTTGCTTTCCAAAACCAATTGAATTATTATTTAAGTTTGAGCCCGCGTTTGAAGTCATAATTATAATTGTATTTGCAAAACTAACAGTATTTCCTTGAGAGTCTGTAAGTTTTCCATCATCTAATACTTGTAATAAAATATTAAAAACATCTGGGTGAGCTTTTTCAATTTCATCTAAAAGAATTATTGAATAAGGTTTTCTTTTAACTTTATCTGTTAATTGACCTGCATCATCATAACCCACATATCCTGGAGGTGAACCTATTAATTTTGATGTAGAATGACTTTCCATATATTCTGACATATCTACTCTTATTATTGAGTCTTCTGAACCGAACATTTCATAAGCTAAAGATTTCGCAAGTTCTGTTTTACCAACACCAGTAGGCCCAACAAATATAAATGATGGTGGCATTTTTTCATTTTGTAGTCCAGCTCTATTTCTTCTAATAGCTCTAGATACGCTACTAACAGCTTCCTCTTGACCAATAACTCTTTTATGAAGATTTGTTTCCAAATTTAGAAGTTTTTGTGTTTCTGCTTCTGTAATTTTTTTAACAGGTATTTTAGTCCAACTTTCAATAACTGTTGCAATATCTTGAATTGTTAAATTTCTAGGTTTCATTTTTTTTGTTAATTTATCTATATCTTCCATGATTTGACATTCACGAGTTTTTAAATCTGCAGCTTTTTGATATGCTTCTGTTGTATCGGCTTCAGTAACTTGTTCTTTTTCAGATTGTACTTGAGATAATTCTCTTCTCAATATTTCAAGTTTAAATAAATCTTTATTTTCTAGGTTTATTCTAGAACAAGCTTCATCTAAAATATCAATTGCTTTATCTGGCAAAAATCTATCATGAATATATTTTTCAGACATTATAACAGCTTGCTTAATAACATCTGTTGATATTTTTACTTTGTGATATTCTTCATAATATTTTTTAATACCTTCCAAAATTACAATAGAATCTTCAATATTAGGTTCTTCAACTAACACTTGTTGGAATCTTCTTTCTAATGCAGAATCCTTTTCGATATATTTTCTATATTCTTTTAATGTAGTTGTTCCAATTAATTGGATTTCTCCATTAGATAGTGCTGGTTTTAAAATGTTAGCTGCATTCATAGAATGTTCTCCATCACCTGCACCAATAATATTATGAATTTCATCAATAACCAAAATTATATTACCATATTCTTTACATTCATCGATGATACCCTTCATTCTAGACTCAAATTGCCCTCTGAATTGAGTACCAGCAATTACAGCTGTCATATCTAAAAGATAAACTTCTTTATTTAAAAGTTTTGCTGGAACATTTTGATTAGCAATTTTTATAGCTAGTCCTTGGGCAATAGCAGTTTTTCCAACACCAGGTTCACCAATTAAACATGGATTATTTTTTGAACGTCTATTTAGAATTTGTACAATTCTTTGAATTTCTTTATCTCTTCCTATAACTAAGTCTAACTGATTATTTTTAGCTTTATTTGTTAAATTAGTTCCATAGGTATCTAGATATTTTTTCTTTTTACTATTTTTTGAATCTTTCTTTTTTTCTATTTTATTTACTTTCTTTTCAACATTTTTTTCAGAATTACTATTTTCTTGTTTGCTTTGTGAAAACATATTTGAAAAGATTGAACCTAAAGGAATTGCTGCACCTGCAAATTTAGGTCTATCTCCATCAATATTTTCGTCTATATCTTCATCACCATTTATATCTCCAAAGGTTATAGCACCTTCAATATTTTCTATATTATTTAAATCTAAATTTTCAGCAAAGTCTTTAAATATTGATTCTAATTGTTTATTCATATCAGCTAAGTTTATTTTATCTTTTGATAAAATATCTTGTTGCCTTGATAATACTTCTGTTGCATCAATTCCTTGTTTTTTTGCACAATCATAACATAGGCCTTCCATAGTGTGTTTACCATTATCTATTTTTTCATAAAAAAGTATTGCTGGATTCTTTTTACATTCTGAACATATCATAACTTTCTAATTCCTCATTTCTATTATTTTAATATTATATATAATACCTCAAACTTAGGAAATAGTCAAATCTTTTATGGCAATCGCTTAAAAATTATTTGGTTATATAGACCATGCCATGAAGAATATTTACTGGAAATATCAATATATTTATATTCCTTTTGAATGAAATGACGAATGTGATTGGAGAGGGTCTTAAAAGATATTAAATTGCGTGTATGAGGGCGCGCAAAGTCGGAGAGGCTCATACACGCAATTTTAAATCTTTTTAGAACTCGTATTGAACCGAGGAATGTAATAAAAAGGGAATATAAATATATAGAAATCTAGCATGAGTAAGAGATAACTATCATGGTCTATATGACCAAATAATTTTTAAGTGGTTGCCATAAAAATCTTTTTTACAACAAGGGATTGACTTAACATAATTTTCCTGATATTATAAAATATAGAATATAAATAGATTAAAAGCATAATATAAAACTAAAAAGGAGTATAAAGGAAATGAATTTAACACTTCCAGAAAAAGAAAAAGTAAATAAAAGAAGAATTATTGTTTATTCAATTTGTATATTAATATGTGTATTAGCTATTATTATAGTAATTGGAAATCAAGTTTTAGGGAATAATATAATAGATAATTTATTTGGAATAAATAGACTTACAAAAAGAACTGAACAAGAAGAGATGGAATTGAAGTCAAACTTTGAATATATATTTGATAATAAAGTAAAAGGAAATATTAATTATAGAATACAGAAGGTAGATAATAATAAGGAGATAGTATACAATAATTACAAAATAGTAGAAAAAAAGGATAAATATGATTTAGATGTAAATTTACCATATATAAATATAAAAAATAAAGAGATACAAAAATTTAATAAAGAGATATCAGATATATTTGAAGCAAAAGCAGAAGAAATAATAAAAAATAAAGAAGAAAATATAATATACACTGTAAGATATAAGGCAACTATAGAAAATGAAATATTATCTATAGCAATTTACTCAGATTTAAAACAAGATACTAATGCACAAAGAGTAATAATTCAAACTTTTAATTTTAATTTAGAAGAGAATAAAGAATTAGAATTAGAAGACATATTAAAAATTTATAATTTAAGTCAAAGTTATGTACAAAATAAGATTAATAAAGTTATAAGTGATGAACAGAAAAGAACAGAGGATTTAAAAGAGATAGGATATAATATTTTTTCTAGAGACATAGAAAGTGAAATTTATAAAATAGAAAATGTTAAAGAATATTTCATATACAATAATAATATCTACATTATATTTGCATATGGTAATGAAGATATTACTAGTGAAATGGATATTGTTATAATATAAAAAGGCTAGAAGCTTTGAGCTTCCTAGCCTTTTGAAAATAAAAGGGGATGTTTTTTTTATTTAAGTCGGAGTTTATTCTCTGACTATGATTGTATTATAATAATAAATTTTGTCCATTTTGTGAATTCGAAGTGAAGAATAAAAGAAAAATAAAGAGTAATCTTTTTATTAAGGTTGTTCTCCTAATTTTAAGGTAATTTCTTTTTCGTTGCCATCTCTATTAATTTTTAATTTAATTTCATCTCCAATTTGATGTGAGTTTTTAATTTCATTTAATTCATTCATGGTATTGATAGATTTTCCATCAGCTTCTATAATTACATCACCAGCCTTTAAGCCTCCTTTTTCAGCAGATGAAAAATCATCTACAGATTTAATATAGATCCCAAGAACTAAATTATATCTTTTAGCTGTAGCTTCATCTAAATCTATACCAGATATTCCTATATAAGGCCTTTTTACTTTACTATATTGAATTAATTGTGAAGTAATGTCTGTAGTAGAGTTAATTGGAATTGCAAAACCAATACCTTCTATACCTGTGCCAGATAATTTTAAAGTATTAATCCCAATAACATTACCATCACTATTAACTAGAGCACCACCACTATTACCAGAGTTTATAGCAGCATCTGTTTGAATACATGTATATGTTTTTCCGTCAGAATCTGTTATTTTTCTATTTACAGCACTAATAATTCCTGTAGTAACTGTACTATTCATATTTACAGGATTTCCGACAGCCATTGCAAATTCTCCAACCTTTACGTTATCTGAATCAGCAAATTCAGCTTTTGTTAAACCAGTTTTTTCAATTTTTATAACCGCTAGGTCTGTTTGCTCATCTTTACCAACAATCTTTGCTCCATATTCAGTCTCATCATTAAATAGTGTTACACTTATTTTTGTAGCTTCTGAAATTTGATAGTAAGAGCTTGATTCAGAATTAGAAGATACAACATGATTATTTGTTAGAATATATCCATCTTCACTAATTATAATACCTGAACCAGATGCTGTAGCAGTAGATGTTCCACCTCTACCAAAAAGTGAAGTAGTATTTACAGTATATTCAATTTTTATTCCAACGATTGATGGTAATATTTTATTTGCTGCATATACAGCTGTATCTGAATAATTTTTTAAAGATATCTGTTTTACATAACCATCTGATTCAGTTGAAGTATTATTTGTAGTACTTATTTGTGAATTTGTGTTTCCTATTATTTTGGATTTTATTGAGGGTATTCCGAAGCATGTTCCTATTACAACAGAACATCCTAAAATACCACTTACAAATGGTAATAATATGCTTTTCCCAAAATCAGATTTGTTTTTTGATGTTTTTTCATATGAAATGTTACCTTTTACGGGGATTGCTTTGAATTTTGATTGGTTTTTATTGTTTTCTTCCATTTTATAGTTACCTCCTAAGATTCTTTTATAATTATATAATAACTCAAATTTATATTAGAATACAATATGTTTGTGAATTTTTTGTGAAAAGTGTGTAAAACTTAAAAAATAATTTGGTACTATAGACCATACACTTTTTGATTTAGTATTATACTTGGCTTTTTTTAGATTTTTTTAAACTTGTAATGCAGCCGAAAAGTTGAAGAAATACAATATATTTATATAGCATTATAAAAATTTTTTAATGAAAATTTATCAAATCTTTTAATAATAGTATTTTAGTCGTTATTGATAGTATATATGTAAAAGAAGCAGATGAATTTAAATAATGGTCTATAAGACCAAATTATTTTTTAAGTGTTACCATATAATACTTGAATTAAGAGAGTAAAATTGATATAATAGCAGAAGATAAAAATTGGAGGAAAATATGAGTAATAATAGAGGAATAACTATAATATCATTGGTAGCTACAATTGCAATAATATCAATATTAGTAGGAATATCAATAAAAACAGGAAATAATATAATAAAAGAAACTGAATTAGAAAATTTAAAAACAGATATGTTATTAATAAAAATAAAAGGGAAAGAATATGTTGAAAATGCTAATTTTAAATTGGGAGCTAATATAGAAACAGCATCAGACAAAGAAACTAAGATATTGAATGCAAAAGATGAATTAAAAGGAAAAGAGATAACTAATATTAATGAATTTGGTAATAATCTAAATATAACTTCAGAAACTTTATCATCTGATAATTCAAATTATATATATTATTACAAATTATATAAACAAGATTTAATGGATATAGGAATATCAAATGTTAATTCTGATGAAAAGAATGGTTGGTACATTGTAAAATATGATATAAAAAATATTCAAGTTGAAGTATACAATACAAAGGGATTTGAAGAAGGAGAACAAAGATATTATTCTTTAAATGAAATACAAAACTTAGAAATATAAAGAAGGAAATAAAATGAAGGAAAAAGAACTTGAGAGATTGTTAGAGTTAAAAAAGATAGAAGAAGAACTACATCAAAAAGGATTTGAAAGTATATGTGGGATTGATGAAGCTGGAAGAGGACCATTAGCTGGACCTGTAGTTGTTGCAGGAGTTATAATGCCAAAGAATTCAATGATAGAAGGGGTAAATGATTCTAAAAAAGTTTCCGAAAAGAAAAGAGAATTATTATATGACAAAATTTTAGAGGAAGCTTTAAGTTACTCAGTTGCAATAATTGGTCAAGATGTTATTGATGACATTAATATATTAAATGCAACAAAGCAAGGAGTAGCAAATGTTGTAAAAGGATTAGATGTAAGACCAGATTTAATTATAATTGATGCTTTACAACATATTGATACAAATGGAATACCATATGAATCTATTATAAAAGGTGATGCAAAATGTTATTCAATTGCTGCTGCTTCAATAATAGCTAAAGTTACGAGAGATAGAATTATGAGAGAATGGGATGAGATTTATCCACAATATGGCTTTTCACAACATAAGGGGTATGGCACTGCCAAACATATTGAAGCTATTAAAGAATATGGGTTATGCCCAATACATAGAAGAAGTTTTACTAAAAATTTTATAAATATCGTACAACCTGACACTTTTTAGAATATAAATTAAAAATTTTTATATAATAGTGGCTAATATAAAAAATGTCGGGTAGTAAGTATAAATATATTTTATAGGATAATAAAAATAGAAGGAAGTGTCTTAAATGAATATCTTAAGAATTATAGAGAAAAAGAGAGATAGACAAGAATTAACTAAAGAAGAAATAGAATTCTTCATAAAAGGATATGTAAAAGAAGAAATTGCAGATTATCAAGCGGCCGCACTAGTAATGGCAATATATTTAAATGGAATGACAAAAGAAGAAACCACAAATTTAACAATGGCAATGGCAAACTCTGGAGAAATATTAGATCTATCAAGATTAGGTGAAATAATAGTTGATAAACATTCAACAGGAGGAGTTGGAGATAAGGTATCAATTTGTTTACTACCATTAGTTGCATCATTAGGTGTTCCTGTAGCTAAAATGTCTGGAAGAGGGTTAGGCTTTACAGGTGGGACTGTTGATAAATTAAAATCAATACCAGGATACAAAACAGAAGTAGATATAAATACATTTATAGAAAACGTAGAAAATATAGGAATAAGTATAATATCGCAAACAATGAATTTAGCACCAGCTGATAAGAAGTTATATGCTTTAAGAGATAGTATTTCATGTGTTGGAAGCATTCCTTTAATTGCATCAAGTATAATGAGTAAAAAGATTGCAAGTGGTGCGGATAAAATAGTACTAGATGTAACTGTAGGACATGGAGCTTTTATGAAAAATATTCAATATGCAAAAATACTAGCAAATGAAATGATAGAGATTGGAAAATTAGCAAATAGAGAAACAGTTGCTATTTTAACAAATATGAATGAACCATTAGGATATGCAGTAGGGAATAACTTAGAAGTAATAGAAGCAGTAAAGTTTTTAAGAGGAGAAATGCCAGAAGATTTAAAAGAAGTAGTTATAGAATTAGGTGCATATATGATAAAGCTTGCAGGACTAGGGAATAACGTAGAAGAAAACAAAACAAAAATGTTAGAAAATATTGCGAATGGCAAGGCGTTTGAAAAACTTTTACAAATGGTAGAACATCAAGGAGGAGATTCTGCATATTTAAAAGATTTAGACAAATTACCTAAAGCAAAGTATGTTGAGCCATTAGTTGCAAGTAAAGATGGATTTATATATGAAATTAATGCAGAAGATGTAGGAAAAATAGCATGTGAAATGGGGGCAGGTAGAATAAAAAAAGAAGACGATATAGATTACACAGTAGGAATAAAACTATGTAAAAAGGTTTGCGATAAAGTATTAAAAGGTGAGACACTAGCTTATATATATGCAAATGATATAGAAAAACTACAAAATGCTAAAATAAGCTTACAAAATATTATAAAAATAGACAAAAATGAGATAAAAAAAGAAGAGACAATTTTTGGTATTTGTGAATAATTTGTTGAAATAACTATTAAATTAATGCTATAATAATTATAGTTTAAAATGGAGGTAGAAATAATGAAAAAGGAAAAAATAAATAAAGAACAGAAAAAATTCGAAAAAGGACAAGTATTTGCTAAAATTATGGCAGGATTATTAGCAATTATGATGTTAATGTCAGTGGCTGGAACATTAATATATTCCTTAATATAGGGGATAAGTAGGTATAAAAACTTGAGTTTGTAAAATGTAAAAGTTTAAGAGAAGGTGTAGTATGGGAAAAAGTATAAGTAGTACTTGGATGAATTTTTATAATGAAAATATTTTAAGTGGATTTCAATATTTAAGAGAGAATCCATTTAGTTTATTTACAACAATGCTAGATATAGTAATAGTAATATTTTTAATATATTGTTTTATAAAAATAGTAAAAGGTTCAAGAGCATGGCAATTAATAAAAGGGATTGCTTTACTAATTGTTGCAACCTGTATTAGTGGTGTTTTAAATCTAAAAGTGTTAAATGCTATTTTAACAGGAATTATGAATTGGGGAGTAATTGCAATAATAGTTATATTCCAACCAGAATTAAGGAGAGCATTGGAACAATTAGGAACAAGCAAATTTACGAAGTTCTTTGGATTAAATAGTGATTTAGCAACGAAAACAAAAGAAGATATATATAAAGTTGTAATTGCTGCAACAGAACTTGCAAAAACAAAAACAGGAGCATTAATTGTTATTGAAAGAGATATTAATATTCAAGATATAATATCAACAGGAGTACCAATGAATTCAGAAGTTTCTCCACAATTATTAGTAAATTTATTTGTTCCTAAAACTCCTTTGCATGATGGAGCTGTTGTTATTAGTAATAATAAAATAGCTGCAGCAGCGTGTGTGTTACCATTAGCAGATGATGCAGATATTGCAAAAGAATTAGGAACTAGACATAGAGCTGCTATAGGAATTTCTAAAGAATCAGATAGTATAGCAGTAGTTGTATCAGAAGAAACAGGAAAAATATCTGTTGCAAAAGATGGAACTTTAATTGCTGATTTAAGAGAAGATGTATTAAAGAAAATATTAATAAGTAATATTGTTACAAAAAGATTTACAGATAAAAAAGTAAATAGAAATAATAGATTTTCTAAATTAAGACAAAGATTTAATAAGGAAAATAAAGAAAGTAAAGAGAATGATGAGAAAATAAAGGATTCTAATCAGAAATGAGAAATATAAAATTAGTTATAGAATATGATGGAAAAGAGTTTAATGGCTGGCAAAAGCAACC
>CAQUBD010000014.1 GCA_948891265.1 uncultured Clostridia bacterium | reverse complement strand
TAGGAAAGAAAAAAGTATAGAGGTGAATATGAAATTTCTATACTTTTTTCTAATTTTATATTATAGGAAAGTCCTATTTCTACATAAATGTTTAATTATATCTTCTATAAACTTTCCTATAATATAAATACATTCCACAGAAAAATTGCTGAGCAATTTTTCGCGGGCGAACAAAGACGAGGCATGAAAAGTAATGTAAAAGGTCAAAAAATTTTAATCATGCCTCTTTTGTTCTTAATAAAAAGGTACAAATAAAAATTTCTATCTAGTTATAATCCTTTGTTACAGTTCACATCTACCTAAAATCGATTTTAAAAAGCTTATAATAAAAAATGTGAAAATCAAGCGAATGTAGAGTAATCAAGCTAGAAATTCTTAATTGATTTTTTGGAAAGAGTTCAAGCTTGTCTTGGAAGGGTGCCAAAAAATTAATTTAGAATTTCTGTGATGATTAGCTCGCCCCGAGCTTGTTTGAACATTTTCTATTATAAGCTTTTGTCATTAACTTAATTAAACTGTGGATTAAACTAGATAGAAATTTTTTTTATAGTAATTGGAATAATAATTTTTAAGAGACTAGTATATGATGCTTGATTTTTTTAATAAAATATATTATTATAATGATATTGAAATATTTAATAATAAATTTATATATGTGCTCATAGCTCAGCAGGATAGAGTAGTCGCCTCCTAAGCGACAGATGGGGGTTCGAGTCCCTCTGGGCACACCATGTTTTTAGGAGGAAAGTTTGAGAGATAAGATAAATCAGATTATAAACACAAATCAATTTCATATGTTTATGATAGCATTTATAATATTTATAATATTATTTATAGTTGGTATAATTTCACTAAGATATAGTGTTGAAGGAGAAGGTAATATGCCTTTTTATTTATCAAAGATATCAGTTATAAGCATGGTGGAGGGGACTGATGTAGATGATAAAACAAATAAATGGAATTTGTCTGTAAATCAAAATAATGATATATATTTATATATAAAAAAGAATCTTAATTATAAAGATACAGAAATAATAGAAAGTGTTAAACTAGATAATTTTATTATAAAGCAAGGCACTAAAGTTGGGGAAATAAAATTATTAAAGCCTGATGGTACATCTGAGAGTCTTATTTTTAAAAATAGTAGTGAAAATGAAGTTGAGAACATCGAATATATAGGTAGTTCAGATTCAAGTATTAAAGAGTTAAAGATAGCTAATCAAGGTGGATTGGTTATTTTCAGATATGCGATTAATAATATAGGAAATTATATATCAAATGATGATGCAGAAATTAGCCATAGTGAATTATTAAAAAAATTATCTATAAACAATGATGATTTGAAGTTTAAAGTCTCATTTGATGTGTATATTAATTTAAACTCTGGAAAGACTTATAAGTCTAATATTGATTTAGAACTTCCAGTTAATGATGTTGTTGATCAGGGAACTCAAAGTGTAGAGTATAATAATTTGGAAGATATTGTTTTTAAAAGAATTTAGAAAGTTTAAATATCTGTTTTTTAAAATTATGATGTATTAAAAAAGGGGGTGTAAAAAAAGTATTTATTTTTTATACCATCCTTTTTAGTTTGAATATGGATAAAAAACCAAAACTTAAATTTAAAAAGTACTTGCTAAATTTTTTAAAACAGTATATAATTACAAAGGTATGAAGTTTAATCTTTGTATAGAGGGTAATCCAATAGAGACCTATGAATCTTGTCAGGTCCGGAAGGAAGCAGCAATAAGTAGAAAATCTTTATGTGGAATGCTCTCTATAGAGAGATTGAATTTCATACGAAAAACATATTTACTAATAAACAAAAGAAATTAAAAAGGACGAAATTAATAGCTATTGTAGCCAAGTGTTTGGAACAATAGCTTGTTTAAAATATAAAGGATGTGAGAATATGGGGTACACAGCTCTTTATAGAAAATTCAGACCTACAAGCTTTTCAGAACTTGTTGGTCAAGAACATATTACAAGAACATTAAAAAATCAAATTATTGCTAATAGAGTTGGACATGCATATTTATTTAATGGCGGAAGAGGAACAGGGAAGACATCTTCTGCAAAGATTCTAGCTAGAGCAATAAATTGTTTAAATCCAAAGGATGGAGAACCTTGTAATGAATGTGAAATTTGTAAAGGAGCACTAAATGGTTCACTTACGGATATTGTTGAAATGGATGCTGCTTCAAATAATAGTGTTGAAGATATTAGAAGTATTCGTGAAGAAGTAAATTTTTTACCTACAAAAGCAAAATATAGAGTATATATTATAGATGAGGTACATATGCTTTCATCAGGTGCATTTAATGCATTACTTAAAACTTTGGAGGAGCCACCTGAACATGTTAAGTTTATTTTAGCGACAACTGAACCACAAAAATTGCCTGCAACAATATTATCTAGATGTCAAAGGTTTGATTTTAAAAGAATATCAAACGAAGACATAATAAAGAGACTAAAAATAGTTTGTGATGAAAGCGATATTGAAATTACAGAAGGTGCTTTGAATATTATTGCGGTTCTAGCTGAGGGGGCTATGAGGGATGCTTTATCAATTTTAGAGAGATGTATACAAGATGGTGAAAATAAAATAGATGAAGATAAAATTAGAGATTTAGTAGGTATTCCTAAAATAACTTTTGTTCATGGCATTACAGAGGCGATTATTGAATATAATATAGATAAGGCATTAAATAATATAGATAATATTTTAAATGAAGGAAAAGACTTAAATAATTTCTTATGGGAAATTATTAAGTATGTAAAAGATATACTAATATATAAGGCTTCAGGAAAAATTGATTTATATAGTGATGATGAAATAAATAATATTAAGATTTTATCTGAAAAAGTAACAAAAGATGATTTAGTAAAGCTAATCTATGAATTATCAAGTTTAGAAAATGATATGAAATGGTCAACTCAGAAGAATATAATGTTTCAGGCAGGAGTTATTAAATTATGCAGCCCTAGAAATATTGATGCTATAGAGCAAGTACAAAGATATGATCAGAATATGATAGCTCAAAGTGGGCAAAGGCAGTCACAACAGCCGCAATTTCAGAATATAGTAGGTAGCAAAATTAAAGAAAAAGTACCAATGCAAAAAGTTCAAAACAATATAACTAAAAATAGTGATAATATAAATAATTATTCAAGTGATTTAAGTAAAAGTTGGCCTAAAATTGTAAATGATTTAAGACAAAATGGAAAAATTGTTTTATATACTAATTTGATGAATACAAAAGCTGAACAGATAAATGATACAACTGTAGGGATTAAGTTTCCAAAAGGTATTACAGCTTTTGGGAAAACAGTTTTAGAAAAACAAGAAAATGTAAAAGAAATATCAAATTTAATTTCAATGGCATGTGGTAAAAATTTTCAAATAAAGTATATATCAGATAACACTAATCAAGTTATACAGCATAATCCAGAAGATGATATTAAGAAACTAGCAAGAGAATCTGATATACCATTTAATATAGTAGAATAATAATTTTAGTAAAGTTTAAAAATTCGGCAGACAATATTAAAAAACTTGGATGGCGATGAATGAAAGGGAGGAATTAAAAATGGCAAAAAGAGGAGGTTTCCCAGGAGGAATGGGAGGATTTGGCGGAATGAATATAAACAATTTAATGAAAGAAGCCAAAAAAATGCAAGCAGAAATGCAAAAATCACAGGAGGAATTATCAGCAAAAGAGTTTGATGCTACAGCAGGTGGAGGTGCTATAAGTGTAAAGGTATCTGGTGAAAAAGTTATAAAAGAAATAAAAATAAAACCAGCTGTTGTTGATCCTGATGATGTAGAGATGTTAGAGGATTTGATTCTAACATGTGTGAATGAAGCTTTAAGAAAAGTTGATTCAGCTCAAAGTCAAGAGCTTGGAAAGTTTAATATACCAGGATTGATGTAATTTTGCGTTTATTATGAATACAGAAGTTAGTAAAGGAGAAATGGGATGTCGCTATATTCACCATCAATAGAAAAATTAATAGAGAGTTTTGAGAAGTTACCTAGCATAGGACATAAAACAGCGGCTAGACTTGCTTTTTATATTTTAAATTGTTCAGAACAAGAAACAAATGAATTTATAAAATCAATTATAGATGCAAAACAAAATTTAAAATATTGTAGTAAATGCTATAATATATCTGATACAGATCCATGCCCAATATGCTCTAGCACTAAGAGAGACCAATCATTAATATGTGTTGTTGAAGATGTAAGAGATATTATTGCTATGGAAAAAACACATGAGTTTAAAGGAGTGTACCATGTATTACATGGTTCTATTTCTCCTATGAATGGAATTGGACCTGATGATATAAAAATAAAAGAATTACTTTCAAGGCTTATGGATGGACGAGTTAAAGAAGTTATACTTGCTACAAATCCAAGAGTTGAAGGAGAAGCTACAGCAATGTATTTATCTAAACTTATAAAGCCTTTGGGTATTACTGTTACTAGAATTGCACATGGAATTCCTGTTGGTGGAGATTTAGAATATACTGATGAGATTACTTTGACTAAGGCTCTAGAAGGTAGAAGAGAAATTTAGTACCTGACCAAAGGGGACGGTTCTGTTTGGACATTTTGTCCAATTGGGACACATCTTATTATTGGTTATATGTTGTGTTATTAGATTCTTCAATTGCTTTTTTAGTTGCAATTATGGCAAGGTTATCACCAAAAGATGAAAAAAAGCAGCTAATATACTTGCTTCATTTGCACTTAAATCATTACCAATGGCTATTGCAAGACTACTAGCAAGACCAATTAAATTACAACTAGATAAATCAGAAAAACACATAAATTATACCTCTTTGTATATTTTATGTGCTTTTTTGTATTTGTTGCAAAAGAATTTCATATCTGTTTTAAAATTATTTCGCAAATATCTTTTGTTGAATATTTTTTAGCTAATATTTTTGTATTATTTTTCATTTCTTCAAGTTTTTTAGGATCAGAAAGTAAGTTATTAAGTATTTCATAAGAAGAGTCATGTTTATGTAGCCATATTCCTGAACCTTTTTCTTCTAAAAATTCTGCATTTTCTTCTTCTTGACCAGGAATAGGGTTTATTATTATCATTGGTAATCCACAAGCTAAACTTTCAGAAGTAGTTAATCCGCCAGGTTTTGAAATTACTATATCAGATATGGCCATTAGTTCAGGAACCTTATTTGTATATTCTAATACTTTTACAGTAGTTTGTTTACTATAAATTGATACAATTTCCTCAAAAGCTATTTTCATTTTTGAGTTTTTTCCTGAAATTGCTATAACTTGTATATCATCAAAAGTTTTAACTAATTCTTCGAAAATTTGAACAGTTCGTGTTTTTCCTAATCCAAATTCCCCTCCTGCAAAAAATAATATATTTTTTTTGTTTTGTTCCAATTTGAATTCGTTTAGAATTTCTTGCTTATTATATTCTTCCAAAAATCTTGATGATATTGGAATACCTGTTGCAAATACTTTAAATTCTGGAATATTTTTTGATATCAAATATTCTCTCATTTTATCATGTGCAACAAAAAAGTAATCAGTATTTTCATGGCCGAACTAGCCATTGGTCATGTGGAGAGAAATCAGTCATTATAGTTGCAATCTTAGAGGATATTTTTCCTTTTCTTTTTAAATAACTACACATTTGGCTTCCAAATGGATGTGTCGAAATGATTATGTCTGGTTGTTTTTCTCTTAGTAATTTTAAAAGTTTTACAGCGAATATCATATTAGCTCTAGAAGATATATGAGCAAGTGGACCTTTTTGAGAATCATTATAGATTTTTCCCCATGCCCATGGGATTTTCTTTGCCATTTCTCTATATGCAGCTGTGGTTATTTTTTCAATTGGTTTATTAACATATTTCATACAATCTATTAATTCAGTTTCATAATTATTATAATTGTTATCAATCCATTCTTTTATTGATTTTGCAGCATTTAAGTGCCCGCCACCATATGATGCATAAAAAATTAAAATTTTTTTCATAAAATTGTCTCCTTTTAAAAAGTTTATATGTCAAGGTTTTAATTAAATCTTACTACCCAACACTTTTTAGAATATAAATTAAAAATTTTTATAATAATATTTATATTCATTTTTCATTTCATTCCTCGGTTCAATACGAGTTCTAAAAAGATTTAAAATTGCATGTATGAGCCTCTCCGACTTTGCGCACCCTCATACATGCAATTTAATATCTTTTAAGACCCTCTCCAATCACATTCGTCATTACATTTAAAAGGAATATAAATATTATGTATAAAAACTGTCGAGTAGTAAGTAATTAAATAAAGTAATTATTGTTTTTATATAATAGGAAAGTCATACTTTCCTATTATATAAAACTTAATTGTACAGAAATTTTCTAACGAAAATTTCGCACATGAACAAATTTACGGAAAGCTTTGCTATTTATAATTTATTACTAATTAAAATTTATAGTTTTAAATAACATACTATAAATTTATTAGCTTTCCGATTTGTTCAGTTTGTTTTTTTTTACTATAACTTTTAAGTCTAAATATGAATAAAAATCAAAACTTAAAATTATTATTAAATTGTAATTCATTTTAATTTTAGCATATTAAAAAAAATATTTCAATTATGGTATATTTTTCTTTTTTTTATACAAAATATATTTAAATATCTTGTAAAGGGTGATTTTGTGAAAAAATTTGAAAAAATACTTTTAACTATATTTTTTATAATTATATTCACAATTTGTATATTTATTGTGGATAAAGGTAATATAAATACTGGTAGTTTAGCAAAAACAGCTAATACATCAGATATTCAGCTGATGGCAAGAGCAATAAATGGGGAGGCAAGAGGAGAACCATACGAAGGGCAAGTAGCGGTTGGAGCAGTTATTTTAAATAGAGTAAAAGATTCTAGATTTCCAAATTCTATATCAGGAGTTATATATCAATCTGGTGCTTTTACTGCTGTTGCAGATGGGCAAATAAATGCACCAATAAGTGAAGGCTCTACTGTTTATAAGGCGGCTCAAGATGCTATGAATGGTTGGGATCCAACTGGTGGCTGTGTTTATTATTTTAATCCTGCTACTGCTACTAATAAATGGATTTGGTCTAGACCATTAGTAAAAACAATAGGAAAGCATAGATTTTGTAAATAAAATATTAATTTATAGACAATTGTTTATATAATGAAGGGATGATAAAAAATGAGAAGTTGGATAGATAGATTAAAGAAGGCACATATGTTAAGCATAATTACAATATTTTTAGTTATAATAGTATGTTTAATTGCTGTTTTAATAAGTAGGCAAAAGGAGGCAAGGCAGGCATCTGAAAATGTATATAATATGGCTTTTTATGAATTAGTTGATTATGTTCAAAATGTAGAAACATATCTTGCTAAATCACTAATTTCAAGTACACCAGAACATGGTGCAGAAACTTTAACAAATGTGTGGAGAGAGGCAAATTTAGCACAGGCATATCTTTCTCAATTACCAATTGAAAGTCAAGAATTAGAAAATACAGAGAGGTTCTTAAATCAAGTAAGTGATTATAGTTATTCTCTATCTAGAAAAAATATTTATAATGACAGTTTAACAGAGGAAGATTTAAAAAATTTAAGGGATTTACATTCATATAGTGTTGAATTAGAAAATACTTTAAATCAATTGTCTGATGATATAAATTCTGGTAGAGTTAAGTGGAACGAGCTTAATAATAAAGGGCAAGTGGCTTTTGCACAGCAGGTTAGTACAAGCTCTTTAGATGGATTTAGTAATTTAGAAGAAAATTTTCATGAATATTCAGGTTTAATCTATGATGGGGCTTTTTCTGAACATTTAACAGGAGCTGAAAAAAAAGGATTGACAGGTGAAGATATAGATGAAGAAGCTGCTAAACAAAAGACTATTGAATTTATAGGTAATAATAATATAAAAGAAATAGAAAGTTTAGGCTTTTCTGAAAATGCCACAATTCCAGAATATAATTTTTCTGTAAAAGCTTCATCTGAAGATAATATTAGTATTTCAGTTTCTAAAAAAGGCGGACATATTGTTTACATGAATTCTAATAGAGATGTCAATACTGAAATTATATCTCAAGAAGAAGCAAATGAGAAAGGGAAGCAGTTTTTAAGCAATCATGGTTATAAAGATATGAAAGAAACTTATTATCTAAAACAAGATGGAATAGTAACAATAAATTATGCTTATACGGAAAATAATGTAGTTGTTTATTCAGACTTAATAAAAGTGAAAATTGCTTTAGATAATGGAGAAGTTTTAGGACTTGAAACAACAGGATATTTAAATAATCATACAAAAAGAGATACTACAAAAGTTAAAATATCTAAAGAAGAAGCTAAGAAAACTTTAAATAAAGATTTAAATATACAATCTGAGGGATTAGCTATTATCCCAACAGAATTTAAAACAGAAATCTTATGTTATGAATTTAAAGGAAAAGTTGAAGATAAAGAATTTTTAGTCTATGTAAATGCTGAAAATGGAAGAGAAGAAGATATTTTAATTGTTACTAATACACCAAATGGAACTTTAACAATGTAGAAAGTGTGACAAAGGGGACGTACCTTTTTGTCACAAAATATAAAAAAGTGTGACAAAAAGGTACGTCCCCTTTGTCACACTTAATGTTTTTTATATACATCTTTTGAAAGTATTTCACTACTTACTATAGTTCCATTTTTCTTTAAAGTTTTATATGCTTCTGAATATATAGATGTTGAAGTTGTTCTTGTTATTTTAGAAAATAGTTCTACATCATAATCATTTTCGGATTTTAGACCAAATATTTTGAAATTTGCAATTCCATTTGAAACAGAACAATTTATTTTTATAGGATATTCTCTATTATTTTTAAACTTGAAGTCAATAGCTCCATATACAACAGTTGCATCTCTACTTGCAGTTACATATGATGGTACAAATTGATGGTTACTTCTTTCAAGTATTTCTAAGTTCGAATATAATGCTGCATTATATAAAGTAGATGTTATTTGACATATTCCACCACCAAGGCCATCTTCTACTCTACCTTCTACATATATAGGAGCTTCTTTATATCCTGCTTGAATTGTTCTTTCTCCAACTACTTTATTGTATGAAAAAATTTCTTCTGGCATTAAGACGGTTCCATTTATTTTATTTGATGCTAAAACTAAATTTGTAGTACGATTTCTATTTCTTGCATCATATTTAGTAGAAAATTCAGATAATAAATCTGGAAATGCTTCTGTTCCAATCATATTTGTTGTTACATTTGGGTATAATATTTTTAAAGGAATATTATATTCATTTTTTTCTTCTTGTAATAAATTTTTTGCTTCTTCTAGTGAAATAGCGAAGTCTATACCATTTTCGCTAGGAAAAACACGATAAGGATTTTGAGTATAATATGCATCAACAGGTTCTTTATGTATTTGATTATATATATCATCTAAATCTAATTTATTAGGAGATTTTTTTTGAGCAAACAATTCAATTGTGTTGTTTTGCAAATTTAAATTTTTTATATTTTCCTCAATATATTTCATAGATTTCTCAATTTCTATTGAAGAACCTTCTGAACCTTTTGTTATTATTAAATTATTTGCATCAATATAACAGCTACTTTCAATTACTTTATCTGGTAGTTTATTTGATATATCTTTTAAGATGTATTCTAATTGCTGTTCATCAATAGAAAAGCCAGGTTCTATATTTATTTTTGAAAAGAGCCCTTTTAACACAGCTAAATTATTTTGAAATATATTTCCAGTTCTACCAATTTGATATGCAATTTCAACAGATTCATCTATGTTAAAATATATTGATAATTGAGATGTGGATATAGATGTTTCATAATCATTATGTCGTAACTTTATTTCATCACCAATTGATGTGTTTATATATTCTGTTATTTTTTGTTTAGCTTCTTCCTTTGATAATCCTGTAACAGTTATTCCTTTTATATTTACACCAAGCAATATTTTATCGTTTTTTGAATTTATTATTGTAAATATGCAGTAAGAAATTAGTAAAAGTATTATAAAAACAAATATACAAATTCCGAAAATCATTAATGTATCAGAACGTTTTCGATTTTCATAATCATTTGTAATTATGTATGTTTCTTTTTTTTCTATGGTAGCTAAACTTTCTTTTTCTTTTACTTCCATAAGTTTCTCCTTTAATTTATCTATTATAGTATATCATTTACTTTAAAAATTTACTACTATAAAACTTAATTGTACAGAAATTTTCTAACGAAAATTTTGTACATGAACAAATTTACGGAAAGCTTTGCTATTTATAATTTATTAATAATTAAAATTTATAGTTTTAAATAACATACTACAAATTTATTAGCTTTCCGATTTGTTTGTTTCGTTTTTTAAAACTATAATTTATATGAAAAGTTATAATATATCATATAATTACCAAAATAATTTATGTTTTTTTGTAAATAATAATATTGATAAAGCTTAATTAAGCTTTGTTAGTAAGGAGGATGTTATGTCTAGAAATAGTAAATTAATATCTGAAAATTTAAGAGAAGAAATTGCTAAAGAATTAGGTGTTTATGAACAAGTAAAAAAAGATGGTGGAAGTTGGGCTGGTGTTTCTTCAAGAGATTGTGGAAATATAGTTACTAAAGCTATAGAAATAGCAAACCGTTCAGTAGAAAATAAGTAGTTTCTTAAATTAAGTAAAAAGGTCAGAAGTTCTGGCCTTTTATATAATAGCAGCTAATATAAAAAGGGTAGGGTAGTAAGTTTTATTAAAAAAGTGTCATATAAAAAATTGTCGGGTATTAAATTTAAATATGAATAAAAATCGAAACTTAAAGCATATTTTTATTGCCAAAAACCAAATAAAAGCATATAATTTAACAAAAGAAAAAAGTAGGTGATAATATGAAAAAATTAAAAATAAAAGAAATAGTAGAAATTACAAAAGGGGAGCTAGTAAAAGGAAATTTACAAGAAGAAGTAATAAACTTTTGCAAAGATACAAGAATAATAAAACAGGGAGATACATATATAGGAATAAAAGGAGAAAATTTTGACGGAAATAAGCTATGGAAAGAAGCTCTCGAAAAGGGAGCAACGACAGTAATAATACAAGATATGAAATTAACAGAAGAACTACAAGAATATAAAGATAAAAATATTATTGTGGTAAAAGATACAATTAAAGCGATTTCTGATATTGCAAAATATAAAAGAAGTCTATATGGAAAAGAGTTCCCTGTTGTAGGAATAACAGGAAGTGTAGGAAAAACAAGTACAAAAGATATAATTGCAAGTGTAGTATCTAAAAAATATAAAACTTTAAAAACACAGGGAAATAATAATAATAATATAGGACTTCCATTTACAATATTTAATTTAGATGACCATGAAGCTGCTGTAATTGAAATGGGAATGAATCATTTTGGAGAAATAAGTGAACTAACAAAAATAGCAAAGCCTTCAGTTTCAGTCATTACAAATATAGGAACATCACATATTGGAAATTTAGGCTCTAGAGAAAATATATTAAAAGCTAAATTAGAAATATTAGAGGGAATGGATAAAAAAATATTAGTTATTAATAATGATAATGATTTATTACATGATTTTTATTTAAAAAATAACGATATAGAAATACATACATATGGAATTGAAAATGAGTCAGAAGTGTATGCAGAAGATGTTATACTAAACGAAAATAGCAGTGAATTTATATGCAATTTACAAGGAGAAAGATTTAAAGTAATAGTGCCAGTTGGAGGAATTCATTTTGTATATAATGCATTATGTGCTGTAATGGTTGGTAATCTTTTAGGATTAGATATTTCTCAAATAAAAGAAGGAATAGAAGGTTTCGAATTGACTAAAAAGAGAATGGATATAACGGAATTAGAAAATGGAATGACAATTATAAATGATAGTTATAATGCAAGTTTTGAGTCAATGCAAGCTTCTCTTACATATTTGGGAAAATTAAAATGCAAAAGAAAAATTGCAGTTCTAGGGGATATGTTCGAATTAGGAGAGTATTCAAAAGAACTTCATGAAAAGGTTGGTAAAGAAGTTGTTAAAAATAATATAGATATTTTAATTTGTAATGGCAAAAATGCAAAATATATAATAGAGGCAGCAAAAAAAGAAGGCATGAATGAAAAAGATACATTGTATTTTGAAAATAAAGAAGATATAGAAGCATTTATTAAACAGAATTGTAAAACTGGAGATAATATACTATTTAAGGCATCTAATGGTATGAAATTTTTTGAAATTGCAGAGAAATTAGTAACTTCTTTAAATATGGTATAAAAGGGAGGCTTAATTAAAGTATGAAAAAACAAAAGCTAGGAGTTATATTTGGAGGAATGTCTACTGAAAATGAAGTGTCATGTGTATCTGCTGTTTCTGTTATAAAAAATTTAAATAGAGATAAATATGAAATTTTTCCAATATATATAAGCAAAACAGGAAATTGGTTTAAATTAATTGATTTTGAGCAAAGAGAGAAATATGGGGAGGAACTAGAAGGAAAAGAACCTATTGATAATATTATAGAATATTTAAAATCATTAGATGTTATATTCCCTGTTTTGCATGGTATGTATGGAGAAGACGGAACAATTCAAGGACTTTTAGAGTTGTTAAAAATTCCATATGTGGGTTGTGGAGTATTAGCATCAAGTGTTGGTATGGATAAAGTATATACAAAAGTTATTTTTGATAAAGCACAGATTAACCAAACAAAATATATATACATAAGAAAATATGAAGATAATTATATTTGTATAGATAATGATTTTAGCGAAAAAATAATAAAACTTGAAGAAATTACAAATATAGTGACCAAAGAATTAAAATTTCCAGTATTTGTGAAGCCTTCTAATTCTGGTTCAAGTGTAGGAATAAGTAAAGTACACGATGAAATAGAACTAGAGAATGCAATTACAGAAGCATCTAAATTTGATAAAAAGATAATAATAGAACAAGGAATCATAGGTAGAGAAGTAGAATGTGCCGTTTTAGGTAATGAAAAAGTTATTGCATCGTGTATTGGAGAAGTTAAAGCAGCTGATGATTTTTATAGTTATGATGCTAAATATAATAATCAAGAATCAAAAACTATAATACCTGCAGAAATATCTAAAGAAAAAGCAAAAGAAATACAAGAGTTGGCTATAAAAGCTTTTAAAGCTATTGATGGAAAAGGATTATCTAGAGTTGATTTTTTCATAGAGCAAAATACAGAAAAAGTTTATATTAATGAGATTAATACTTTACCGGGTTTTACGAGTATAAGTATGTATCCAAAACTTTTTGAAGAATCAGGAATTGAATATACAGATTTATTAGATAAATTGATATCAATAGCATTTAATAAATAATTTTTTTAAAGCCCCTTTTTAGCTATTCTATATTAATAAGTAATATAATGTTACAATTCACAGCCACCCAAAATCGAACTAAAAAAGCTTATAATAAAAAACGTTCAAACAAGCTCGGGGCGAGCTAATCATCACAGAAATTCTAAATTGATTACTTTACATTCGCTTGATTTTCACGTTTTCTATTATAAGCTTTTGCTAGCAATTTAATTAAACTGTGAATTGTAACGATATAATAAATAAAAATTAAGAAATCCATAAAAATCTATGGATTTTTTTCAATTTTGTGTTATAATATAAATACCTGATTTTAGGGAGGATGTTAAATGAAATATAAAGATTATTATAAATTGTTGGAATTGAATACAAGTAAAGTTTCAATAGATGAAATAAAAACTGCATATAGAACTGTTGCGAAAAAATATCATCCAGACTTAAATGTAGGAGATGTTTTGGCAGAAGAGAGAATAAAAGATATTAATGAAGCATATAGAGTATTATCTGTTCCAGCATCTAAACGAAAATATGATAGAGTTTGGAATTCAAGAAATAACGTAAAAAATTATCAAAAAATCAAAGGAAAAAATATCTTTGATATATTTTTAGGAAATATAGAATCTGAAGATAATAATATAAAATATCAAAGGAAAAAAAATGCTATTAAAGGGGATAATGTAGAAACAGAAATAAAGGTAAGCTTAGAAGAGGCTTTCTATGGAGCAGAAAAGAAAATTTCTTTAAGAACTATTGAAGGAAAAATAAAGACTTTTTCAGTAAAAATACCTGAAGGTATAAGAAGTGGAGAAAAAATAAGATTAATTGGACAAGGTAAAAGAGGAGTTAATGGAGGAAAGAACGGAGATCTATTTATAAAAATAGATATAGAAAATAGTAAAGTTTTTAAATTATATGGATGTGATTTAAAAACTGATTTGAAACTTTCTCCATGGGAAGCGGCTTTAGGAACAAGAGTTAATATAGAGACAATTGATGGAGATACAAAAATATATATACCACAGGGAATACAAAGTGGAGAAAAAGTAAAAATACCAAATAAAGGATATAAAGATGGAAAAGGTGGCAGAGGAGATTTAGTTGCAGAAGTAAAAATAATGGTTCCAAAGAATTTAGAATTAGATGAAAAAGAAATGTTTGAAAAATTAAAAGAAATGTCAAGATTTAATCCAAGAAACATAAAATAGGAAATTTACATAAATAAAATATTGACAAATGCTTATAAATCAAGTATAATTATAAGTAGTTATGTAACAGAAGATGAACTATGGGTTGAATCATAGAAGTGAGGTGTAAAAATGGACAATATACAAGGAAAGCATTTTAGCATAACAGATCCAAAGGGAGTAAATACTGTAATTTATCAAATAAATAAAACTCCAAAAGAATTTTTAAAAGAGTATCCCAAGTATACAGTAGATAGATTAGACTATACAGAGGAAATAAGGGATAATGTGACAAGGAAAACATTTTATGTTGACTTTCCTACATATGAGGACGAGCTACTAATATTATCTTTTACACAAGAAAGGGTAGTTGTTAATACTGCTATAATGGTAGACGATAAAATTTCAATAAATAAAAAGCCTACAGCATTAAAGTTTGACAGCATATATTCAGAAGAGGAAAAGGAAATAAAGAATTTTAGATATACACCAAATCTAAAGAGACCTATTTGCGTAATAGATCCTGAAACTACAGAAGAAGTAAAACCTGTACTTTATTTTGATGAAGATACAAATGAAGTAAAAGGTAAATGTAAATTAAAACCATATAAATCTTATTTTTCGTTTGAAATAAGAGATAAGAAAGAAGATTAAGGGAGGAAGTTAAATGAATGTTAACCCAGTAGAGGGGAACAAAATTATAATTAATTGTTCTGGAATACAAGCAAAAGATAACAAATTAGAAAAAGGACAAAAAAATGGAGATGCAACAAAAGTTATTTCTTATGCATCTGTAGAGATATTAGATATTCAGATGCCAACGATAGATAGTAAAGTAAGCACTCATGAAGTAAAAATAGATAAAGAAAAGAGTAAAAGAAGACAGATTCAATTGGCAATAATGAAAGAACAAAAAAATAGAAAAATTGAATCTAGTGAGAGATAAATAATACAAAAGATAGTAGGTGGAATTTATGAATTATAAAATAGAAGGCGCAATGAGAAGAAATAGAAAATCATTTATAATATGTTTAATACTATGGCTGTTTTTAGTCATAGTATTTGTTGCGCCATTTTCATATACTACATTTCAAGCAAACGCAAATGGAAGTTTTTCATTAGAAATATTTATGGATAGAATAGTTTCAAATATGACAAATCCATTTGGAACTTTTGCAGGGATATTTACAAACGGAGTAACACATAACTTTATATCATTTTTATTAGGATTTACAATATTTTATGTAGTAATATATTTTATAGGATTTGCAAAATCAGTTCCTAAAAATGAATTTTCAGATATAGAGCATGGGTCAAGTGATTGGAGCCAAAGAGGAGAACAATATCAGGTTTTAAATAGAAATAAAGGAATTATTTTAGCAGAAGATAATTACTTACCAATAGATAAAAGAGGAAATGTAAATGTACTTGTAGTTGGACGGATCAGGTTCTGGTAAATCTGCATCATATTCAATTCCAAATGCATATCAATGTTTAGGTTCATATATTTTTACAGACCCAAAAGGTGAATTATATGATAAAACAGCAGGATATTTAAGAGAGCATGGATATGACATAAAAATATTAAATTTAGTTAGACCACAGCTTAGTGATGGATATAATCCGTTAATGCATATTTCATCAGAGTTAGATGTTGATGTTATAGCAAATACAGTAGTAAAAGGACAAAAAACAGAGAGTGGTTCAGACCCATATTGGGATGATATGGCAGAGATGTTATTAAAAGCATTAATTTATTATTTAATAGCAACAAGACCAGAAGAAGAACAGAACTTGGCAAGTTGTGCAGAATTAGTAAGGGCTGCTAATAAAAATGGAGGAAGTAACTTACTTTCCGATTTGATAGGACAATTACCATATGACCATCCTGCAAGGATGTACTATAAATCAATTGAAATAGCTCCAGAAAAAACATATGGCTCAATATTAAGTTCTTTGCAATCAAAACTTGGTAAATTTGATTCAAAGGAAATTGCAGAATTGACATCAACAGATACAATTGACTTTGAAGCAATAGGAAGTAGAAAAACAGCGGTATATGTTATATCATCAGATACACATACAGCATATGATTTCTTACTTACAATATTCTTCTCACAGATGATACAACAATTATATGATTTTGCAGATAGAAATGGTGGAGCTTTAAAAGAAAGAACATATTTTATATTAGACGAGTTTGCTAATATTGGTAAAGTACCAGACTTTGATAAAAAAATATCAACATCAAGAAGTAGAGGAATTTCCTTTAGTGTTATTTTACAAAATTTAGATCAATTAGAAGCTGTTTATGAGAAATCTTATGAGACTATAATTGGTAACTGTGATACACATGTATTTTTAGGAAGTAACTCATATAAAACAGTTGAATACTTCTCAAAAGCACTAGGTGAAAAAACTATTGAAAGAGACAGTTGGTCTGTAAATAAAGATAAACATATGTGGAGACAAGGTTATAGTAAGTCTGAACAGACAATGGCAAGAGCACTTATGACACCAGATGAATTAAGAAGGATGGATAATGACCAATGTATAATTTTTGAAAAAGGAATTAAACCAGTTAAGGCAAATAAATTTTACTATTTTAAACATTCTATGGCTAAGGAATTAGGACGATATGGAATTAGCCATAATGATATAGGAAAGATAGATAGAGGGGCATGGAGGAAATTTAATCCATATAATCCATATAAAGAAGAACAAGATGAGAAGGCAGTAGAGAATTTAGATATTGAATCTTTAGACGATTTATTTGATGACATAGGTACAAATAAAAAGGAAGAGAAAAAAGCAGTAATTCCAGATACAAATAAAAATGAAATAAAAGTAGATGAAATTATTGAAGAAGATAAAAGCACATTAGATACAATATTAGATTTAAACTTTGATGATGATGTTCCTGATATTCCGAATATACCTCAAGAAACTGAGGAAGAGGATACATATGATTTACAAAAAGAGCTAGAGGCTAAGTTTGATGAATTATTTGGACCTATGGATGAAAATTAAAAGATAAAAAATAATTGTTGAGTTTTCAGCAATTATTTTTTTGATGGTTTGATAGTTATATTCAATATTTCATAAACATTTATATATGAAAATTTCCATAAGATTATGTTGATATATAAAGTACTAGATATTAAGAGTTCCATAAAAATTGCAATGTTCGCTTGTTTTTTAAAAAAATATAATGTATAGTAATGGTTATAGGAAATGGGATAAAAGTAGATGTGAGTGTTACCACTAAAAAGGAATAAATAAAAGACACTACATTTAGCTTGGGCAAGCAATGTAGTGTCTTTAACATAATTTATATCGCAACACATTTATGTGTTTCATTTCATATATATGATAACACATAAAATTAAAAAGTCTAATAATATATGGAAATTACTTAAAAATCAACTTGGTCTTATACACCATGATAGTTTTATGTAATTTTTTATTTAATAAATATAATAAACTTTTTCCCTGAGCATTCCTCATTCTACAGCTAAACAAATTCTAAATCTCATTCCAATCAAGCGTCAGCTACATATTAATGATATTTATTAAATTAAATCAAAAAGTATTTGGTGTATAAGACCAAGCTGATTTTTAAGCGATTGCCATACAAATAATATTAGATTTGAGTTTTGGTATATATTATAACTTTAAAAAATGGGAAGATAAAAAATACAGAAATTAAAAATATTGGAGGAAAGTATGAAATTTGTACATATAGCAGATATGCACTTTGATAGTCCATTTGTAAATCTTGCAGATAAAGAAAGTTTGGGAGACTTAAGAAGGTTAGAACAAAGAAAAGCATTTAAAGAAGTGATTGAATATATAAAAGAAAATCATATAGAGTATTTATTTATTTCAGGTGATTTGTATGAACAAAAATATATAAAGAAGTCAACGATAGAATATATAAATAATCTATTTAAAGAAATTCCAGAAACTAATATATTCATAGCATCAGGAAATCATGATCCATATGTAAAAAATTCTTATTACAACAAATTTAATTGGAATCAAAATGTAAAGATATTTAAATCTGAAATAGAAAAGATTGAATTAGAAGATGCAAATATTTATGGATATGGATTTGATGATTTTTATTGTAAAAATAGTGGAATTGAGAATATAAAAATTGAAGACAAAGATAAATTAAATATTTTAGTAATACATGGATCATTAGATGGGGGCTCTGTCGGAGATATTGAGTATAATCCAATATCTAAAAAAGTATTACAAGATAAAGGTTTTGATTATGTTGCTTTAGGGCACATACATAAATTAGACTATAATAACGAACAAAATCAAAGAATTGTTTATCCAGGTTCAACAATTTCTTTAGGATTTGATGAATTAGGTTCACATGGAATGATAGTAGGAAACTTAGAAAGAGATAAAATAGATTTAGAATTTGTTCCATTAGATGTAACTGAATTTAAATTAGAAGAAGTTGATGTTACAGATGTTATTTCTAAAGAAGATTTAATTGAAAAAATAAATGAATTGAAATTTGAGAAAAATGAATTAATAGAGATTGTATTAATTGGAAAAAGAAATTTTGAAATTAATAAATATGATATCTATAAACTAATTTCTAATGATAAAATAATAAAAGTAAAAGATAAAACGAAGCTAAATTATAACTTAGAAAAATTGGCAAATGAGAATACATTAAAAGGCTTATTTGCAAAAGAAATGTTAGAAAGATTAAATGAAGAGAATTTATCAGAAGAAGATAAAAAGATAATCGAAAAAGCAGTTGAAATTGGATTTGAAGCTCTAGATTGATGATTTTGGGACGGAGGAAAAAATCATCATGGAGAAAAAGTAATAATTTAATAAGGAGGAAGATTTTGAAAATAAATAAATTAAAGATAAATTCTTATGGAAAGTTAAAAGAAAAAGAGATTAATTTAGAAGATGGAATAAATATAATTTATGGACAAAATGAATCTGGAAAGTCTACACTAATTAATTTTTTAGTAAACTCTTTTTATGGAATTTCTAAAAATAAGAAGGGTAAAGAGATTTCTGATTATGAAAAATATAAACCTTGGATAGGAGAAGAATTTTCTGGTAAAGTAGAGTATGAGCTAGACAATAAAGAAAAGTTTGAAATATATAGAGATTTTAATAAAAAAAATCCTAAGATATTTAATGAAAATATGGAAGACATTTCAAAAGAATTTAATATTGATAAAAATAAAGGCAATGAGTTTTTTTATGAGCAGACAAAAATTGATGAAGAATTATTTTTGTCTACACTTGCTATAAATCAAAATGAAGTAAAATTAGAAAGTCAAACTCAGAATTTTTTGATACAAAAAATTGCAAATTTATCACAGACAGGAGATGACAACACATCATTTAAAAAAGTGATAGATAGGATAAATAGGAGACAATTAGATGAAATTGGAACAGAAAGATCTAGGGAAAAGCCAATTAATGTAATTAGCAGGAAAATACAAGATTTGGAGGCTAAAAAAGCTGAGTTAGAGAAATATAAAAATTTGAAATATGAGTTTGATGACAAAGAGAATAATTTGAATGAGGAAGTTTTAAGTTTAGAAAATGAATGTGATTTTTTAAAAGAGATCAAGTTATTAAACGAGAATGAAAATATAGAAAAAGAGAAGATAAAAATTAAAGAAAATATAAAAAAAGAGAATTTAGAAAAAATAAATTTATTAAATAACAAAATAGATAATTTAAAAAATAACTATGAAAAGAGTTTTAAAAAATATTCAGAAGATAATTTAGAAAATAGAAAAATAAGAAATAATAAAAATAGAAAAAGAAAACAATTAAATATTATTTTTATTTTATTAATCCTAATAAATATTTTACAATTTATTTTTATAAAAAATAATATTTTTAAATTCACTTTTCTTCTTACAGTACCAGTGTTCTTAATTATTTATTATTTTTTAATAAATAATAAAAATAAGAAAATAAAAGATAAAGAAGCAATAGAAAAAAATAATTTTGAAAAAGTGAATTTAGAATTAATTAATTTAGAAAATGAAAAGAAAATAATAGAAGATAGTCTAAATAATTTGAATGAAGAATTGAATAAAATAAAAAATGACTTTAATTTGAAAATAAAGTTGGAAGAAGAGAAAATAATAAATAGGTATTTAAGTAGAATAGAGAGAAATAGAATAAACGATTTAATAAATTTAGAAAATATAAATTTTGAGATTGAAAAAGTACAAAAAGAAATAAATGATAAAAAATTAAAATTACATACACTAGAATTAGATAAAAGAAATATAGAACCTAACTTATATAGTCTATCAAAAATAGAAGAAGAGTTGGTTAATAATAACGAAAAAATGTTAGCTTTAAGAAATTTGAATTTAAGTATGAACTTTGCAAAGGAGATTTTGACAGATAGTTATGAAAAAATGAAAAATTCAGTTACCCCCAAATTTACAGAGAATTTGTCTAATAATATTTCTAAAATAACAGATAAAAAATACAATAAAGTAATGTTCAATGAAGATAATGGATTAATTGTAGAACTAGAAAATGGAGATTATGTACCAGTAAATAGAATGAGTATAGGTACTATTGATCAATTATACTTATCATTAAGACTTTCTATGATTAATGAAATGTCAAATGAAAAAGTACCAATTTTATTAGATGAATCATTTGCTTTTTATGATGATGAGAGATTGAAGAATATATTATTATATTTAAATAGTGAATTTAGGGATAGGCAAATTATTATTTTTACATGTACTAATAGAGAAAAAGAAATTTTAAATTTACTAGGAATGAAATATAATTTGACAAATTTGTAGGAATATTGTATACTTATTTATGTAACTTAAATAAGTATTTAGCAAAAGGAGGATTATAATTATGGATATTAGAGAACTATTAAAGGAAGAACGGGATGAATACTGGAACGATGAGTGGAAGGATTCAGTATTCAAAATTGAAGACTGTTTACTAAAATATCAAAAATATGAGGAATGTTCATCAAAAGTTTATATTATTAAGTTGGTAGCAAAGCTTGATAAAGACGGAGACTTTGAAATTTTGTGTAAGATAAATGATACGTTAATATGTTTTGATGAAGATGGTTATATGAATACTATAAGTGAGAAAAAGCCTGTTAAAATTAATTGGTTTCATTGCGTTAGAAGTTTATTAAAATATTCAAGTGTAATGGAGGATAAACTTACGGACGATGGATTTGAGCCTATATATCGTTGTGATGAAGAATTTGAGTTGGCTGAGGGTGAAGAAAATGTCATTCTTTCAGTTTGCATAGATGTTGATTAATTATAATCTAGGGATATAGCTTAATTAAGTTATATCCCTAAAAATTTGTCTTGTAAATATAATAGAAATAGTGTATAATATAAAAGCAATTTGTAAGACTAAGATTTCAGAAAATTTTTAAGTTGCGACGAACAAAATGAAAAGAAGGGAAGAAAGATTATGTTTGAAAAGTTAGAAGCTGTAGAGAAAAGATATGAAGAATTAACAAAATTAATTAGTGATCCACAAGTAATATCAAATCAGGCAGAATGGCAAAAATTGATGAAAGAACATGCAAGCATAGAAGATGTAGTATTAAAATTTAGAGAATATAAAAAAGTAAAAGAATCAATGGAAGAAGCTAAAGAAATGATGGAAGATAAAGAACTTAAGGAATTAGCAGAGGCTGAATATTATGAAGCTAAAGAAAAATTACCCAAAATAGAAGAAGAATTAAAATTTTTATTAATTCCAAAAGATCCAGATGATGATAAAAATATTATATGTGAAATTAGAGCAGGTGCTGGTGGAGAAGAAGCGGCGTTATTTGCAGGAACATTGTTTAGAATGTATACAATGTATTCAGAAACAAAACATTGGAAAGTAGAAGTTTTAAATGAGAATGAAACTGGACTTGGCGGATATAAAGAAATAACATTTATGGTTACTGGAAAAGGTGTATATAGTAGACTAAAATTTGAGAGTGGTGTACACAGAGTACAAAGAGTTCCAGATACGGAGAGTAGTGGTAGAATTCATACATCAACTGCTACAGTTGCTGTACTTCCAGTTGTTGAAGATGTTGAAATAGAAATTAATCCAGCTGATATAAAAATGGAAGTTTTCCGTTCATCAGGGGCAGGAGGACAACATATTAATAAAACATCATCGGCTGTTAGACTTATACATGAGCCAACAGGAATTGTTGTTGAATGCCAGACAGAAAGATCACAATTCCAAAATAGAGATAATGCAATGAGAATGCTTAGAACAAAATTATATGAGATTGAAAAACAAAAACAAGATAGTGAAGTAGCAAATGCTAGAAAATCTCAAGTTGGTTCTGGTGATAGAAGTGAAAAAATTAGAACTTATAATTATCCTCAGGGTAGAATTACAGACCATAGAATTGGTATGAGTATTTATCAAATGGAAAATTTCTTAAATGGTAATATAGATGAAATGGTAGATAATTTAATTGCTGCAGATAGAGCAGAGAGATTGAAGGGTGATGAAGAATAAAGTGAAAACATAGCAATGAAAATAAAATTGTTATGTTTTCATTAATACGCATAATTTTCTTGAATTTTATGTCGATTTATATTATAATAGATATAATTTGTAGTTGTTTTATGTTTTAGATACATGAAAAATAAGTCT
Source organism: uncultured Clostridia bacterium (assembly GCA_948891265.1). Classification (GTDB taxonomy): domain Bacteria; phylum Bacillota; class Clostridia; order TANB77; family CAG-508; genus CAG-269. Next base: position 24,663 of record CAQUBD010000014.1, on the reverse strand, counting down.
TAATAAGACAAAAAGTCAAATATTAACGGATAAAGATTTGATACATTAACGATTTGTTTCAAAAGGCAAAAGGAGGACTACTATATGGGCTTATATTTTAAAAATGAAGACTACAAGAAAAGAGCTTTAGAAGATGCTAAGAAGGAATATATTAATCGGCATTCAGTAATTGATGCGTTTTTTTTGTTAATAGAGGGCGTCGATAAAGAAGATTTATCAAATCTTTGTGAATTAATACAAGAATATTATCGGACTATAAATCTATCGATGAAAGAATGCTATGATTTAACCCAAGGGATTAATATAGAAAAATTGATGATTGACGAAAAGGTCAAGGCTGTTATTTATAATTGTGCATACGAATGTTTAGAAAGCGGAAAGAATTGCTGATATAGCAACAAGAAGAAAGAAGTTTGACCCAAGAAATCGTTTATATTTTTTAGCGGAATTGTCTAACAAACTAATTGAGATGTTGCAGAATATTGGAGGTACAGTGCCAGAAAATATGATGGATAAGGTTAAAGCAGGAAAAGGAGTTACTTTAGATGAAATAACAGTGAAATTTGAAAGAGCATCTAATTTGTTTTTTGAGGAGTATCAAAAAATTACCAAATAAACATTATAAGGACTTTTGAAAACATAGTGTATTAAAACAGAAAAGGAATATAGATACTATTAATTAGTGCTATATTTTTTTTTTATATTATAGGAAACCCTATTTAATAATATTTTATTTTCAAAACAAAGTTCTCCGAACTTCCTATAATATAAATACTTTGCACACAAATTTATAATAAAATTTGGTGCAAGAACAAATTTACAGAAAGCCATAGGGTAAAGTGGAAATAGATATAAATCATAAGGCCTTCCGATTTGTTCTTAAAAACTGTTATCCTGCGCAGACTTAAAATAATATGGCTGTGAACTGTAACGAACTGTAAAATCAAACAAATAGTATAAAAAATAATATAGATAAAATGGTATAATTATACATATTTTGAAAAAAGAGAAATGAGGTAAAAATGAAGTACAATATTAATATTAGAGAAGAATATTTTGGGGCAACAATTATGAATTTGCAAAATGGTAAGAGAGAATATATCAATAAAAAAGAATTAAATCTAAATGAAGATATTGTAAAATTTTCCGATGATAAAGATGAAAAATTAGTAGAATTAATTAAAGAAAATGAAATATTAGAGAAAAAAATAAGAATAGGAGAACAATTACTAGAACAATATAATAATAAAATAAAAAAATTAGATTTAAAGGAGGAAAATTTTGAAAAATAATAGTGAAAGGTATATAGAAAATAAGAAAAATAAAATTGATAAAACTGTACTGAAATTAAAAAATAGAGAGATTAGTATTTACGATTTGAATGATATAGAAAAAGATAGTCTCTTGCAATACTATAATATTAAGATTTGCACAAATAAGACGAAAATTAATGAAATAAGAAAAAATTTAAAGGAGGTAATTAAGGATGATAAAAGCTAAAAAAGCGGGATGTATATTAATTAATATAGATACGAAGAAAATTGCATTAGTATGTAGAAATGGAGAATATTCTTTTCCAAAAGGGCATTTAGAAGAAGGAGAGACTATTGAAGAATGTGCTATTAGAGAAACAAAAGAAGAAATAGGACATAATTGTCATATAATAGGAAATAAAGAAGTAGCAATATTATGTTATAATACACCTAGAGGAGAAGATGTAGAAAATTATTATTATTTAGCAGTTGATGATGGTATATGTGATGAAGTAATACCAGAAGAAGTAAAAGAAGTAAGCGTATGGAAAGAAGTTAGTGAAGTAGAGGAAACATTATCTTATCAAAATATAAAAGAAATGTGGAATAATGTAAAGAATCAAGTAGAAAGTGTGGTAAATAATGGCAAAATGTAGTATATTTCTTTCAAAAAAAGAAAATTATTTAGATGCAGCAATAAAAATAAAAAAAGGAACTAGACTAACAGTAAATATAGTATGGATAGAAGATTTTATTTTAATGAATGATAAATATAACTATTTAGAAAATAATATAATTTATTTCTTATGCAATAGTCCGTTAATAAAAAAAGTAATAGATTTATTGGAAAATGTAAATTGTTATATTTTTAATGAAGAATTTTTTAAAAATAACTATACGAAGCTGGAAATACAAAAAATCTTAATTGGTAATAAAATTACTACTCCCAAAATATTTAATGATATAAATGATAAAGAAATCAAATTTCCAATTTTTTGTAAAGAAAATGTTCATGCAGGTATTATTTTTAAAGCATACACAATTAATACTATTATTAGGTTTTTTGAAAAATTTAATAAAGAAGATTTTTATATAGAAGAAGCTGTAGAAGGACAAGATGAAGTTAAGTATTATTATATAAAAGGCAATATTTATGCTAAAAATAATGTTAAGATTGATAATATTGTTAAAGAAGAATGTATAAAGATTTCGAAAAAGTTGAATTTAGATGTTTTTTCATTAGATATTATAAAAAATAATGAAATAAATATTATAATTGACGTTAATCCATCAGCAGGATTTTATTTATTAGATGAGGCTAGAAATAAATTAATATATGAAATAGAAAAAGTAGAAATATAATAGATAATTTTAAATTAAGGAGATTAAATATGAAAAAAGTTCTAGTTACTGGTGGAGCAGGTTTCCTAGGAAGTAATTTGTGTAAAAATTTACTTCAACAAGGAAACTTCGTATATTGTTTAGACAATTTATATACTGGTAAGATAAAAAATATAGCTCTACTTAAAAATAGTAAAAAATTTCAATTTATCAATGAAGATATAAGATATTTTGATATTAACAGTATAAAAATTGATGAGATTTATAATGCAGCATGTCCTGCTAGCCCAAAAGCATACCAAAAAGATCCTATATATACTATAAAGACTAATATATTAGGTATAGAAAAAATGTTAAATTTAGCGACATTAAATAATGCTAAAATTTTGCAATTTAGTACAAGTGAAGTTTATGGAAATCCATTAGTTTATCCACAGAAAGAAGAATACTTTGGGAATGTTAATTCGATAGGAATAAGAGCCTGCTATGATGAAGGAAAAAGAATTGCTGAAACATTATGTTTTGATTATAAGAGGCAAAAGGGTACAAAAATAAAAATTGTTAGAATTTTTAATACATATGGAGTTAATATGGATAAAAACGATGGGCGAGTTATAAGCAATTTTATTGTTCAATCATTGCAAGGTAAAGACATAACAATTTATGGAGAAGGAAACCAAACAAGAAGTTTTTGTTATGTGGATGATTTGATAAATGGAATTGTAAAAATGATGGAAACAGATGATGAAGTAACAGGCCCATTTAATTTGGGTAATCCACAAGAATATACAATTAAGGAGCTTGCAGAAATTATAAAAAAAAAGACATATTCTAATAGTAAGATAATATGTTTAGATTTGCCAGAAGATGATCCAATTAAAAGAAGACCAGATATAACGAAAGCAAAAAAATATTTAGATTGGAATCCAACAATTACATTAGATGAGGGATTAGATAAAACAATAGAATATTTTAGGAGAATATTAAAGTAAATAAATAATATATTAATAAATTGAAGTGAATCATAATTATGAGATAAAAAATTTAATAATTATGGTTTATTTTTTATATTATAGGAAACAATATGAAACTTTTTAGTTACGCAACACAAAGTGAAAATAGAATATTATTAAATTTGAAAAAATGCTCGTTCAAGCTAAATTTTAAAGAAAATTCTCCGAACTTCTTATAACAAATTGAAAAAATAGTAGTATAAAAAATCTTTTATTTAAATATATTATATAGAAATATAATTTAAGGAGTTTTCTAATGAATGAAATTTTAAAGACAACTTTATTAGGGCTATTCTTTGGGACTTTTGGAACAACTATTGGTGGAATACTGGGGATAGTTATCAAAAAAAATTCAAATAAATTTTTAAGTTTTATATTATCATTTGCATCAGGTTTAATGATGTCTATAATATGTTTTGATTTAATACCAGAAGCACTAGGAATTAGTAATATATATAGTGTAATCTTAGGAATATTAATTGGAATAGCAACAATGATTTTCTGTGATGTTATAGTACAAAATAAGTTTAGTAAAAAAGAAAAAGAATATAGTAGTAAAAATGATTTATTAAGAACAGGAATAATTGTATCTATTGGATTAGCAATTCATAATTTCCCAGAAGGATTGGCGATAGGCTCAGGGTTTGAAGCTTCTTTAAAATTGGGATTAAGTTTGGCATTAGCAATTTGTTTACATGATATACCAGAAGGGATATCAATGGCTGTTCCAATGAAAAATGGCGGAATGAAAAAGTCAAGGGTTATTTTTTATGTTGTTTTATCTGGAATAACTACTGGAATTGGTGCATTTTTTGGTGCAATTGTAGGCTCTATTTCAGAAGCTGTAATTGCAATTTGTCTAAGCTTTGCTGCTGGTGCGATGCTATATATTGTTTCTGGTGAACTGATACCAGAATCTAATAAATTATATAAGGGTAGAATGTCTGCTGTTGGTAACATGATTGGTTTTATAATTGGGATTTTTGCGACAAAATTATAATTAATTTTAAAGAAAAATATAAAAATTAAATGATTGATTAATAATAGAGAAAGAGAGAGAAAGAGAGTTAAAAAAACTCTCTTTCTTAAGACTATGAAATTGAAACAGTATCGTTAATTTCAATTATAGGTGGAGTAACATTAGAAAGTAATTGTTCAATTTCTTCACCAGAAAGCATATGCTTATCAAGAAGAGCGTCAACTAAAGCTTTAAGTTCAGCTGAATGTTCTTCTAAAAGACGTGAAGCATATTTCTTAGCTTTTTGAAGCAGCTGGTTAACTTCTCGATTTATATTAGTAGAAATGTCTTCAGTTAAAAGAGCATCTTTTTCATTTAAATCGTAAACACGATGTTTAGAAAAAGAAGATAAACCAAATTTTGTAACGACAGCTTTTGCCTCATTTGTTGCTTTTTCCAAATCACTACTTGCTCCGGATGTAAGTTTTGAAGAAAACATTTCCTCAGCAATCCTACCAGCTAATTTACATCCAATAGATTGAATAAAGTAATCCATAGATTTAAGCTGGATAATTTCATCATCTACTTCAAATACATGTGCTCCATAATAGTCCTCAGCAGGCATAATAGATAGTGCAGTGGTCTTTTGAGCATGTAATTCAGATGAAAAAAAGTGTGCAACGCAGTGGCCAGCTTCATGATAAGATAAAGCAACTAAGGTATTGCGAGGTGTTTTTTCTAACATTCGATAGTTTAAATCAAAGTTATCCAAAATATCTTTTTCTGTAACTTCATATTTACCATGTAGCTCAGCTGTTGACATAGACTTATCAATTAAGTCAAGAGTTCTGTCAGGGTTTTTGGTTTCCTTGTTAAAGCAAGATGCATAGAAAATAGTTTTGTCAATCATTTCTTTTGATATGGAAACATTGTGAAATTCTTCAAGTTGTGAAATTTTATTTTTTATCATAGAATATACTTCTGACAATTTTGGCTCTTTAACTAAGATTTTTTCAAATCTACGTTTTAAAGCGCTATCTCTAGAAAAATACTTTTGGTATTCTTCTAGCGTTGTTGCACCAATTACTTTGGTTTCTCCTCTTGCTAAAATAGGTTTTAAAGCATCAGCTAAATCTAGATCTCCATCTCTGCAAGCTCCAGCGCCAAGTACTGTATGTATTTCGTCAATAAACAATATACATTGAGGGTATTTCTTTAAGAAAGCTGTTAAACTCTTAAATCGAGCTTCTGCAGACCCTCTGAGGTTAGTTCCAGCAATGATAGAGTTTACATCTAAAGAGACAATAACTGAATCTTTAAATTTGTCTGGACAGTTACCAGTAACAATCATCCAAGTAAGCTTTTCTACTAAGGCTGTTTTCCCAACTCCTGCTTCTCCAACAAGGATAGCATTACGTTTTGTGATTTTTGCAAGAATCCTCATTAGAGATAAAGTTTCTTTGTCTCTTCCTAAAATGCTACAGGTGGTTTCATCTGGAGAATACATAGTATTTTTGATCTCCAAACAACCAGCTAAATCTTTGGGAATACTAATCTCCAAACTGTCATTTTGTGGAAGCTGAAGATGAGCCCTGTTAATAAAAGCTAAATTTCTCCAAAAAAGTGTAAAATAAGGAGGTGAGATAGCATAAAAAGCAGAAAGCAAAGCATTGTACTCAATAAACTGGTTAGAATTAGTTGCTTCTTTTGCTTTTTCGAAAATACTAATAACCTGTCGAGATACAGTTACAGACATATTCATAGAAGATATGTTTAATGTGATATAAGGTGTTTGAAACCGTGAGACTAGTAAAGATGAGTTGAGAATATTATTAATAACTTCAGTGATATCATCCTTAGAGTAGCCTGCTGAAAGTAACTGTTTGTGTATAGGCGAATCTTCAAGTAATACTAATGACGAAAATAAAGAAACATCAGTGACGCAATTTAAATTTTGCGATTTTATAAATTTGTTTGATAAGATTAGAGTTTTTAGTGCAGTTGCGCCTAGAGAAAAGCTGAGTTTTTTTTCTTCCATATGTTAGTCCTCCTATTGTTAAATACACAATGAGTTACATAAAATATTATAATGCATATTTATGGAGATGTCAATAAAACTATAATTTATTTGAATTTCGTTTTTTTTGAAATAGTCTTATTAAGAAGAAAGATATTATTGTTTCTGGTGAACTGATACCAGAATCTAATAAATTATATAAGAGTAGAATGTCTGCTGTTGGTAACATGCTTGGGTTTATAATAGGGATTTTTGCAACTAAATTATAATTTAAAAGAGAGCTGTCGCTCTCTTTTATGATACACCTTTAACTTTAAAGGTATATAGGTGTTTTACATTTTTTACTTTCCGGAAGCCAGCTTTTCTGCATATTGTAATCAGAGATTTGTTTGTGTAATGAATATTTATAGATGGTACTGCATTTGTTTCAGATGCTATATAATTACATAATGCTGAAATAGCTTCTTCTGCGCCTTCAATATAAGTTCCTTTAAATAGTTTAATATTTATATAACTCACATTGAATACATGAATATAAAATATATTTTCATTGCTTTTTTTAGTGGCAATCCATGTACTATTTCCATTTGAATCAATAATGTCTTGAGTTAAAATAAAGTTGTCAGTTTCGATCCGTTTCATAATATAATCCACCTTTCTTAATTTATATATATAATATTATCACAAACTATAAATTATGTCAACAACAAATTGGGTTTCCTTGGTTAATAATGATTTTTTTTAAATAAAGTATCTTAATATCTGACAGTTTGTAGTAATTCATCCAGTTTGGGGCAAGATTTTGGTACCAGAGAAATTTGCTCAAGTAAAGAGACAAATGAATCTAAATTGAAAAGAGCTAAAAAGGCTTTAAAAATTTAGAATTGTATTGTAAATGGTGCTAAGCAGCATATTATTGTTTGGCACTATTTACTTGCAAGATATGACGAAAAAATGTTTGAAAAAGTTCTTGTATTTTCTTGACTTTTAAAGTTTGAAAATATATAATAAATAACGGAAATAAGAGAGCAGAATGTGGTTGATATCTACTATATTACATAAAAAAGAAAACCACATCTCTGCTGCCCAATAGAGATGTGACTTTTTATATCTTATAAATAGGCAACCACATTTTGTGGCTCTCTTATTTTCTAAAATTATTATAATACAAAAAGTAGTAAAAGTCAAATAGAATAGGAGAAAATTATGCAAGATTTGTTAGAAGGATTAAATGATAAACAATATGAAGCAGTAGTAAATACAGAAGGACCTTGTCTAGTAATAGCAGGTGCAGGAAGTGGAAAAACAAAAGTATTAACACATAAAATAGCTTATTTAATAGGAGAAAAGGGTGTATTACCATGGAATATATTAGCAATAACATTTACAAATAAAGCTGCAAATGAAATGAAAGAAAGAATTGCAAACTTAGTTGGAGATGTTGCAAAAGATATATGGATGGGAACATTCCATTCAATATGTGTTAGGATTTTAAGAAGATTTATAGATAGAATAGGATTTGAATCATCATTTATAATATTTGATACATCAGATCAAAGAACATTAATAAAATCATGTATAAAAAGTATAGGGTTAGATGATAAGATGTTTACAGACAGATCTGTTTTGTCAGAAATAAGTAATGCTAAAAATGAAATGTTAGAGCCTGAACAATATGCTGTAAGAGCAAATGGAGATTTTAGAAAAGAGAAAATAGCATTAGTTTATGAAATGTATCAAAAAAGACTAAAAGAAAATAATGCTATAGATTTTGATGATATCATAAATTATACAATTAAAATTTTAATGGACAATTCTGACGTACTAGAATATTATTCAGATAAATTTAAATATGTTCTAGTAGATGAGTATCAAGATACAAATAAGGCACAATTTACATTAGTTACATTATTAGCATCTAAAAATGGCAATATAACAGTTGTTGGAGATAATGACCAAGGTATTTATAGCTTTAGAGGGGCAGATATTTCAAATATTTTAAACTTTGAAAGAGATTTTCCAGGAACAAAAATAATTAAATTAGAGCAAAACTATAGATGTACAGGAAATATATTAAAAGCTGCAAACTCAGTAATAAAAAATAATGAAGTTACATATAAAAAAGAGTTATGGACAGAAAATGATACAGGAAACTTGCCAAGAGTATATTCAGCGAGTAATGAATATGATGAAGGAACATATATTGCAGAACAAATTGAGCATTTAAGAAGAGAAGAATATTATAAATATTCAGATTTTGCCATTCTTTATAGAATGAATACACAATCAAGAGCAATAGAAGATATTTTAAGAAGAGAAAATATTGCATATAAAATTATAGGAGGTCTTAAATTCTATGAAAGAAAAGAAATAAAAGATATTATTTCGTATTTAAGGTTGATACAAAATCCATCAGATAATTTAAGTTTAAAAAGGATAATAAATGAGCCTAAAAGGGGAATTGGAAAAACAAGTTTAGATAAAATTGAAGAAATTTCAAATAATAGTGGAGTTTCTATGTATGAAATAATAGAACATGCAGATCAATATGGATTAAACAGAGTATTTTTAAATTCAAGAGAATTTGTAAATGCAATAGAAGAATTACGTGCAAAAAAAGATGATATGAAAATATCAGAATTGATAAAAGAAACACTTAAAAAGTCAGGTTATACAAAAGCTCTAGAAAATGAAAATACAATTGAAGCAGAAAATAGAATAGAAAACTTAGATGAATTTTTAACAGTTGCAATTGAATTTGAAGATGAATCTGCTGATAATAAATTAAGTGATTTCTTAGAAGGAATAACATTGTCAAGTGATATTGACAATTTGGAAGAAACAGAAGATACAGTTACACTTATGACATTACATAGTGCTAAAGGTTTGGAGTTTCCAGTTGTATTTTTAGTAGGAATGGAAGAAGGAATTTTTCCTGGATATAAATCTATCTCTGAACCAAAGGAATTAGAAGAGGAAAGGCGTTTGTGTTATGTTGGAATTACTAGAGCTAAAGAAAATTTATTCTTAACATGTAGTAAGCAAAGAACAATTTTTGGTTCTACAAGTTGTAACCAAGTTTCTCGATTTTTAAAAGAAATTCCATGTGAATTATTAGATGGATATGATGAAGCCTTAGGGGAAACTAAAGAAACAAATAATATTTTTGGTGATTCTAAATATAGTTGGACATATGGAAGTAGAGATAATGGAAACATTAAGACTTATAAAATTGATAAACAAGAGCCAGTTGCTGCGGCTGCATCAAGTCCAGGTAATAATGGATTTATGTTTAGAACAGCAGAAAGCTTTTTAAGTAATTTGAATAAAAAATCTTCTGGAACTAATGTTGATTTATCAAAATATAAATCTGGTGTTAGAATATTCCATAAAAAATTTGGAGAAGGTACTATTAGTAATGTTGAGCCAGAAGGTGATGATTTAAAAGTTGATATTAATTTTGATAAAGTTGGACATAAAAGGTTAATGGCTAAGTTTGCTAATTTGGAGATAATTTAATATATAAAGTAAAAATGAACGGCAATTTGCCGTTCGTTTTAGTTATAAAATGTTTTGCATAATTTGTCAACTGTTTGTAGTATATAAAGACTATAGAGTATTAAGAATATAAATTAAAAAATGTATAAAAAATGAAGATGTGTAAATAATATTTAAAGTTTAGAAAACTAAATAGAAAGGAAGGATAATAATGGCAGATTTAAATCAAATAGAATTACAACATTTAAGACATCTAATAGGAGCACACGAAACAGCATATCAAAAGTTAAATACTTATTCAGCACAAGCAGTAGATCCACAAATAAAACAAATATTTACAAAAGCGGCACAAGATAGCTTAAATACAAAACAAAAACTAATGACATTCTTAAATAATTAATTGGGAGGAAAAATGATGGATGAGAAGATAATGGTAAATGATATTTTAGCAGGTGTAAAGTCTGATTTAACAGCATACCAAACTGCAATTTCAGAATCAGAAAATATGAATTTAAGACAAACTTTTCAACAAATTAGAAATAATGATGAGAGTTTTCAATATGAACTTTTTAAAATAGCTCAAACTAAAGGATATTATAAACCAGCTCAGAAAGCTAGTACTACAGATATTGAAGTGGTAAAAACTGAATTACAACAGTAATAATTAGAATGTGCCAAAAAGGGACGTCCCTTTTGGCACATTTTAAAATTGAAAGAAAAATTAAATAAATGAAAGAATTATGAAAGAAACTTAAAAAAACTTACGGAAAATAATTAAACAGGGTATTGCAAAATTTTTAAAAAAAGTATAATATTATAACATAATATTAATAAGGGGAATTTTTGTAATGTTAAAAAAATTGTTAATACATACAAGAAAATCTATAAAATTAATAACTTTAATATCAGTAGCACTTTTAATTATATTAGGGGTTGTAGCTTCTTTTTATAAAGTGAGTTATAGCGTTAATATAGATGGAGAGATAGTTGGATATACAGATAATAAAAGTAAACTACAAGCACAAATAAATGATTATATTGAAAATGGTGAAAATACTAATACTGCTTTTGTACAAGTGGAAAAATTACCAGAGTATAATATATGCTTATTGAAGAAAGATGTAGAATCTGATGATAATAAGATTTTTAATATGATTAAATCTGACGGGACTACATACTATAGATATTATGCGATTTTAGAAAATCAAGAAGAAAAAATATATGTGCCTAATTTTTCAGAGGCTGAAGAAATTGTTAATCAATTAAAAGAAAAGAGTAGTTCAAATATTGAAAATATAACAATTTCAGAAAAATATGAGACTGAGCTAAAAGAGATGACGGCAGTTGGTGATGCTGTAAGTAAATTATATGTTAAGCCTAAAGATGTAATTGTAGCATCAAATAAAAAATCTAATAGTAATAGAACATCCTCAGGTACAGTAAATACAGCGATGAGTATTTCTAGTTCAAAAGTAAGTTTAGGAATTTCACTAAAAAAACCAGTGTCAGGGATAATTTCTTCAAGATTTGGTTCAAGAAGTAGTATAAGAAGTTCTGCACATACTGGATTAGATATAGCTACATCTACAGGTACACCTGTATCAGTTGCTGCATCAGGGACAGTTACATTTTCTGGATGGAAAGGTTCTTATGGTAAATTAATTGTAGTTACACATAGTAATGGGGTGCAAACTTATTATGGACATTGCAGTCAATTATATGCTTCTGTTGGACAAACTGTAACTCAAGGGCAAACTATAGCTGCTGTTGGTTCAACTGGTAATTCAACAGGGCCACATTTGCATTTTGAAATTAGAGTTAATGGTGTTGCATATAATCCGCAGAATTATTTATATTAGTTATAAATAATTATAAAGTAGTTGTAAGAAATAATAAAATATGTAAAAAAGTAATCCACTAATTATTGTTAAATTGTGGATTACTTTTATATTATGGAAAATAAAATTATGCAAAATATTTTATTCCCTTTACTATTGCATTATTTTTAATCATAATTTTACCATGTTCTCTTAATTTGAATTTAAAATTTTTAGTACATACTAAAAATTCTGAAAATTCTAATAAAGAAGAATGGAACAAATTTAACGATTTGTTATATAGGCTAATATCATCAATTAATAAATAATATGTATCATTATAAAGATATAATACAGAAGATTTAAAAAGTTTTTTTAAATCTATAGTATTATTGCTATTTATAAAATTACAGAAATTGCAAAAATCATCAAAATCACTAAATTGATAAACACGATATGAAGTATTAAAAACTTGCACTTTTTTTGATGGCAAAAGTTTCCTGTTTTTGCTTTTTAAAGTAGTGTTAGATTCAATATATTTTGTTATTGTAAATATAAAAATATCATCACTTTGAAAATGTGCTTCAATTAATAATTTGTGTCCTTCTGTATCAAAATTAACTTCTGTTTTTGCTCTATTTAATATTTCTAAAAATAAACTTTGAGAGTCAGGACTTTTTAAAAGAACTTCTTGCACATTTAATGATTTATCTTTAAAATCTTCTTTCTTTAAAATTATTCTGATTTTATTTTCTGTTAGTTTTTCAATTTTCATTAGATTACCTCCAGTACTACTTAATTATATTATACAACTATTATTATTATATTTAAAGGAGTAATTTTTGGTAATTAAAATAGAGTAAAAATTACAAAACCAACTCAATGAGTTGGTTTTTAAATATTTTGTTTGGAATATTAGTATATAATATAAATTACAGGGTCCGTGTTTTTGCAAGATGATAATTACGATAAGATGGATTATCTGTAACTTCTTTAATAATATCAACAAAGTCAGGCAGATTGACAGATGAATTTTGATTAGTTAGTTCGATTTCCATTATAGCTAAATCTTCTGAGAAATCAAATAAGTCTAATTCAAAGTACTGAGAATCGTAAACGAAACAAATTCTCTTTTTTACGATAGGTGAAAGAGATGAATCCATTTCTGCTAGATAATGGATATAGTCTTTTTCAGAAATTTTTCGTTCCAATTCAGTACGATTCATAGAATCAATATCAATTTTTTCTGTCAGATAATATGAGAAGTTACCATTTTGACCACGCTGACGTACACGACGTTCAATGTTATTGGAGGACTTAAGATAAGTCTGCATAATATCAATAACAGTAATAGGGGTACGCTGTGCCAATATACTTAAATCTGGTTTCTTTATAAGGTACTTTCTTTCTGTCTCAATAGGAACTGGATCTCCAAGTGCAGAATATACTTCGCACATAAGTCTTTCCATTTTTCTTTCGAAGTTAGTGCTATTATCAATAATTCGAAAATGTGAATGACCAGTCCAATTTGAAATTCCAAGTTTATCTAACCTTCTTGCTTCTTCAGGGGTCTCTGTTCTGGATGGATTATTTTCTAAAGTATAAAATTCTTCGGCACCATCTGCTGCAGTTACAAGATGAAATACTGCATCATACCTGTCACGAGCGGTTACTTCATTAAGTGAAAAATCTGACAGTAATTTTTTGAATTGTTCATCTGAAATATAGCTTTTGTTATCAATAAGACCTCGATCATGAATAATAACTACTTTTTCTGCAGAGAGCATTTGAGCTACTTTTCGATATAACTCTTCTTTATGAAGTTGTTTTTCAAATATTATATATTGAAAAGTCAAGATATCTAAAGAGTTATTAAAGGGACGTATACCAGTTGGTATTACTTCTGTTGCTGTTTCGGGAACAATTAGTACATAATATCCCCGATTTTCTAATGATTGTTCCATAATAGATAGCCCAGTTGTCTTTCCAGCAGAAGGACCACCAGTTAAAACAAAATTCCAAACCTGTTTCTTCATATGATTACCTCCTAAATTTATAAAAAGGTTTATAATGTTATTTAAAAAATTATACACTATGTTATGTAAAATGTAAATCATTTTTCTTAAATTTATTGAAATTGCTTGAAAAAAATGACAAATCAATATATAATATCACTATATTAGAAAAAGGTGTATCCGTAAAGACAAAGGAAAAATGGAGGGATAGAAATGGCTACAAGAGAAAAGAATATATGGGTATTATTAGTATTTTTATTAGCTGGATTAGTTGTAGGGGGATTACTTGGTAAAGTAGCAGTAGGAGTTTCATGGCTTCAATGGCTATCATATGAGCAGGAATTTGGACTATATAATCCATTGGTATTAAATTTAAATGTATTGAAACTAACTTTTGGGTTGACTTTAAAAATAAATATTTCAAGTATTATAGGAATGATATTAGCAATATTCATATATAAAAAGGTATAAAAAATAAAAGTGGGACAAATATAGAACAATTTATAAAGTAGAAAATACGGATTTTTTATATTATAGGGAATTTTTTTAGCTTACTATAATATAAATACATACCGCAGAAAAAATTCTAATGAAAGGAAGTTTTAATTTGTCACTAAAAATTAAAGAATTACCAGAAACAGAAAGACCATATGAGAAATTAGAATTGTATGGAGAAAAAAGCTTATCAAATGCAGAATTATTAGCAATAATAATAAAGTCAGGTACTAAAGAAGAAACCTCAATACAAATAGCTCAAAGAATATTAAATTTAAACTATGACCCACAGATGGGGGATTTGAATTTTTTGAAAGATTTAACATTGCAACAATTCATGCAACTTAAAGGTATTGGAAGAGTTAAGGCTATCCAATTAAAGGCAGTTTGCGAATTAGCAATTAGAATGTGTAAACCATCCAACTATAAAAAAGTACAGATAAAAAATACAGAACAAATAGCAGATTTAGTTATGGAAGAGCTAAGGTTTGAAAAAAAGGAGTACGTAAAACTATTTTTGTTAAATACTAAAAATGAAATATTGAAGTGTGTTGATGTTGCTACAGGAGGGACTAGTTTTGCTAATGTAAATATGAAAGAAATTATTTCGGAGGCATTAAAAATACAAGCTCCTAAAATGATATTAATACATAATCATCCAACAGGCGATTCAACACCTAGTAAGATGGATATAAAGTTTACGGACAAGCTATATAATGCGGCTAAAATGTTTGATATAGACTTATTAGATCATATAGTAATTGGGGATAAAAATTTTAAAAGTGTTTTTGTAGAAACTCAGAAAATGGCAGAAAAAATTGTTAATGAAGGGAAATGAATTATATGAAATTTTTTACATTTGGTTCAAAAGATATTGGTATTGATTTAGGAACAGCCAATATTCTAGTAACATTAAAGGGAAAGGGAATAATTTTAAAAGAGCCCTCTGTTGTAGCAATAGATAAAAGAACAGGAAAAATAATGGCGACTGGAAATGAAGCAAAAGACATGTTAGGAAGAACTCCTGAACAAATAAAAGCAGTTAGACCATTAAAAGATGGTGTAATAGCTGACTTTACAGCTACTCAATTAATGCTTAAAAATATTATAGAGAAAGTAGAGAAAAGATATAATATAGGAAGACCAAGAGTTGTAGTAGGCGTTCCATCAGGAATTACTGAAGTTGAGGAAAGAGCAGTAGAAGAATCTGTTATTCAAGCTGGTGCAAAAGAAGTATATTTAATTGAAGAGCCTATGGCAGCAGCTATAGGTGCATCATTAGATGTAGCTGAACCAAGTGGAAATATAATTGTTGATATTGGAGGAGGAACTACAGAAGTCGCAGTTATATCTTTAGGAGGAATTGTAATTAGCCATTCTTTAAGAGTTGCAGGAGATGAACTTGATGAAGATATTGTGAATTATATAAAAAGAGAAATGAATTTAGCAATAGGTGAAACGACTGCTGAACAAATTAAAATGCAGATAGGTTGTGCAATGCCTCTTATGGCAGAAGGAATAATTGAAGTTAGAGGAAGAGATTTAACAGATGGATTACCTAGAAATGTAAAAATTACTTCTACGCAAATTGAAGAGGCGATGAAAGAGTCAATTTCAAAAATTGTAGATATAGTAAAGATTACACTTGAAAAAACGCCACCTGAGCTTGCTTCAGACATTATGGAAAAAGGTATTGTACTTGCAGGTGGAGGTTCCTTAATAAAAAATCTAGACAAATTATTAAGTATTGAGACAGGTATGCCTGTTTATGTTGCTGAAGAACCATTAGATTGCGTTGTTAGAGGAACTGGAAAAACATTAGACGATTTAGAAAGACTAAAAACAGTACTTATTAATTCTAGAAAAAGAAAGTAAGTATACTACAAACATGACGATGAACTAAACGAAGTGAAGCGAAGGGAGAAAATATGTATAAAAATAAGAAAAGTGGATTATTAGGTATTATTATAACAATAGTAATTTTGATTATAATAGTTATATTTTCTAACAGAGAAGCCAACACATCTTTTTTTGAAAATATTGCTAATAAGCTAGTAATGCCTGTACAAAATGGTCTAACATATTTAAAAAATAAAGTTAGTGGAAATTCTACTTTTTTTACTGACATAAACAATTTAAAGGCAGAAAATCAAGATTTAAAAGAGAAAAATAGTCAACTAGAACAATCTTTAAGAGAGCTAGAGAATATTAAAACAGAGAATGAAACTCTAAAAGAATATTTAGGATTAACCGAAAAATATGGAGAATATAAAACTATACCAGGATATGTTATAAATAGAGATATTAGTAATTACTCGAAGACAATAATTATAAACATTGGTAAAGATGATGGTGTAGAGAAAAATATGACCGTAATAGCTGATGAAGGTCTAGTTGGTAATGTTATATCTGTTAATAAAAATACAGCCAAGGTTAGAACTATAATTGATACATCAAGTTCAATAAGTTGTCTGATGAGTACTAATAAAGATAGTATAGTTTGTAAAGGCACATTAAATAGTAATTTAGAGCTAAAAGCTATGTATATAGCCACAGATGCTAATTTAATACAAGGAGATAGTGTTGATACATCAGGTTTAGGTGGAATTTATCCTAAAGGTATACATGTAGGTGCTATTAAGAGTATTATTTCTACTAAAAATATAACTGATCGATATGCTATAGTAGAGACTGCTGTAGATTTTAATAAATTGAATACAGTATTAGTTATAAAAAATAATTAAGTATTAATATAATAGTGCAATATTAGAAATTATATTAAAATTTATCAAATTATAGAGAGGTGAGGTTTTGAAAAAGATAATTATAAACATAATTTTAATTTTAGTAGCTTTTTTAATATATTTTTTACAATCTAACTTTTTTAACTTTTTTACAATTGCTAATGTAAAACCAAACCTTTTCATAATTTATGTGTTATTTATAGGCTTATTTGGAAATAGAATTATGGGGACTATATATGGTTCTATAGTAGGTATATTTTTAGACCTATTATTTGGAGAGATAGTTGGAGTTAATTTATTTGGATTTGCATTAATTGGAATTATTGCTGCTCTTTTTGATAAAAACTTTTCTAAAGATAGTAGAATTACGATTATGTTTATGGTATTTGGTTCTACAGTAATCTTTGAAGTTATAACATTTTTTATAAATTATGTTTTATATTCTATAAATGTAGAATTATTTAATTTTTTAATAATTCTTATAATAGAAATTGTGTATAATATTTTGATAACTATAATTATATATCCTCTAATACAAAAATTTGGATATTATATAGAAAATGAGTACAAAGGAAATAAAATCTTAACAAGATATTTTTAGAAGCAAAATAATAAAAAAGGCTTTTGGAGGAAGGTGAAGAATTGTCAAAGAAAATTAATAAAAAGAGTATTAATTTTAGATATAATTTAATAACTGTTTTTACTTATCTTATAGGAATAGCATTAATTATTCAATTATTCAACCTTCAAATAATACATGGTGCAGAATATAGAGAACAGTCAAATACAAGATTAACACGAGAAAGTACTTTAGAAGCTGCAAGAGGTGAAATATTAGATAGATTTGGTAATACATTAGTTACTTCTAGTCAAAAATTTAATCTGGAATTATATAAAAGTAAGATAGATACAAACACATTGAATGACACTATACTTAAGATTATTAATGTACTAGAAAAATATAATATAAGCTATACAGATTCTTTTCCGATAAGAATTAATCCATTTGAATTTACAATATCAGACAATACATTAAGCAATTGGAAAAAAAGTAATGATATAGAAGAAGATTATAGTGCAGAGCAGACATTTTATAAATTTAAAGAAAAATATAAAATTAAAAATGATGACATTTCTCAAATAAGAAAAATTATAGCAATAAGATATGCAATAGCTAGAGAAGGCTATAGTAGTACAAAGTCATTGACAATTGCAAAGGACATAACAAGGGATGCTATTGCGGAATTTAGCGAGAATTCAGACGAATTTCCAGGTATAAATATTTTAGTACAACCTGTAAGGAGTTATGTAGAAGGAAGTTTAGCTTCTCATATTTTAGGATATGCAGCCAAAATAAATGATTCAGAATATCAGCGCAGGAAAGATGAGTATGACCAAAATGATATTATAGGAAAAACAGGTATTGAATCTTTATTTGAAGATTATCTAAGAGGAAAAAAAGGTACTAAACAAATTGATATGGCAGTTGATGGAACTATAACAGCAGAAGTTGTTGAAAAGGAAGCTATTGCGGGAGCAAATGTAATACTTACAATAGATTCCAAATTACAAAAAATAGCAGAAGAAAATTTAAAGACAAATATAGAAAAGATAAGAAATGGTGGCTTTGGGAAATCTTATGATGCAAAAGGTGGTTCATGTGTTGTTATGAATGTAAATACAGGAGAGGTACTAGCCATGGCAAGTTATCCTGATTACAATCCTCAATCTTTTGCAAATGGTATAAGTCAAGAAGAGTGGAATAACTACTCAAACAATATGTCATATCCATTATTAAATAAAACTATCCAGAGTGCATATGAGCCAGGGTCAATATATAAAATGGTTACTGCAATTGCAGGGTTGGAATCTGGAAATATTACTTTAACTGAAAGAATGAATGATACAGGTCAATATAATAGATATGGTTCAACATGGAAATGCTGGTATTTTTCAGATTATGGTAGAGGACATGGATATCTTAATGTAATTGGAGCAATAGAAAAATCTTGTAATTTCTTTTTCTATGAAACAGCTAATAGAATGGGAATTGATACACTAGACAAATATGCGAAATATTTTGGGCTAGGAAAGAAAACACAAATAGAATTACCAGGTGAAGTTTCTGGAACATTGGCGAGTAAGGAATATGTTGAATCTATAAATAAGTATTGGAATCCAGGAGATACAATAAATGCAGCAATTGGACAGGGATACAATAAATTTACACCATTACAAATGACTAAATATATAAGTATGATTGCAAATGGAGGAAATGATGTAGATGTAAGTATTGTAAAATCAATTCAAAGTGCAGATGGTACCGAAGTTTCAAAAGAAAATATAGATAAACATATAAATAAGAAACTACAAGTTGAAGAAAGTGATAACAAAGAGGAAATACAGTTAAATAGTGATTATATAAATGCAGTAAAAGTAGGTATGAAATCTGTTACAAGTGGAGAATCTGGTACAGCAGCAGCAAGATTTACAAACTTTGATATAGCTGTTGGAGGAAAAACCGGTTCTGCTGAAGCTGGAAAAGATAAGAATGGGAAAGATATAGTAAATGCATGGTTTGCAGCATTTGCTCCATATGATAAGCCAGAAATTGCAGTTGTAGTAATGGTTGAAAATGGAGGTCATGGAAATTATACAGCAGAAGCAGTAAGGAATATAATGGCAGAGTATTTTGGAATGAATACTCAAAATGTAACTGAAAATATGCAAGCAATACCATATACAGAGAGTTTGCGATGAATTAGGTAAAGCATAGTGAAGGGGATGTAAAAATGAATAATTGTGTAAGTATTAATTTAAAGAAAAATCAAATAGTAATTAAAATAGCAGAAAATGCTGAACAAAGAAAAATTATATCAGTATTAACAAAGAAAATACCTGATTTAAAAAAATTATATAAAGATGAAAAAACACCAATAAAAATTGTTGGGAAAGTATTAAAGAATAAAGAAATAGATGAAATACAAGAGCTTATAAAAGAAAATATAGATGTTGATATAGAGTTTGATATGCCTAAAAGCTTAGGACTATCAAGTATAACAAGAGCATTTAAACAAGAGATAAGCATTTCTGAAACTAAATTTCATAGAGGTTCACTAAGATCAGGGCAAAAATTAGAGACGGAAGGAAGTATAGTTATTTTAGGGGATGTGAATTCTGGAGCAGAAGTAATTGCCTCAGATAATATAGTAGTGTTAGGAAATTTAAGAGGATTAGCTCATGCAGGAGCTAAAGGAAATAAAAATGCTATAGTTGCAGCAGGAAATTTAGATGTTGTGCAAATTAGAATTTCAAATATTGTTAAAGAAATGAACAGAGATGAAGAGCCTGTTCATAGACAAGCATATGTTTATATTGATGAAGATAAAATTATAATTGAGTAATTATGAAAATAATAATAAAAACAAAATTATATATAGCATTTCATCTTGTACATTTTGTTGATATAAGAAAAACAATAAACCAAGAATAATTAGATCATCCAAATATAATTTAATCCCAAATATTTCAAAGATGCTTTTTTCTGTATCTGAGTATGTTTTTGAATGAGAATTTGAATGAATAGTATTACTAACTTCTATTGAGTTAGTAATACTATCTTCTTTTTTTTCTTTTTGCTGTTTTTGTAAATTGTATAAATTGGCGTAGTTATTGTAATATCCATAATATGGGGGATTATAAGGATATCTAAATGGAGGAAATCTAAACATTATCATTATTCTCCTTATTATTATCTTTCATAATTTCAGCTATTTTAGTAACATTTAATAAATTCATATAGTTATCTAGTTTTCCCTTTTTACTATCTCTTAAATATGGTTTTAATGAATTTAATAAATTTGCTCTAGGGTCATTTTGAGTATTATTCATTTTACTCATTACAGAAGACATTTTCATTATAGTATTCATATCTATTCCACTAAAATCGAAACCATTAGTAGTACTTGATGTATTCATATTTGAATTGGAGCTATTTACATTATTAGTTGGTATTTGTTGATTATTACTATTTTGATTTGAAAGTATTTTAGAAAAATTTTGAATCATTTCTGGAGATATTTGAGATATTGCATCTTGTAAATTCCCATTGTCTACCATATTTTTGATATTTTGCATTGTATTTTCATCAATATTCATATTGTTCAATATTATCACCTCTAGTATAAATATATTAAGTTAAATAAGATATATGTAATATATAATAATATTATATGATTTAAAATTTATTTGGTTACAACACTAAATTTGTTACAATTTACAGCTAATTTATATCTATTAGAAGGTATTTATCTTTATTAACACCTTAATCTATACTTTTTTAGAAAAATTTTTGAAAAATTGTTGCAAATTTTTCTTGTTTGTGATATTATATATAAGCGTTTAATGAATATCGAGGTGTAGCGCAGTTGGTAGCGCGCGTGGTTTGGGACCATGAGGTCGCAGGTTCGATCCCTGTCACCTCGACCAGCAAGATGCAAAAAGTGTTGAAAATAGTAGTTTTCAACACTTTTTATTTTTATTCAAAATTATTGAATAGTATCTCAAAATGCCTAAAAATAAGCATTTTATCATTCAAGATTATTTAAAATTATTTAGACTTTTGCAGCGTTACAGAGTTTTTGTTAGATTTATTGTTAGACTTCCCCAAAAAACTGTCTAACAAAAACTAAATCTTTGTAATCTTTGAGTAACAAGGAAGGCATAGATTTCTGTTAGAATTATTGTTAGACATTATTATTTAAAATTATATATAATTATTTAAACATATAAAAAGGTACGTATCTTATCTTTATATCATAAAACGATATTCTTTAATTAGAGTTTATGATATAATGCTCTTAAACAAATAGTAATTTGTCGCTAAGGTTGGATTTGGAAATTTAAACAAAAAATATAAACTTTGAGGTGGGCTATAAAATATGCTCATCTTTTATTATGTTAATTAAATATTGTATAATATAGATAGAGTTCTATATATTGCAAACTATTAAGTAAAAAATGTAAGGAGGTAATTGTCATGAGAGAATTATTTGTAGAAAAAGTAATTGATACAACAGAAGATTTTTTAGACAATAACCAAAGAATAAAATTAAAAGAAATACTTATGGAAATATGCTTAAATTATCAAATTGAAATGATAGAACAAACTAAAAAGCAAGAAACGCAAAAGAATAATACAGATATATTGAATAAATTCATATCATCTAAAGAAATTGAAGGTTGCTCAACCAGAACTTTAAATTACTATAAAGATAATATAACCAAAATGCTAGATACAATAAATCTTCCAATAAATGAAATTACTACTGAAATATTAAGAAACTACTTAGCTGATTATAAAAGTAATTCAAGTGCTGGTATGGTAACAATAGATAATATAAGAAGAACATTATCAAGTTTCTTTGCTTGGTTAGAAAATGAAGATTATATTGTTAAAAGTCCAGTCAGAAGGATTCATAAAGTTAAAGCAACTAAAAAGGTTAAAGAAACATTTACAGATGAGAACTTAGAAAAGTTAAGGGATACTTGCTCAAATGTAAGAGATTTAGCGATATTAGAACTATTAATATCAACTGGTATGAGAGTTGGAGAACTTACAAGATTAAATATAGCAGACATGAATTTTGGGGAAAGAAGTTGTATTGTTTTAGGAAAAGGAAATAGTGAAAGAGAAGTTTATTTTAGTGCTAAAAGCAAAATGTATATAAAGAAATATTTGGAGACAAGAACAGATAACAATGAAGCATTATTTGTATCGCTTATAAAACCTTATAACAGATTAGGAATATCAGGAATTGAAATTGCTATTAGAAATTTAGGAAGAGAAGCAAATATAAATAAAGTACATCCACATAAATTTAGAAGAACAATGGCAACGATGGCTATTGATAAAGGTATGCCAGTTGAACAAGTACAAAAGTTATTAGGACATATAAAAATAGACACAACAATGGAATATGCTATGGTTAGCCAAAACAATGTAAAAAATTCGCATAGAAAATATATTACATAGACTTTAAAATAATTTGAATATTATATTTAGAAAACAAAGAAAATGTGTTTCAATTTTATTGATAAGTATTAGTTTTTATGCTATTATAATAATCATAGAAAATAATTGTTGAGGTGCAATATGTATAATAAAAAAGAAGTATTACAAAAAGTAGATATTTTATATAATATGTGGAAAAAGGGTAGTCTTGGTGGCGAAGTTATGCCTGAAGATGCAAATCCACATTTAGATAAATCTTCAGTAGAAAACTATCTTTATTTTACATTACCTATGGCACTGAACTATCAAAGAAACTCATATAAATTATGGGAAAGTTCATTAAATACATATAATGATAAAGAAACTAATTTTGTATTTAATCCTAAAATATGTATAAACAAAACTTTTGAAGAAGTGCAATATGCTCTTGTAAAATATAAGATAGCATTGCAAAAACAAAAGCAAACTGAAATATGGTTATCTCTATGTAAAACATTTGTAGAATTATATGATGGAGATATCAGAAAATTATTTGACTCATTAGATAATGATGTTGATAAGATAAAGAACCTTATACAAAGAGAAAATAAAAAGAAATTCCCATATTTATCTGGAACAAAAATATGTAACTATTGGCTATATGTGATATATCAATATACAGACAGAAAATATAAAAATATTAATCAATTAACAGTTGCACCAGATACACATGTAATTCAAGCAACACATAGATTAGGATTAATAACTGATGAAGAATTAAATAAAAGTGATGTACAGCTGATAGTAGTTGATAGATGGAATGAATTATTTAAAGAAACTAAATATAAACCTATTGATATACATACTCCTTTATGGTTATGGAGTAGAAATGGTTTTAAGGAGGTCAAGTAAAATGAAGGTGTTATTTGCAACAACAAATCCAGCCAAAATAAAGAAATATGCAGAAAAACTAAAAGAAAATAATATAGAGGTATTAACTATAAAAGATTTAGGAATAAATCTAAAACCAGAGGAAACAGGAAAAAATGCTATAGAAAATGCTTATATAAAAGCAAAAGCATATTATGATAAAACCAAAATTACAACTATAGGTATGGATAATAATTTATATATAGAAGAGTTGCCAGAAGAAAAACAACCAGGAACTCATGTAAGAAGAGTGAATGGAAAAGAATTAAATGATGATGAAATGATTGAATATTATTGTAATTTGGTTCAAGAATACGGTGGAAAGCTAACAGCTAAATGGGTATATGGAATGGTAATATATGATGGAAAAGAATCAAAAGAGTATAGTTGGAGTAAGAACCACTTCTATTTCGTAGACAAGCCTTGTGAAAAAAGAAATCCAGGTTATCCATTGGATTCAATGTCAATTATGCCAGAATGCAACAAATATTTTGTTGACTTAACAGAAGAAGATAGGAATAGAAATAAAGAAAACTATAAAGAAGATGATGTTATTGATTTTATAGTAAATAATTGTAGTAAGTAGGAGT
>CAQUBD010000013.1 GCA_948891265.1 uncultured Clostridia bacterium | reverse complement strand
TAAAATTAGTTATAGAATATGATGGAAAAGAGTTTAATGGCTGGCAAAAGCAACCTAAAATCAATGGTTTGAACATATTTTGATTTTATTTCAAAGTGGTTCAAACCATTGTTATATCTATGTTTTTAATTTTTAATGTATTTTCAAATAAATATAAAATATTTTAAAAATAATTCGTACGGCTGTACTCGTGGCTGTACAAATATATGCTTAAGAGTCAAGTGTCAAGCCATTTTCCTTTAAGTAGTTGTAAGATAAATCAAGGTGTTCTTTTTTAAATTTGTCAAAAACTTCACAATATACATTTAAAGTAGTTGCAACATTTGCGTGTCCCATTATTTTTGCTAAAACGGATGCAGGCATTCCAGACTCAATACATCTAGTTGCAAATGTATGTCGGAGCATATGTTGATGGACATCATAACCTTTTCCAATGTTATAATTTTTACAAAACTCTTTGAACATCATATTAACAGTATCTGTACTTATACATTCTTTATATGAATTGCAAAATAGAAGGTTATAATCATTTTCTGTATAATATTCTGATGATAAATATTCTTTAAGGATATTTTCAACATTAGAATCCATCATTATATCTCTAATTCCATTTACTGTTTTTGTATAAGAACCAATTGTTGCTCTGTCATCAAATGTACGAGTAATAGTTCTTTTAATATGAATTATCTTATTTTTAAAATCAATATCATTTATATCTAAAGCATTTATTTCGCCCATTCTCATACCTGTAAACAAACTTAATAAAATTTGATATTTATATCTAAATTTTTTTGCATTTTGCAATTCATTAATAAGTTGCTTTTGTTCATCAATAGTAAAAGCAGATACATTTTTAGACTTGTCTTTATATTTTTGAGATAAAGGTATTTCAAATTCTAGTTGATCGTCTAAAAAGTTATAACGCAAAATATTTCGCCTCACAGCTATTTTAAAAGTATTGTTAACTATTCCATATATTTTAGCAATAACAGAATCTGAATATTTTGTAATATATATTAAGAAATCTTTTAAATCCTTTTCTGTAATTTTTTGAAGTTCCATGTTAGCAATATAATGTGTAGAAATATTCTTTAATGTATGCAATTTACGAGAGTATGAACTTTCTTTTAATTTATTCATTTGGTAGGCAGTATCAATAAATTCTTTTGCAATATCATAAAATGTAACTTTTGATTTATCCACATAAGTATCTGTATTTAATTCAGTAATAACCTTTTCTAATTTCTTTTTTACCTCTTGTCTTGTTTTTCCATATATAGTTTTCCTTTTCCTTTTTCCAGTTTTTTCATCATACATAGCAATAGTGTATTCAGTAACCCACATGATTTTGCCATTTCTTTTTCTTTTGAATATAGTACCTTCGCCATTTCCACGAGTTTTAGTTGTACCCATAATAAAAAAACCTCCATATTCAATAATCTTTTTTGATTTAAACTATTGAAAATGAAAGCATTATTTGATATTATAGTAATGTAATCACTTTCAATAGTGGTTATGCTCTGGATAATGTGTGGTGTTCCGCAAAAACTAAACACATTATCCTTTTTTTATAATTCTATAGTTGTTGATGCTTTGTTATTGTACTTTTTAAATTCATTAACAAATTTAGATGCTTGAAAATTACCAGTACAATTTAAAGCAATATATTTTATTTCATCTTTATCTAAAAATGTAAATATTAAATAAGAATTTACTATTTTAGAAGTTTTTTCTTTTGATCTACCTCCTATCATAGCTCCGATTGGACCAAATAAAAGTGCACCACCTACTGCTCCTCCTATGCTTGATACATTATTCTTTTGTATTTCAATATCATTAGTTATTGTAATATCTGTAACTTTATTTTTACTTAATTTAAAAGTATTCCCATTTGCTAAAAATTCATATTCATCTGGACAAGAAAAAAGTTGAATTAATACGTTTTCAGCAATAGGCAATCCATAAAAATGTGATAAAGCAATAAATAAAGTTGCATTTTTTTCCTTCTTTAGTGCTAACAATTGCTTTTTAGATTTAGATTTTTGATATGATGTGTAATACACCATAAATAAGCAAAAAAATATAAAAATCAATAAAAATATTACTACTGGATCCATAAATAAAACCCCCTTTTTTGCATATTATTTAAAAGCACTGATATTTTCTGTTTTAACAACTTTGCCAAATACTTTTATATTATCTATTTCATTAACATTAATATCTATTTTTTTGTAACACCCATTCATTGCTATTAATTCATAAGATGTTCCATTTTCATTTAAAACAATTTTTCTAATTGTATTTTTATCTTCTAATTTTATTAAGTATGTTCCTTTATTTAATGCTGGAGTATTATCGATTTCAGTTTGTTTATAGACAAGAGCAACATCTCCAATATCAAGAAGAGGAAACATAGCATCATCTTCAGCAACAAATTCAAAATAATTATTATCTTCAGCCATTTCTTTAGGTTTATCTAAAATTAAGTTTAAAGAGTTTCTTCTAAATGCAATAATAATTTTATTTTTTGATTCATCAGTTAGTTTCCTTAAATATTTCTGTTCATTAAATTTATTAAAGGAATTATGATTGTTACTCAAGAAATCTTTATAGTCAAGAAGCATTTGATTTAATATGGCTATTTCTGTATCATTTAAATCTGTATCAAATAATCCAATTAAATTAATATGACCACATATTTGCATTAATTCATCATAAGTAGTTATATCTTTTGAAGCTGCAGCAATACCTCTTAATAATTTAGGGGATGGGGGACTATCTAGTTTCAAGTTCATATATTGAGATAAATAAGTCCTGTTAACACCAGCTGCTTTAGCAAAGTATGTTTGATTTTCAAAAGTATCATTTATATTTTTTAAAATATTAGCGAATTTATTTTTATCAAACATTTTTATACCTCCAAATATAGTATATTACAATGTTTTAAAAAAATCAAGAAAAAATGTTAAAAATTTTAACAAAAAGTATTGACTTTTTTAAAATGGATATATATAATGAATTTGTTAAAAAAATTAACAAAAAGAAAAGAGGTGTATTTTTATATGAAAGTGAACATAGAAGCTGTAAAACAATTAATATTAGAGCGTTTTAGAAATAATATTTCATGGTTTGCAGAATCTATAGGCATGGATGCTACTTATGTAAGCACAATACTAAATAATCCAAAGAAAAGTAAAAGTGATAAGTTTTGTAATTTGCTTATTAGATATTGCGAATTAAATGAACTAGATTTTAGGAACTATATTTTTTTAGAATAATTTGTTAAAAAAATTAACAAATAGAAAGGTAGAAATATGAAATATAAAAAAATGCGGAACACCACACAAAGATAAGGAGGAGAGAAAATGGAATTACAAGATAATGTTTTTTATACCCCAACACAATTTGCAGAATTAAGAAATTGCAGTGTACCAACAGCATTAAATATTTATAATTCACAAGACTTTCCAAGCGAAAACTTTGGAAAAGAGAAAGTTGCATTAGGAAGTGCAATAAGAGAATGGTACAAAAAGAAAAGATTAAAGGGGGATGAACAATGAAAATAACCAATAAAAAGAAATTTCTAGTAAGAATATTAGAAATATTAGTAATTATAGGAACTATTATATTAACAATATTATCAATAAATTATGCTAACAAACTTAGAGGACATCAAGCATATGGAGGAGAATACTTAGTACCAGTTTTAGGTTTAATAGTAATACTTATTATAGAAACATTATATGAAGAAAGTGAAAAAAAGAAAGGGGATAAGAAAAATGGAAGAAGATAGATGTGATAATGAAATGGAAGTATTTAATGCTAGAGTTCATGAAGATGAGATGATAATTTCTATTGAAGAATACAAAAGTATGAAAGATAAAATTGAAAATTTTGAAAAAGCAAAAAAGGAATATCAAGCACATACTACATATCTAGAACAAATGGTAAAAGAAAAATCAAATGATAAAGAAAACCTATTAAATGAAATGAGAATAATAAATGAAGAAAACAGAAAATTGAAACGAGGCATTATAAATTTTATTAGAGGATTAGGAGGATAACATGGATAAATTACACGATTGCTACATTTGGCACATTATAACATTGGCCACAATGAAGTATAAATTAAGAAGATTGAAAGGAGGTAAATAATATGAAAGGAAAGCATACAGAGGAAGCGTTAAAAATTAAACAATTAGAAGAAACTATTTCATTAAAAGAAAAGGAAATCAAAGACATTAAATTTAGCGTATCAGATATCTTATTACAAATAAGAAACATAAATGAATCAAATGACTACTCAGATCCAAGTGTAAAAAGAAGAAAGATATCAGAATTATGTACAGATACTAGATATGAATTACTTATTGATGAAATAGAAATTGGTTACAAAAGGCAAAACGCAAAAATAATAGAACTACCAAATACCCGCAAAAGTAATAAATAGTTCTATAAAAACACTTATATAAATGCTCTATTTTCATTCTAACATATAAAAATATGGAAATCAAGAGCGGAAAGGTAGGAATTATGAAAAAATGTCCAAAATGTAATGGACCACTTGGAGATAGACCAGCATTAAGCCGCAGAGATGGAAAAACAGATATATGCTCTAATTGTGGTTTTATAGAAGCAATGGAAGATGCTCAAAAGGCATTTGAATTAAAACAAAGTCAAAGGCCGGTGATTAATAATGTGTAGTAATCCAAATGGATGCGATTGTCCAAAAGCATATAGTTGTGAAGGATGTTATTGGAATAAAAAAGAAGGGAGAAAATAGTAAATGGAAATAAAAATATTTAGTTTAAAACTGAAGAATTTTAAAGGAATAAAAGAGTTAAAAATAGATTTTAATTGTCAAAATACAAATATTTATGGAGCAAATGCAACAGGAAAAACAACAGTATTTGATGCATTTAAATGGTTATTTTTTGATAAAGATAGTAGTGATAGAAAAGATTTCAATATAAAAACATTAGATAATAATAATAATCCGATACACTTTTTAGAACATGAAGTTGAAGCAATTTTAGTAATAGATGGTGTAGATATGACTTTTAAAAAAGTGTTGCAAGAAAAATGGGTAAAGAAAAGAGGAGAAAGTGATCGAGAATTTTCTGGACATGAAACTAATTATTGGATAGATGAAGTACCAGTAAAAAAGAAAGATTATGAGGAAAAAATAAATAGTTTAATTCCAGAAAGTTTATTTAAATTAATTACAGACCCATCATATTTTAATAATCAATTGAAATGGACAGAAAGAAGAGAATTACTAATAAATATTTCTGGAGCAAATATTTCTGATGATGAAATATTAGATTCAAAAGAAGAATTTAAAATATTAAAAGACAATTTAGAAGGTAGATCCATTGATGAC
This sequence comes from uncultured Clostridia bacterium, assembly GCA_948891265.1. Lineage (GTDB taxonomy): Bacteria > Bacillota > Clostridia > TANB77 > CAG-508 > CAG-269. The sequence goes on along the minus strand of CAQUBD010000013.1, from coordinate 43,740 downwards.
TATAAAAAAGTAGTACAAGCAAAAATAAAAGATTTAAACAAGGAAAAAGAAACTATACCTGTAAGAATTGATGAGCTTACAAATACTTTAATAACTGAACATAATATTGATTATAAGAAAATAGAAGAAGAAAAAGAAAACTACAATAAACAACTTAATAGCATTGAATTAGAAATGACAGATATACAAACAAAAGCAAAAGAAAATATGAAAATAGCAGATCAATTAGCAATTGCAAAAAAAGAATTAGCAGACTTTAAATTAAAAAAGGAAACTGAATATTCTCAAAAGTATTCTACAGACTTAATTAACTTACAAAATGAAAAAAAGGTAATTGAGAATACAATTAGATTAAACCAGGAAGAAGATAGTGACAGATTATTAAAAATACAATTAGACCAAAAAAGAAAAGAAGAGTTATATAAAAAATGGGATGAAGTTAGTAAAACTACATTAGAATTTGATCCAAACTCATTCATATGTCCAACTTGTAAAAGAGAGTATGAAACAGATAAAAAGGAAGAAATAAAAAAACAATTTGAAGATAATTTAAATCTACATAAAAAAAGTGAACAAGAGGCAATAAATAGAGAAGGACAGGCTATAAATATAAGATTAGATGAAAATACAAAGGCTAGAGAAAAAATACAACAAGAACTTCCAAAACTAGATAACAAACTAGAAGAAATAAATACTAAAATATCAGAAATTGAAAAAGCAAAAGAGACAGACAACTCATTTGATGTAACTTCATTACCAGAATACAGTAATAAAATCAAAGAAATAGAAGAATTAGAAGAAAGAGTAAAGAACTTAACAAATGGGGATATATCATATCTACAAAATAAAAAAGCAGAAATAATAGAAGAAATTAACAAGTTAAATAAAACACTAAACGAAAGAGATACACAAGAAAAAACAAAACAACGTATAGAAGAATTACAAACATCAGAAGAAGATATTTCAAACAAAATACAAGAACTAGAAGGTCAACAATATGCACTAGAAGAGTTTACAAAAACAAAAGTTGAGTTATTGGAAAATGCTATAAATAGTAAATTTGAATTAGTAAAATTCAGATTATTTGACACACAAATAAATGGTGGACTTATAGAATGCTGTGATACATTAGTAAATGGTGTTCCATATGCAGATGTAAACAATGCACATAAAATACTTGCTGGACTAGATATTATAAATACATTAATTAAATTTTATAATACTTCAGCACCAATATTTATAGATAATAGAGAATCAATAAATGAGATTTATAGTATTAATACGCAAATAATCAGTTTGATAGTAACTACAGATAGCAAATTAAGAATGGAGGCAGTATAAATGAAATCCAAGAATATAGTTGAATTTGCAAAGAACGATGAAGGAGTAAGTGTTACATTAAATAATACTGAAACAATAGATGTTCTGATTGGAATTGCAGAAACAATACAATTAATATCTGAAGGAACAAAAGAAACTAGAAAAAGTATCATCTCAGACATAAACAAAATTTTAGATATATTAGAAGAACAAGAAAAGAAAGAGGAGGAAAATTAAATGAATAATGAAACATTAAAAATATCAAGTAAATCAAATCCAAATGCTGTTGCTGGAGCAATAGCAGGAATATTAACTGAAAAAGGAAGAGTAGAAATGCAAGCAATAGGAGCGGGTGCAATAAATCAAGCAATAAAGGCCATTGCTATTACTAGATCATATGTAGCAGCAGGTGGTATTGATTTAGTATGTATACCCGCTTTTTGTACAGTAAAAGTAGAAAATGAAGACAGAACTGGAATGAAATTTATAGTTAAGGAGGCTAAATAATATGAGTAATGAATTAGTTAAAAAGGAAGAAAAACAATTACAAGTTGTTAAAGAAGAAAGAAATATAACAGATAATGTATTAAATAAAATACATCAATTTCAAAATAATGGGCAGATATATTTCCCTAATAATTATAGCCCAGAGAATGCACTAAAAAGTGCATGGTTAAAATTACAAGAGGTTAAAGACAAGAATGGAAAACTAGCCCTAGAAACTTGTACACAACCAAGTATTGCAAATGCACTATTAAATATGGTTATACAAGGATTAAACCCTATGAAAAATCAATGTTACTTTATACCGTTTGGAAATCAACTAACATTAATGAGATCATATTTTGGATCAATAGCAGTAGCAAAACAATTTGGAGAAATAAAAGATATAACAGCAGAAGTTATCTATGAAGGAGATAAAGTTGAAACTGAAATAAAAAGAGGAAAAACAACTATACTTTCACATACAAGAAGTTTTGAAAATATAAATAAGGCCAAAATAGTTGGAGCTTATGCAACAATCCTATATAACAATAATATTGAAGAAAGTTTGTTAATGACAATAGATCAAATAAAAACGTCTTGGAAGAAATCTAAATTGAATCCAGAAAGTAAAGATAGTACACATTCACAATTTACTGAAGATATGTGTAAAAGGACAGTTATAAATAAAATATGTAAATATTATATCAATACAAAGGATGACAGTAATTTAAATATGATAAAAATGGCATTTGAAACATCAGATGAAGAATTAAAAGAAAGCGAAGTTGAATATGAAATACAAGAAAATGCTAATAAAGAATTAATTGATGTTGAAACTGGAGAAATACAAGAAATTGAAGATACTGCATCTGTAGAAAACAACGTTGAAGATGCTACAACTGAAGGACCAGCATTTTAATGAAATTAAAAGTATTAGGTAGTAGTTCTAGTGGAAACTGCTACCTAATAGAAGCAAATGACAATGAAAAATTAATATTAGATGCAGGTGTTAATTTTAAGATTGTTCAAAGGGAATTAAATTTTAATTTTAATGGAATAAAAGCAGTATTGATAACTCATGAACATATGGACCATTTAAAATATGCTACAAATTTTGCATTATATGGAATAGATATATATGCATCTGCAGGTACATTTCAAAAACAAAATTTAGTTGGACACAGATTCAAAGTTATAAAAGCATTAAAACAATTTGAAGTTGGAAATTTTGTGATACTTCCATTTGATACACAACACGATGCTGCAGAACCATTAGGATTTTTAATACAACATAAAATCACTGGAGAAAAATTACTTTATGCAACGGATACATATTACATAAAATATAAGTTTAATAAATTAAATTATTTACTTTTAGAATGTAACTACAATAAAGAAATAGCAAAAGAAAATGCAGAAAATGGAGTAATAAATAAAACTAGATATACAAGATTACTAGAAAGTCATTTTAGTTTAGATAATGTAATAAAATTCTTAAAATCTAATGACTTAAGTTATGTAAAAAATATTATACTATGCCATTTATCAGATACAAATTCAAACCAAGGCATAATGCAAAGTAAAGTATATGAAGAAACCAATATAAATACTACAATAGCAAGACCAGGACTAAATCTAGAATTAAAGTTATATCCATTTTAATGGAGGTTCATATGAATAGTATAAAAGCGATAACTCAATTAGAAGAACTAAAAAGGGACAGGCTTAGTTTTATACAAAATGATGATTCTGATGAAATTTATTTAAATGATATAAAAGCCATTACTTTAGCAATAAAAGCATTGAAGAAATGTCCGGATGTAAAAGATACATCATTTAATTGCAGAATGTGTGGAAAAGAATTAAAAACTTGGAAAAGTATTCAAAGGGGATTTGGACCAATATGTGAAAAGAAATATTTAAATGATGTATATAAGAATCGACAAATTACTATGGATGTATTAACTAAAAAGAAAGGAGAGGTAAAAGATGGCCAATAAAGATGTTTATTATTTTAGTCATGATGCAAATGCATTATCTGATCCAAAAATATTGGCAATGAGATGCGATTATGGATTAGAACGGATATGGCTTATATTGGGCAATATTAGAAATGTTAAGAAATGAAGCAATATACAAATTACCTCTCAATAAAACTACATATAGAGCAATAAAGATGCAAACGGGAACTACTATTGATGTAGAAAAATATTTAATGGATTGTATAAATGAATATACAGATAGCGAAAGCAATAATGGATTATTTAATACAGATAATAAGTCATTTTGGTCTGCTAGTCTATTACGAAGAATGGAAAAATATGAAACATTAAAAGAAAAAAGAAGCCAGGCAGGAAAGAAAGCAATGCAAAATAGATGGGGAAAACAAAACGATAACAAAGTTATAACAAATAAATCTAAAAAAAAGATAAAAGGTGTATGCAAAAATAACAAAACTATAACAATGTTATCTAAAACGAATAACAAAGTTATAACAAATGTTATAAAAAACAATAGCAAATTTATAGCAAAAAATAACAAATTAAATCAAATAAAATCAAATCAAATTAAATTAAATAAAATTAAATTAAAGGAAATGAAATCTATCTATCCTTCTAATCACAAACCACAAGAAAATAAAAACCTGGATAATATGATGGATGAGATGGAAAAGATGGAATTTGATATGCTGATATCTAATTGTGAAATGCATATTCTTTCTCCAGAACTTTCTATTGAGATAACGGAAATATTAAAAGAAATGTATATGCATCCAGATACTAGAGAAAAGATAAAAGAAATCAATTCAAAAAAACTATTATATGGACTAAAGAATTTTGCTATTGCAAATACAAAATCACGAATACAAATACCAAAAGCATATTTTAAAAAATGTATATTATCAGCATTAGATCAAACTGAATTAAGTACACAATACGATGTAGATACAATAATAAATGAAATGTCTAACTATGAAGGAGGATAACATGGCTGTAAATGAAAATGAATTGATATCAAGAAGACTAAAGACTTGTGAAAATTGTGAGTGGTGTGTTCCTACATTGAATAGTGAATTTCCACATTGCTTATTAAATGGACAGCAGAAAGGTTTATTTGAATATTGTGAATTATTTAAAACAAGAACAGGAATGCACATAAGTATGTAGGAGGAATTATGATTTATATATTAGTTTTTATAATAGGATTCGTAATAGGTTGTAAAGCATATTCAGATGCAATATTTATAGAATTAAGAAAATGTAAAACAATCCAGGAACTCGTAGATACACTCGTAAAACTGAAATTGATAAACAGTACACATAATACAAAACAATGAATTATATTCACATTAGCGATTTTTAGAAACAAACACAACCTAGAAAAAAATATACAAAGGAAAGGCGGGAAAATTATGATAATTGAAGATATGCAGCAGTCATTAGAATTGCTAGAAAATATTAAATATTTTTTCTATGACATGGAAGAAACAGAAAAGAAATTAAGTGCAGAATTGTATAACAAAGAAGGCGAGAGAGATGACCTTCTACACGAGATAGAATTAAGTAAATTAAATGCTATTGAAAGAATGCAAATATATGCAAAGTTAGAAAAAGTATTACAAGAAAGAAGAATAATCAAAGATAAAATTGATTTAATAAATACCATAAAACCATACACCAGTAAGTTTATAACAAAAGGTATTTGTGCAGAAACCGATGCAACTATAAAAAATATAGAAACATTAAAAAGTAATCAAGAAAATAGAAAATATACACCTAGAATATTAAAAGACCTAAAATGTGCAAAGGTCAAGAAGGAGGAATAGCTTATAAAAGTAAAAGATTTAATAAAGAAATTACAAAAATTTGATAAAAATAGAGAAGTAATAATACGATTCGGGTTAGACAATGAAGATGATGTAGGTTATATACTGGAGACATTAACAGCAGAGCAGATATTTGAAAATGAAGTAGCAATATATGCAGAATATACAGCTAGCAAAGAAGATTGTGATTTTATTGGACAAGTAGATTTAAGAGAAGCATATCAAAAAATAAAAATGAATAAGTGATAATGAAAAAGAAAAACATATTTGACAAAAAAATGTTAAAAGAAGACCTTATATTTGATACATATGAAATGCCAAAGGAGTGAGAATATGAGAGTAATAAAGGTGTTTAGTATAGAAGAAACAAAGAAAATAATTGAATTTAATAAACTAGAAAAACAGTATGAAAAGTTATATGAAGAAGTTAGTAGCATAATAGAAAAGAAATATAAAGATTTTGAATGTGGAGATAGAATAGGAAATATTGTAAACAAGACAGAAATACCTCAGACAGCACAGAAAAACGAAGATGGAACATATACAACATATCATCAAGTTGGAGAGGACTGGGGAAATGGAACAATATATTTGCCTTTAAATAATGAGGACAAAGAATTTGTAGAAATATATTATAGTACATAGAACTGTCAAAAGGAGTAGTAATATGCAAGAGAGATGGAGCATTGAGCAATATCAAGAATATCAGAAAAACAAAGGAAAGAAAAGTAAATATGGAGCAATAAAAACATCTGTAGATGGACAAACCTTCGATAGTAAGAAAGAAGCGGAATATTATTGCAATTTAAAATTAAGGCTGTTAAGTGGAGACATCAAAGGTTTTTGCTTACAGCCTATATTTATACTAGCACCAGGACTAAAATATAAAGCAGATTTTATAATATTCAATAATGATGGAACATCAGAAGTTATTGATGTAAAGGGATTTAAGACAAAAGAATACATAACAAAAAAGAAAGTATTTGAAGATAAATACAATCTAAAAATTAAGGAGGAATAGGATTATGAATCCAGTAAATTTTGAAGATATGAATTGCATATTTAAGGCGCAAGGATGTGGAGATTTACCAGCATTAAAAACAGAAAATCATATTGTCTCATGTTGGGAGATGACTGAAAAGGAAAAGGAAGAATTTTTAAAAACTGGAAAGATATATTTATCTGTAATGGGAAATATACAACCACCAGTAGCACTATATGTAGATAGACCATACATAAGACAATAGTTAAGGAGGAATGCAAAATGAAATCATTAACATTAGAAGAACAAATATATTTTTGTAAATATCATGATGTAGATACTAGTTTGCATACAACTATTGGAATAAAAGAACAAGATGTACCGAATCTAGTAAAAAAATTTAAGGAAATACGGAATATATAATAAATACAGAAATTTATCAGAAACTGAATACGAAAAAGTGATAACATCTGAAAAATTATTAAAAAAATATAAACCGCAAGAAATTAAAATAGAAAAACCAAAAAACAAACTATTAGATTTGAATAGTATTTTATTTCAACAACTAGAAAATTTAATGAATCCTAATATAACACAGGAAGAAAAAGAAGAAGAAATAAAAGTATCTAAGCAAGTAGTAAGCGTTTCACAGACTATTATAAATAATGCAAACTTATTGCTACAAGCAAAAAAATATTTTGATTCCGCAGAAGATAGTCAAAGTGAAATTGCACCACTTTTAAGTTTAAATGAGGATAATAATAGTGAAAAAGATATTTAAAGAAGAACATAAAAGATTTATTAAAGAAAATGCCATAGGAATTAGAAATGAAGAATTAACAAAAAGATTAAACGAAACTTTTAATACACATTTTACAGTAGGACAAGTAAAGAAATATAAACATTCACACAAAATTAGTAGTGGACTAAAAAGTTGTAACTTACCTGTAGGAAGTGAAAGAATAGACAAAAAAGGATATATTCTAGTAAAAACAGCTGAACCTAATATATGGTTAGAAAAGCAAAGATATATTTATGAACAAGCATATGGAGAAATACCAGTTGGTCATAAAGTAATTTTTGCAGACAAAGATAAAAGAAATTTTGAGTTAAATAATTTGATATTAGTTTCTAATTCCGAGGCATTAATAATGAATACTCAAAAATTAATATATGAAGAGGCTGAATTAACAAGAACAGGAAGTATTATTGCAAAACTGATTGATACAACAAATAAAATAAATTTAGAGAAAGGAAAATGTAAAAATGGCGAAACCAGTACAAAGAAAAAGATATAAAAACAAACAAAATATAACTTGTGAATTATGCGAACATTGTATGTATGTAGAACATGGAGACATGTATTGCGATGAACATGAAAATTTTGCAGATGTTTATGATGAATTTTGCCCAACTGAAAACTATATGTGGTGTAATGGGAAAAAATTTATAGAAAGGTAGGAAAACAAATGAAAACAAAGTATTATGATAAGGAAATGTATGCTAGAAATGAAAGTATAAAAGGTGCATTAGTAGTATTATTGTCTTTTATACTAGGATTTGCAAGCGGATGTATTGCAATAAATAAAGAATTGGCAAAACAAAACAACGAAAAACAAGAGTATATTAATACTTTAGAACAACAAGTGGAAGAACAGAAAATAACGATAAGGGACCAGTATATTGAATTAGATTCGTTAAGAGAAACTGTATATATGTATAGCATATATGGAAAGTAGGTGTTACCAATGATTAAGTTTATATTAGGATTGTTATTAGGTGCATTTTTAGGAATAGGGCTAATGTGTCTACTTCAAGTGGCAAAAGGAGAGGATGAATAATGAAAAAGGAAGAAGCAGTAAAAGAATTAGATAATATATTTTTAAAATATAAAATTAAAGATGAAAAGAATATATTAGGTTTTAGAAATAACTTTATAGATTATGTTAGAACATTAAATGAAAAAGACCTAAAGGAAGAATATGATAAATTTGGATTTTTTCATGATTTTATAGAACTCCAAAAGCAAGTAGGAATAGAAATAGATTTGTTAAGTGAATATACAATGATGATTGCCGTTAATTCTAAAAATTTAAAACAATGTTTTACTCCATTTGAAGCAACTAAGATAATGTCAAAAATAACTAATAACTTAAATAGTAATACATTTTACGATTGTGCAGCAGGAACAGGACAAACTCTTATAACTGCATGGTACGAATGGTGTAAAAGACAAAAACATTATGATGATACATTATTTCATTTAGTAGTAGCAGATGATTTGGATATATATAATATTCATTGTTTAATATTTAATTTTGCAACAAGAGGAATAAATGCACAAGTATATCACAGAGATACGATAGAACAAATAGTTTATGAAGTTTATATATGTCTACATGATAAATATGGATTTAGCAAAATAAAAAATATAAAACCAGAAACAAGAGAATATAAAGAATTTTTTGATGATAAAACAGGGTATTTAAAGTAGGTGATAATTTGAAATTTAAAGAATATGCAATAAAATTTTTAGAGACTAAAAAGAAAGAAATAAAACCATCTACATATTGCAATTATGCAAATAATCTAAAACATGTAAATAAATATATTGCTAATCAAGAAATATCAAATATAAATACTAAGACAATAGAAGATATGTGCATAAATATGATAAATGATGGTTATGCATACAAAACATTAAGTGATATGAAAATGATAGCAAAAAGTGTACTAAAACAGGCTAGAAAAGAAAATTTAACAGAGCAAATTATTGATACAATTAATATACCAAAAAATTTATTAGAAATAGCAAAAAGCAAAACTAGAGAAGAAGTAAAAATATATGATGAGACTGAAACAAAAAAACTATTAGATAACTTATTAAAAGATTGTAGCAATAATGATAAAGAAAAAAGAAAAATAGCATTAGGAATTTTAATATTAATGCAGACAGGAATAAGAATTGGAGAACTATGTGCATTACAATGGAAAGATATATATTTAAATGAAAAATATATAGATATTAATAAAACAATACAAAGAATATATGATCCAATTTCAAATCAAAGTAAAGTGTTAATAGGAAGTCCTAAAAGTTCTACAAGCAAAAGAAAAGTACCAATTACGGATATATTATTTGAGGAATTAAAAAAGTATAAGCAAAATGAAGAAGAATATATAATATCTCAAATATTGCAAAATAAACCAAGAGAGCCTAGAACTTTTAGAAGAGAATATACAAACTATTTGAAACAAATAAATCTAAGATATTTGCATCCACATGCATTAAGACATTGTTTTGCATCAAATTTAATAAATAGCGGTGTAAATGTAAAATATGCAAGTCAAATATTAGGACATAGTAATAGTGGAATCACATTAGATGTTTATACACATACAACGAATGCTGAACTTGTGGAAGTAGCAAATACAATCAATAAAGATGTAAAACAAAATATTATAGATAAACAAGAAATTAATATTGAACAACCTAATATAGCAGGACTAATAGAAATATTAAAAGGATGCAATAATGTTGTAATAAATATAAATACAGGACCAGTTTATAATAATTTTACTGGAAGGGAGGGATAGAATTGAATAAAGATGAATTAATAGGACAAAGAGAGGGCTTAGAATTTGCATTGATTATAGCAGAGAAACAAGTTGAAACATTAAAAAGCCAAATTAGTAAATTAAATCAAGAAATAGAAAAGGGGGTACAAAAGAATGAAATGCACTGATAAAGAATGGCAACACTGCCGAGTAGAAAAAATGGGATGCAAAGGATGTTATTATGATGAAATAGAGATTAACGAATTTGTAAGAACTAAAAGTGGACATATTTTTAAAGTGGATAATGAGAAAAAAGTTTTACAGGGCTTAAAGTTTTTAGATGCATTTTATGGAGAGATTATAAAACATAGTACAAACATAACTGATTTAATTCAAGAAGGAGATATATTAGAAATTAAAGAAGGTAACGATATCTGTTATCTAGGACTAGAAAAAGGTACAATTACAGTAAATTACAACGATATAAAAGAAGATATAAAAAACAAAAAATGTGAATTATTGTCAATATTAACAAAGGAACAATATCAAAAAAATTGTTTTAAGGTAGGTGATTAATATGGGGAAAAACTTATTAGGAAAACACGTTATAACATATGATAATCACGAAGGAATAGTTATAAATCAATACGAACCTACAGGAAGAAATCAAGAAAGTGTGCATATACAACAAATCGATGGACGAATATGGTTTTGCCCAGTTGATAACATAGAAAAAGAGGTGTAATGATGAAATTAAAAATAAAGCAAGATTTGGAACAAATATTAGACTTTATATATAGAACTTATGTATTAGAAGATGACAATAATTTAGATGATGGAGCGAAAGAATTAAAAGAACATTATAGATATGTAATTAAAGATTTAGAATTACATGATTGTCTAGAAATAGTGAAAGGAGAAAAGTAATGGATTGTATTGTAAAATGTGACAATTGTAAAAGAGCCATAAACCTACAAAATGGAAATATGATTTGTGATGTGGGAAATAAAAATAAAGTTTTATATGATGGACACCAATATACAAGTGAATATTATTGGTGTAATGGAAAATATCAACAACAAATAGGTAAGGAAGGCCGTCATTTACTAGATGATTTAAAAAGTGGAAAGATATTTGAAAATAATAAAGAATTTGAAAAATTTAAAAATAGTTATGAAAAATTTGAAAAAAGGTTTGGAAAGGGGGGAATATTAAATTGCTAAAAAAATCCATTGAAAATCTTAAGGAAATAGTCAGTTTATCTGAAAAAGAAATAAAGAAAAATGACAGAAATGTAAGTGCAGTATTAGACTTAGAAGATTTAAAATCTCTAAAAGAAGTATTGGATAATATAAATGAAAAAGAATTAGATTTGACAACAGTTTATTTAAAAGGTGTATATGATGGAAAAGAAAAAGCATCGATAGATCAAAGTATATGCAAAGAAAGAATGGCTGAAGATGCACTAATAGAAAATGTAAAATTAAAAAAAGAACTAGAAAAATTAAAAAATATGAGAGCACAAATACTTGATGACAAGCAAATAAAATTAAATGGAAAAATAGAAGATATAAGTGCAATGATAGTAGGTGCAGAAAGATATGCACTAGGAAGAAGAACGTACATAGTCCAATGGACTTGTGAATTTATAAAAAATAATTTACACCTATTAACAGAAAAAGATAAACGAGTAATGATTAGAGATATAGAAAATCCAATAAGTTATGGAGATGAGTGTGACAAAGCAGCATGGTTAAATTTATTAAAAATTTTAAGAAATGCAATAGTTTATCATAGTTTTGAGAATTTAGTTCAAAAATAAGCAAAAATTAATTGAAAATGATACAAAATGTATTAAAAGTAAATATTTTTAAGGAGGAAAGTAAAAATGATAGAAAAAGTAAATCCGGATCACCCAGATAAAATAGCAGATAGAATAGCAGGTGCAATAGTAGATTTAGGATATAAACTACAAGAAAATCCTAAAATAGCAGTGGAAGTATTAATAGGACATGGAAATTGCAAAATAATAATAGAAAGTTCTGTTAAGTATAATGAAACAGATATATTTGATATTGTATATAGAATTACACAAACTAATGATATAAGAGTAGAGATAATACTAGCAAAACAAGATGAGTATTTGGCAAACAATCAAAACGGAAAAATAAGGTGTGGAGATAATGGAATATTTAAAGGTGTACCATTGAATGAAGAAGATAGACAAATAAGTTATTTAGCACATCAAATTTATGATAAGTATAATAGCGATGGTAAATACATATTAGATATGACAAACAATAAAGTGATTATATGCCAGAGTAATGCAAAAACAGAAGAATTAAAAAGTATTTATCCAACTGCAATAATAAATCCATTAGGAGAGTGGACTGGTGGAATAAATGTAGATACAGGAGCAACAAATAGAAAATTAGGATCTGATATGGGAAATGCGGTAACAGGTGGAGGATTGCATGGCAAAGATTTGTCAAAAGCAGATGTATCAGTAAATATATATGCACATATAAAAGCACAAGAATTACAAAAGCCAATAGAATTATTTTGTGCAATAGGTGATGAAGAAATAGATGGAAAACCTTATGAAGAAATAGTAAAAATAGCAAAAGATTATATAAATAATTTAGGTGGATTTGAAAAATTAGCAGAATGGGGCTTATTTTAAAGAATAATATGAACGGAGGTAAATAAGATGCCAAAGAAAAAAGATAATGTGACAGAATCAAGTGAAATTCCTAAAAAAATTGACAATGAAGAAAAGCAAATAATAACTAATCAAAAATTAGGATGGGTTCAAATATTATTATTAATAGGCAAACCTTTATGGGATGCACAAAAGAAAAAATGGAGAGTATTAAATGGTTATCAATCTATATTAGGAAATCAAAATAATCAAATGTTCTTTGAAGTTACATTTACAGACACACCACATTGGGAAAACTTTATTGAAAAACAATTATATATAGATATTCCAAAAGAACAGGAGGCTAATGTAGAAAATGGAAATAAAGGAAGCAATAAAAAAGGCAAACGAACTAAAACAGAAGATGAAAAATAAGCAATATATCCAGGTAAGAAAAGATAATACAGATAGTTATGGATATATTGCAGCAATAGATACATTAGTAAGAGAATTGAAAATGTATCAAAAATAAAATAGGAAATATTGTAATACATATCAAAGATCATAGAATTATAATTTATTAAGGTTCATAGCATACAATCTACCTAAGAAGAAAGAAGGATTTTGTATGGGAAAAATAGAAATTTCTGAGAGAGAAAGTCAATTATTAGAATTAATAGAGCAACTCGTTACTGATGGAGTCGCTAAAGGAATAAAAAAGGGGATTGAACAAGCAAAAAATGAAGAAAGATTGAGAGAAAAAATAACATACGATATCAAGATAAAAAATACAAGATTATTATTTAAAAATTATAGAAATTTTGTAAAGGCTTGTAAACAAGCAACTTTTACTGAAAAGGATTTAGAAACTGCAACAGTAGAAGAAGTGTTAGATAAATTATTCTGTCAATCTTATGATGAGGTAACTGTAGTTCAATCTATATTAGCATCTAAAAAGAGAACAGAAATTATATTAACACATATAAAAAGAATTATAAAATTTTATTTATATGAAGCGGACCAAAGTAAAAATGAAGAAAAAAAGCGAAAGGCTCATATTCTAAATGATTTATATGTGGTTGGAGAATATAAACCAAAAATAAATATGATGTCCGAAAAGTATCATATAAGTGAGAGGCAAATTAGGAGAGATGCAAATTCCGCAATTGAAGAAATTGCAGTGCTTATGTTTGGTATAGATGGTATAAGGAAAATGTGATTTTTGAATAATAAAACTTGTCCAAAACTTGTCCTTGACATGACATTGTCAATAATTTATAATAATAATATCAAAAAATATGTTTAAGAAAAATAAATCCCCTTTTATTTTTTGAAATAATATAGATAAAACGAACTTGTAAATCGGTTTTTACAGGTTCTTTTTTTATACAAAAGAGGTATGTTATATGAAATATGATATGTGTATGAGAAGAGAATGTAAAAACTGCTATAAGCAAGTGGAATGTTTTAAGAAAGAAGGAAAGAATGAAACTAGAAAAATTAAAAATAGGGGATTTAAAAATAGCAACATACAATCCCAGAAAAGAACTAACAGAAAAAGACAAAGAATACCAAAAAATAAAAAATAGTATTATTGAATTTGGATATGTTACACCGATTATAGTTAATTCAGATATGACAGTAATAAGTGGACATCAGAGACTTAAAGTTTTAAAGGATCTAAAATATGAAGATATAGATTGCATAATAGTTGAATTTGATAAAAATAAAGAAAAACTACTAAACATAGCACTTAATAAAATATCTGGAGAATGGGATTATCAAAAATTAGAAAGTATATTTAACGAATTAGAAAATATCAATATAGACTTATCAATTACTGGTTTTGAAGAAAAAGAAATAAATAAACTAATAAAAGAAACCGAAGAAACTATGAATGACAATGCAGAAATAGATATAAACGATTTCGATGATGATAAATTTCAATGTAAGTGTCCAAAATGTGGTTTTGTATTTGATGTAGATGAACAGCAAGGAGTAGAATAAGATGAAAGAATATGAATGGTATTTAAAAGATATAAAAAACATACCAAAGAATAATTATAAAGTTTTTTCATGTTTTGCTTGTGGTGGTGGTTCTACAATGGGTTATAAACTAGCAGGATATGATGTAATTGGAAATTGTGAAATTGATAAGAAAATAAATGATATTTATGTAAAAAATCATCATCCAAAATATAATTATTGTATGGGAATTCAAGAAATGAATAAATTAAATGAATTACCTGCAGAATTATATAATTTAGACATATTAGATGGAAGTCCACCATGTAGTACATTTTCACTATGTGGAGAAAGAGAAAAAAACTGGGGAAAGAATAAAAAATTTAGAGAAGGTCAAGCAAGTCAAATATTAGATGACTTGTTTTTTGAATTTATAGAACTGGCCAACATATTAAAACCTAAAATAATTGTTGCTGAAAATGTAAAAGGATTAATGCAGGGAAATGCTAAAGGATATGTGAATTTGATAATTAAACGATTAAATGAAATTGGATATAATACACAGTTGTTTTTATTAAATGCTGCAAAGATGGGAGTACCTCAAAGAAGGGAAAGATTATTTTTTATAGCAGTAAATAAAAATATAAATGTTTCAAGAATAAAATTAGAATTCAATGATGAACCGATAAAATATGGAGAAATAAAAGACAGTAACTATAAAGAATTAAACCAAAACACATTAACATACGAAAGATGGAAAAAGCGAATAGCAAGAGATGTTAAATTAAGTGACACAATTAAAAGAACAGAAAAGGGAAAAATAAGTTGTTTTAATACTCAGTATTTAAAAGATGATAGAACACCAGCAACAATAGCAGCAGGTGGAAGTCCACCATTAAGATATGATGTACCAGGATATGCAAGTGATAAAGATATCATAACAATACAAACATTTCCACAAGACTACGATTTTATGGGAATGAATGTGCAATATGTATGTGGAATGAGTGTGCCACCAATTATGATGAAGAAGATTGCAGAACAAATAAGATTGCAATTACTAGATAAGATGTAAAAGAAGGTGATTAAATGAATATACAAAAAATTAAAATAGATAAATTAATACCTGCTACTTATAATCCTAGAAAAGATTTAAAACCAAATGATCCAGAATATATAAAAATTAAAAATAGTATAGAAAATTTTGGATTTGTAAGTCCATTAATAATAAATAAGGATATGACTGTTATTGGAGGACATCAAAGATTAAAAGTATTAAAAGAATTAGGTTTTATAGAGTTAGAGTGTATAGTAGTAGATTTAGATAAAACAAATGAAAAGGCATTAAATATAGCATTAAATAAGATACAAGGTGACTGGGATGAAGGAAAATTAGAAGAATTATTACAAGAATTAAAACTACAAGACTTTGATACGAATTTAACTGGTTTTGATTTTGATGAAGTAGATGAAATGCTAAAAGATATAAGTGGAAGTAAAGAAGATGACTTTGATATAGATTCTGCATATGAAGAAATAGAAGAACCAATTACGAAACCAGGAGATGTTTGGATATTAGGTAATCATCGTTTAATGTGTGGTGATAGTACAATACAAGAAAATATAAAAAAATTAATGAATAATAGAAAATCTGATATGGTATTTACAGATCCACCATATTTAATGAATTTTGAAGGTAATGTTCATGCAGATGGAAGTAAAAGTTTTAATGCAAGATATGGAAAAATAAAGAATGACAATATGAATAGAGAAGATGGAGATAAATTCATATTAAAAATGTTTGAAATTATAAAAAAATATAATAAAGGTGCATATTATGTATGTTTTTACAGACTAGGATTAGATTATATATTTAGAGCATTAGATAAACTAAATAATAGATATAAAGCATTAATTATATGGAATAAAGGAAATCATACATTGTCTAATAGTGATTATATGAGTAAATATGAACCAATTATATATGGATGGTTTCAATCTCATTTGTTTTATGGGAATAGAAGTAATTTTGATATATGGGATATAGAAAGAACAAAAAAGAATGAATTACATCCAACCATGAAACCAGTTGATCTAGTAGTGGAAGCAATAAAAAATAGTAGTAAAGTAGAAGATATAATATTGGATTTATTTGGAGGTAGTGGAACAACATTAATCGCTGCAGAACAAATGAATAGAATATGCTATATGATGGAATTAGATCCAAAATATTGTGACGTTATAGTGAAACGATGGGAAACTTTAACTAATAAAGAGGCAATTTTAGATAAAAGGTAGGTGGGTGATATGATGTGATAGAAGATAGTAACAAAATTTCTAAAATAAAACGAGACTATATGTCTGGAAAAACCTACAAACAAATTGCTGAAAAACATGGTGTAACTTACAATGAAGTTCTTTATTTAGTTAAAAAGAAACAATGGAAAAGAGACAGCAATCTAAGTAAAGTGAAAAAAGGAAACCAAAATGCAAAAGGAAACAAAGGTGGTCCTGGAGCAGAAAAAGGAAATACAAGAGCACTTAAAACTGGCGAATATGAAACTATATATGATGATTTATTAACAGATGAAGAAAAGGCAATTATGCAACAAAAAGAATTATATGATAAAAAATATCAAATAATGTCTGAAATAAAAATATTATCAATTAGAGAAAGAAGAATATTAGAAAAAATAAAAAAAATGCAAGATGGAAAAGAAATGAGCATCGTAAGAATGTCAAAGAGTTCATCTAATAATGTCACATATAGAGACAATGGAACATTAACAACTACCGAAGCAGAAAGTACCATAAATATAATACAAAGACTAGAAGAAGCATTGACAAGAGTACAAGAGGCCAAAAGAAGATATCTAGATAGTTATCATAAAATAGAAAATGATGACAGAAAACTTGAATTAGAATTAATTAGATTAGAAAGAGAAATTGCAAAAGAAGGAACTAATGATCCAGAAAATATGAAGGATGATAGTTTTATAAAAGCACTTGATGATAGTGTAGAAAGTACATGGGATGATTATGATGAAGAACAAGAACCAAAACAAGAGTAACTTAACTCTTGATGAAAGAATTTCTAATCTAAAAAAACAAGTTATGCAAAATGCAATAACTTTAAGAAAAAAAATAAAAAATGGTACTATATTCAAGTTTAGGAAATTTAGTTTAAAACAAAAGAAAGTATTAACTTGGTGGAATGATAAAAGTCCTGTAAAAGACAAAAATGGAATAATAGCAGATGGAAGTATTAGAGCAGGAAAAACACTTTCTATGTCATTATCATTTGTATTATGGGCAATGACCAAGTTTAATGGACAAAACTTTATTATGGCTGGTAAAACTGTAGGAGCATTTAGAAGAAATGTTTTATTCTGGCTAAAGTTAATGTTAAGAGTACAGGGATATACTATAAAAGATAGAAGATCTGACAACTTAGTAGAAATTTCAAAAGGCGAAACAATAAACTATTTCTATATCTTTGGAGGTAAAGATGAAAGATCACAAGATTTAGTACAAGGTATTACTGCAGCAGGAGTATTTTTAGATGAAGTTGCATTGATGCCAGAGTCATTTGTAAACCAAGCATTAGCAAGATGTTCTGTAAAAGGTTCAAAGTATTGGTTTAACTGCAACCCAGAAGGACCAAATCACTGGTTTAAAGTAAACTGGATTGATAAAGCAAAAGAAAAAGGTATTATATATCTACATTTTACAATGGATGATAATTTAAGTTTATCTGAAGAAGTAAAAGATAGATATAAAAAAATGTTTGTAGGAGTATTCTACCAAAGATTTATTTTAGGATTATGGGTACTTGCAGAAGGAATTATATATCCTAATTTTGATAAATCAAAACATTGTGTTAAAGCAAGAGATATTCCAACTAAATTTGATTATTTTTATGTAACATCTGATTATGGAATTACAAATCCACAGGTGTTTTTATTATGTGGAATTAAATACATAGATGGAAAACCACATGTATGGATATTAGATGAATATTACAACAAAGGTGTAAAAAAGAACAAAAATGGCCAAGAAGAAAAAATCACAAAAACAGATGATATGTTTCTTAAAGATTATAAAAAATTAATAAAGGATATAGATGTTAGAAAGGTTATTATAGATCCTAGTGCAACATCTTTAATTAATTTATTTAAGCAAAACAAGATAATAGTAAAAGAAGCAGATAATACAGTAATAGATGGTATTAATTTAGTGCTAAATTGGTTAGATGAAGAACGAATCCATATAGTAGAAGAAAAATGTAAAAATATTATTAGAGAATTTAATTCATATATATGGGACGAGAAGGCTCAAGAAAAAGGAGAGGACAAACCTATAAAACAAAATGACCACGCACTAGATGCATTAAGATACTTATTACAAACACTATTCCCTAACAAGAAGAGGGGAGCATATTTCGTATAATAAGGAGAGATTTAAGATGATAACAGAAATGGATAAAATAAAAATGATAATTACTGAAGGTGCCAAAAAAGGTATGGAATTATCAAAGTTTATTGATTTACAAATAAATGATTTCAAACAATCAGATACATATAAAGAAATGCTAGAAGGTAGCAAATATTTCAAAAATGAAGGGGATATTAAAAATAAGAAAAGAACCTATATAAATAAAGATGGAGCAGAAGAAATTGCACCTCATGCTAAAAATTACATATTAAAACATCCAATACTATATAAAATGATAAATCAAAAAGCAGGATACTTATTAAGGAAAAAACCAAACATAAAGCAAGTAATAGCAAAAGATGAAAAAGAAGATGAAGATTATAAAGAAATTTTGAAATCATTATTTAATAATAAAATGCATAAAAGACTTAAATATACATTAATAGAAGCGGTAAAAAGAGGTATAAGTTGGTGGCAAATATATATTGATAATGATGGAGATCTAAAAGCAAGATTAAGATATGCAACAAGAATAATTCCATTATGGCAAGATGAAGAACACGAAATATTAGATGCAATAATAATGACCTATGATGTTGAGGTTTATACAAGTGATACTGATAGAGAGAAAAGAACAAAAGTTGAATACTGGGATTTAGATGGAGTTAGATATTTTATTTATGATGGTTCAACTTTACTAGAAGATGTTGAAGAAGTAGAAAAAAGAAAAGATTTAGTAATTGGAAAAGATATACATGGAATAAGTATTTTAGCACACTTTAAAATAGGAGATACACTTCATAAATGGACAAAAATACCATTTATTTATTTTAAATATAATGGTGATGAAATGCCATTAATTCATTTATTAAAATCACTTATTGATTGTTACGATGAATTATGTTCTAGAACAGGAGACTCTATTTATGATGCACCAGATGGAGTAAATGTTGTTAAAAATTATCAATCAGAAGCAGGAACATTCCAAAAAAACCTTGCTACATTTAATACTGTATTTTTAGATGAAGACGGAGACTATGATAGAAAAGATATCAATCTAAATATAGAAGCATTTAAAAGTTTTATAGAACAATTAAGGAAAGATATTTACGAAGGTGGTTCTGGAGTTGATACACAAAGCGAAAAATTTGGAACACAAGAGTCAGGAGTTGCACTAAAACAATTATATGCAGATTTGGATCTTGATTGTTCAAATATAGAAACAGAATTCAAGAGTAGTTTAGAATATTTTATGTTCTTCTATAATAACTGGGTAGAAATGACAACTGGGAAAGATTACACTGATAAAGAAGTTGAGTTTGTATTTAATAAAACTATGACAGTAAATGAAAAAGAATTAATTGAAAACTGCGTAAATAGTATGGGAATAATAAGTAAATATACAATTAGATCAAGACATCCATATGTTAGTGATGTAGAAGATGAAGAAGAAAAGATTGAAACTGAAGAAAAAGAAGAAGCACAAAAACAAGAATCCGAGTATGATAAGATGATAAAAGAACTAAAAAACAATAACTCAAATAGCAATAAAGATGGTGCAAAAGTTGGTGATAAATAATGGGAAAAAATGCAGAATATTGGACAAAAAGATTTGAAGAACTTGAAAAAGCACAATTATTAAATGAGGCAAAATACATTACAGAGTTACAAGAAGCATATGAAAGAACATTAAGTTCAGTAAAAAAAGAAATAAATAATTGGTTAGTAAGATTTGCTGTTAATAATCAAATAAGTTTAAAAGAAGCAAAAAAATGGTTAAATATACAAGAATTAAAAGAATTAAAATGGGATATTAATGAATATATAAAATATGGCCAAGAAAATGGAATAGATTTAATTTGGAAAAAAGAATTAGAAAATGCAAGTGCAAAAGTTCATATTTCTAGATTAGAAGCATTAGAAATACAAATACAGCAACAAATTGAAAAATTATATTATAATGAACAGGAAACTACAACTGAATTCATTATAGAATCATATAGGGATAACTATTATAAAACAGCATATGAATTACAAAAAGGTTCAAATGTAGCATTTAAATTTGCAACACTAAACGTAGATACTATTCAAAAAATTATATCTAGACCATGGACAAGCGATGAGCAAACATTCTCAGATAGAATTTGGAAAAATAAAAAAGCTTTGTTAGATACATTACAAAAAGACTTAGAGAAGACTTTAAGGGGAGATGCAGATCAACTTATAGAAAAAATTTCAAAAGATTTTAATACAAGCCAATATAAAGCAGGAAGATTAGTAATGACTGAATCAGCTTTCTTTGCAAGTGCATCAAGAAAGCAATGTTTTAATGAATTATGGGTACAGCAGTATATAAATATAGCAACATTAGACTCTAAAACATCAGAAGAATGTAGAGAAATAGATGGCAAAATATTTGATATGAAAGATTATAAAATAGGAGTAACTGCACCACCATATCATATTAGATGTAGAACAACAACAGCACCATACTTTAAAGATGAATTTGAGTTTGGAGAAAGAGCTGCAAGAAATACTGGAGGAAAAACATATTATATACCAAGTAATATTACATATAATGAGTGGTTAGAAAAATATGTATATTCTGATCCAGCAACTAAGAAAGAGTTTGAAATAGATGTAAAGATGAATAAAAATAAATCTTCTGACTATGAGCAATACAAAAGATATAAAAATGTTCTTGGAGATAATATACCAGGAACATTTGCAGATTTCCAAAAAATGAAGTATAATGATATAGATAATTGGAAAAACTTAAAAGCACAATATGCAGATGCAAAAGGAATAACTAGTGGTGAAGCTGCAAAACAATATATTAGTAATACTAATAAAATAATTGATATGGGAAAACAAGATAAACACATTAAGGGAAGTAATAATTATATAGATAGTAAAAGTTATTTAACAATATCTAGTAAAGAAGCACAAGATTTAGTTAATAAATATGCAGGAAAAGGTATAATAAACTTTGATAAAAATGGGAAATGGGATAAGAAAGAAATTATAGAAGTAGATAAAAAAATAGGTATGGTAAAAACTAAAAAAGGAGAAGCAGAAACAAATAGTTTTAAAATTCATTATAGCAAAACTGGAGTTCATATAGTTCCATACAAGAAAGGATAATATTATGAAAAATCTAGAAGAATATTTAAGTAAAAGAGTAAAAGTAAAAGTTGATAATAATAAAGAATTTATAGGAAAAGTTGTGGGATATGTACCTGCAGAAGATAATGAACCAGAAGTAGAAGAAATAGATGTATTAAATGAACAAGACAATAAAAATTATTCACTTTTTGAAAATGAAATACTAAAGATTGAAATACTAGAGAATAGCGGGAAATAGCGAAAAAACGAACCGCTAGAATACGATTTAAGGCGATTTTATTTAAAAGGCATATAGTTTTATATGTCTTTTTTTGGTGTCTGTAGATATAGTGGCAGATTAAATGGATTCTTAAACAACCATAACAAAGTTATAAAAGTAGGTATGTAATTATACATACTTATTTTTTATATATCACGATTTTGTAAGTTGTTCGATAACAACACCAGGTCGGAGGCGTTGCTCCGTATAAAAACACGAATGCCTGAATTGAAAGGAGAACTCATGAAAAGAGAAGAATTAAAGGCAATGGGATTAACAGATGAACAAGTAGAATCTGTTATGGCCAAAAATGGTGCAGAGGTTGCTGCATTAAATACTCAGATTACAACCTTACAATCTGAAAAATCACAATTAGAAAATGACAAAAAAGTAATTACAAAAGAAAAAGAAGATAAGGAAAAAGCAATTGCTGACTTACAAAAGAATAGTATTTCAAAAGATGAATATGACAAAAAGATTAAAGAAATAGAGGATAATGCTAAAAAGGAAAATGAAGATTATATTTATAATGATTTACTAAATAAAGGTCTAGATGATGCGAAAGTATTAAAAGACAAATTTACAAGGGAAGCAGTAGTTTCATTAATAAATAAAGATAAAGATAAAACCAAGATTTCTGATGATAAAAAATCATTAGTTGGATTAAAAGAATTAATTGAAGGTTACAAGAAAGAGGCACCTCATTTCTTTGAAAAGAAAAAAGCATCTGGTTATGAACCAGTTGATCCCGATGGAAACAAGGGAGATGAAGGAGACGATATTAGTATGGCAGCTAATTTCGCCAAAGAGGCTAATAAAAGTGAAAGCCAAGAAACAAAAAGCCAATTTTTTAATTAAATTTTAGGAGGTAAAAATTATGTATGTTTCAAAAGAAAGTGTAAAAGAAAAAAATTTCTTAGCATCAGCTAAGTTTCAAAATTTTACTTATCAAGTAGATGATACAGATATCACTGCTGATGAGAAAGGTAGAAAAATAGTTCAAGCAGGAACAGTTTATTATAAAACTGAAACAAAAACAACAGGAGAAGGAGCGAGTGCAACTACAACTACAACAAAAACTGCAATAGGATTAATCTTTGCAGATGTTGATGTAACTCATGGACCACAACCAGCAGCAGTAATGGTAGAAGGATATGTATTAGAAGCAAGATTACCACAAACAATTAGTGCAGATGATAAAGCTGCAATGACAGGAATTAAATTTAGATAAAAAGGATAGATAGCAAAAATAATGCTATCTATTTTTAATTAAAAATAAAAAAAGGAGAGTGTATTTATTATGCCAAAGAGTGTATTAGAATTATTTAATCAAAAAGAAGTTTTAAATTATTTAAAAGAAAGAAAATTCCCAGCAATGATGGGTGAGGAATTATTCCCAGAAGTTAAAAAACAAAGTCTTGAGTTTGAAATGCTAACAAATGCTAGCAAGACACCAGTAATTGCTTCTGTTCATGGATTTGATACAGAATCAGAAATTGGACAAAGAGAAGCAGAGAAAAAAGCTATCGAATTAGCTTTAATTAAAAGAAAAATGCAATTAAAAGAAAAAGAAATTATTGCATTAGAAAGTCCAAGAAATGATGCTGAAAGACAAGCATTAATGAAAGATGTCTATAATGATTTTGATAATCTAGTTGAATCAGTAAGAGCTAGAATAGAAAAAATGAGAATGGATGTTATTGCAAATGGTGTTATAACATTAGATGAAAATGGATTATCTGCATCAATAGATTATGGTGTTCCAACTGAAAACAAAGCAACAAATGTTGACTGGTCATCAACTACAGCTAATCCAATTAATGATATGATTACATGGGCTAATAGATTAGATCAAATGCCAGGAAGAGTAATCACATCTAATACTATTCTTGCAAAAATATTATCAAATAAAAATGTAACAAATGCTTTATTTGGTAAAGATACAACAAGATTAGCAAGTGTTGGAGAATTAAATACTTATTTAGAGTCTTTAGGACTACCAAAGATTTATACTTATGATAAAAAATATAGAAAATTAGAAGCTAATGGAACATATACAAAACATAGATACTTCCCAGAAGATAAATTTGTTATGCTTCCTAGTGAAACATTAGGAGAAACTGTCTATGGACCAACTGCAGAAGAAATCAGATTACAAAGAGATCCTTCTGTAGATGTAAGAACAGTTGGAAAAATATTTGCTTGTATGTATGAAGAAGGAAAAGATCCAGTTTCTACATGGGAAAAAGCAGTTGCAACAGCATTACCTGCATTAAGTTGTGCTGAAGATATATTCCAAGCAAAAATAAATATTGGGTAAGGGTAATTCCTTACTCAATTTTAATTAATTAGGAGGTAACCAAAAATGTTTAGAGTTAGAGTAAAAGGCGAAGGTGTAAAACTTGCAAATAAATGGTGTTTCATTAATGAAGAGGCAACTATCGATTTAGAGGAATACGAGAGAAACAAAGAATATGTTGATATTATCGAAGAAATTGAAGAAGCAAAAACAGATCTAGAAGTTCCAACATCTAATGAAGAAGCAAGTACAGGAGAAAGCCAAAATCCAGAAGGAAAACAAGAAATTTCGAATAATGATGATAGCGATACAAATATCGGTAGCATTGAGGGAAAAGATAATCCAGAAGGAGACAATGAAGAAGAAACTGGAGAAAATAATGAAAGTGAAGATGAAGAATTAGAAGCACTAAAAGAAAGAGCAAAAGAATTAGGAATAAAAAATACTCATAATATGAAAAAAGAAACACTAATTGCTAAAATTCAAGAAACAGAAGAAGCAAGTACAGGAGAAAGCCAAAATCCAGAAGGAGAGTAGGTGATTAAATATGTTAGAAGAAATATATAATAAAACTAATATAGATATGACAGCATTTATAAAAAGACTAGAAATAGAACTATCTATTAATGGGATAAAAGATGGAGAAAAAAAGAAAATGGCAAGTGCACAATTAGTATGTTCTATTTATGATACTATGATTATTATTTTAGGAAAAACCCATCAAGAGAAGATATTAAATGAATTATATACAACATGGCTTAGAATGACTAAAGATTATTGGTATTTAAATAAATATGATAAGTTATTTGTAAAAAATATTGATATAAACTCTGATGAGAATTCTAATGTAAAAATAAAAAGTATTCAAATAGGAGATACTACAACAACATTTGCTGATACATCCTCACAAATTGAAATAAATGGAACAACATATAATACTGGTACAGTTGACTTTGATGAAGATATTTTAGTAGAAAAATATAAAAAGGCTTTATATGAAAATCGAAGGATGAGGTGGTAATATGAATCCATATATAATAGCTGCTAGAAAAACAATTGAAAGTCAATACGATGCTAAATGTGATGTAGTTGAAAAAAGACCAAAAGAAGTAAATAATATAACAAAAAATATAGAAGAAACAGTATTAATAGATAAAGATTGTAGAGTTTCTTTTGAAGATATATATGTAAATACAGAAACAGATACTGAAGCAAAGAAAATACAAAAAATAAAATTATTTATTGCACCAGAATTAGATATAAAACCAGGAAGCAAGATAGTAGTAACACGAAAAGGTAGAACTACAGAATATAAGAATAGTGGAGAGCCAGCAATCTATGACACTCATCAAGAAATAATACTAGAATTATGGAAAGGATGGGCATAAATGGCAAAATGGGGAGAATGTGATTTTAGTGAATTAGAAGAATTAGAAAGAAAATTTGAAAAGTTGGCCAAGACAGATATAGAAAAATTTTGTCAAGATGTAGCAAGAGAACTTGCTGCGAGATTATTAGCAAAAGTAATACCAAGGACTCCAGTAGGAGAAGGAACATTTGAAACAATAGAGGGCAAAAGATATACAATAAAGAGTGGTGGAACATTAAGAAGAGGATGGACAGCAAATACAGAATCAGAAGCAGAAGGTGGAAGTGTACCAGATGCAACTGCATATGCTAATTCATTAAAAATTCTTAAATTTGGAAATAACTATATTATAGTAGTAGAAAACCCAGTAAAATATGCTTCATATGTAGAATATGGACATAGACAAGAACCAGGCAGATATGTACCCGCACTAGGAAAGAGATTAAAAGCAAGTTGGGTTGAGGGGAAATATATGCTAACTATATCAGAGAAAGAACTTGAATCACAACTTCCAGCTTTACTAGAAAGAAAAATGAAAAATTATATTGAGGAGTGTTTTAATAATGGTTAAAAGTGTAGTAAATGAAATAGTACTTGGTATTGCTGCAAAAGTAAAAGCAATATATAAAGATAAAGGAGATTATCCAATTTATACTAATAATGAGGAACAAGGATTAGAAAAGCCTTGTTTCTTTATTAAGGTAATAGACGGAAACGAAAGTCGAGAAATTGGACTTGAAAATAAATTCTACAAAGATTTGTTGAACATAGTAATAATAGGATATACCTTAGATGGAAATACTGAAATATTGAACGATATGATAGATAATCTATATGAATTAGAATATATAGAATTATCAGATAAAAGTTTAATAAGGGCCATAAAATTACATCACAAAGTTGAAGATGGTGTTTTACATTTCTTTATAGATTACAATTTATCTATAAAGAAAGATGATGATGCAACCATAAAAATGAATGATTATAATTTAAGTGGGGAGGTAAAAAAAGATGAAAACATCTAAAAAGGAAAATAAAATTACTGAAGAAAAATATACTAAAAATCAAATTATTAAATCTAAAACTTTTATTGATAATAAAGATTTATTAAATGCAATATTAAAAGAAGATAAAAGTTATAGTAAACAAGAAATTAATAAAATAATTGAAAATTATAAGAAAGGAAAGGTGAACTAATATGGCATTAGGTGGAGGAACATTTATAAGTCAAAATAAAAAATTACCTGGTACATATATTAATTTTGCATCTGCACAAAGTGCTTCTTCTTCAATGGGAGAAAGAGGAATTGCTGCAATGGCAATTGAAATGGATTGGGGAAAAGATGGAGAGATAATTGAAGTTACATCTGAAAACTTTGCAAAAAATTCTTTAAAAATATTTGGATATGATTATGCAAATGAAAAATTAAAAGGATTAAGAGATTTATATAAAAATATAAAGAAAGCATATTTTTATAGATTAAATTCTGGAAATAAAGCTACAAATGATTTAGCAACAGCAAAATGTAGTGGAACAAGAGGAAACGATTTAAAAATAGTTATTGCGAAAAATATAGATGATGAGACTAAATATGATGTTAGTACATATTTAGGAACAAAAGAAGTTGACCTACAAACAATAAAAACAGTAAATGAATTAGTTGATAATGATTATGTAACATTTAATATGACTACAATAGCAGTTACAGCAGGAAAAGCACTAACTGGAGGAACAAATGGAGATGTAAGTGGAGAGGCTCATCAAAAATTCTTAGATAAATTAGAATCATATCAAGTAAATGCTGTAGGATGTACAGCAAAAGATGAATCTACGTCTAATTTATATGTTCAATATGTTAAAAGATTAAGAGAAGAGCAAGGAATAAAATTTCAAGTTGTATTATTTAATAATACTGCAAACTATGAGGGTGTAATTAATGTTAAAAATACAACAGTAGAAGATGATTCCGCACTTGTTTATTGGGTAACTGGTGTAATTGCAGGTTGCGAAATAAATAAATCAAATACAAATAAAACATATGATGGAGAATATACAATAAATGCTGATTATACTCAAGCACAACTAGAAGCTTCAATTGATAATGGAGAATTTGTACTTCATAAAGTTGGAGATGAAATTAGAGTTTTAGTAGATATTAATAGTTTAGTAGATACTACAAGCGAAAAAGGAGAAGAATTTAAATCTAATCAAACAATAAGAGTATTAGATCAAATTGCTTCAGATGTTGCTAGTGTATTTAACTCTAAATATCTTGGAAAAATAGCAAATAATGAGGCTGGAAGAACTTCACTTTGGAGTGATATTGTTACATTATTTAAAGACTACCAAACACTTCAAGCAATAGAAAATTTTGAAGATTCTGATGTAAGTGTACAAATAGGAAATGATAAAAAATCAGTAACTATTGATACATCTGTTCAAGTAATCAATGCAATGGAAAAATTGTATATGACAGTAGTAGTTGAATAAAAGGGAACAAATAAAATTGTTCTCTTATTTTTTATATAAGGAGGAATTAAAAATGGCTAATATAACAATGAATGCAAAAGATGCTATAAGTGCAAAACTAGCAGAATGCTATGTTACTATTGAAAATAGAAGATACTTACTAATGCAAGGTAAAGATTTTGAAGCAAAGTTTGAAAAGACAAAAAAAGAAATTAATATTCTTGGAAAAACCGGTAGTGGTAATAAATCAACAGGTTGGAAAGGAACAGGAAAAATTACTATATATAAAAACACTTCAATATTTGATGAACTTATGGAAAGATATAAAAATACTGGAGAGGATGTCTATTTTGACATTCAGGTAACCAATGATGATCCAACATCTGCAGCAGGTATTTGTACTATGGTATTTAAAGGATGCAATGTAGATGGTGGAGTTTTAGCAGCATTCGATGTAGATGGCGATTTCTTAGAACAAGAAATTAACTTTACATTTGAAGATTTTTCAAATCCAACTAAATTTACACAATTAGCAGGTATGCAATAATAAAAATAAAAAATTAAATTAGTGAAAGGAAAGATAAGATATGAGTTTAGAAAGTTTTATGTTGAAAGATGAAGTACAAGAAATAGAATATGTTGCTTCAAAGAGATTTAAAGACAAAGAAGGAAATTATGAAAAATGGAGACTAAAAACAATTACTGCAGATGAAAATGATGCAATAAGAAAACAATGTTATAAACAAATTCAAGTTGGAAAAAGAATGAAACAAGAATTTGATACGGTAAAGTATTTAGAGTTATTAGCAGATAAATGTGTAGTATATCCAGATTTACACAATGTTGATTTACAAAATCATTATGGAGAAATGGATTCTATAAAATTATTGAAAAAACATTTGCTAAATCCAGGAGAATATGATGATTTAATGCAAAAAATTCAAGAAATAAATGGATATAGTTTAGATGATGCGGTTGAAGAAGCAAAAAACTAATTGAAGAAGGTGATAGTGATGCTGTATATGCACATTATTGCCTTCAAAAACTTCATAAATTTCCGCATGAATTTCTAAATTTAGATTTCAAAGAAAAAGCCTTTGTAATGGCATCTATAGATAAAAGAATAGATGACGAAAAGAAAGAGGCTGCGAAATTGAAAAAATAATGATATTTTATTTTTTCTAAAAGGAGGAGAATATGGCTACTATAAGAAGTTCAATAGTGGTACAAGATATGGCTTCCTCTGTATTTGCAAAGATACATTCACATTTAACTAAAACAACTAGAGGTTTTAAAGATCTAAATAACGAAATGTCTGTTGCACCTACAAAAGCAATTAGTAATGCTGAAAAATTAAATCAATCTGCACTACAAACTGAATTGACATACCAAGCAGAATTGCAAGTATTAAAACAAGTAGAATCAGAAGCAAGAAAAATAATAGCTGCAGAAGGAACACAAACAGCAAAGGCACAAGACATTATAGCAAGTGTAAGAGAACAAAGAGCATTAGTAGAAAGTTTAAAAAATAATTATGATAATGTTTCAAGTAGTATAAAGAATGCTCATAATAATCAAGAAGAATTTAATAATAGTATAAATACTGGAAATATGAATGGAAATAGTTTATTAAGTACAGTAAGAAATATTGCTATTGCTCTTGGAGGAATAACTGCAGTAAAAGGACTATTTAATTTATCAGATGAAATGACAAATAATAAAGCTAGATTAAGTTTAATTGTTGATGATAAAGGTAGTGTAGAAGAATTGCAAAATAAGATTTTTGCATCATCAATGAATGCAAGAGCATCTTATCAAACAACTACAGATATTGTTACAAAACTAGGATTACAAGCAGGAAAAGCATTTAAAGGAAATGATGAATTAATCGCTTTCGCAGAACAATTGAATAAAACATTTGTAATTTCTGGAACAAATGCAACAGGAATTGAATCTACTATGTATAATTTAACACAAGCATTATCTACGTGTGTTCTTAGAGGACAAGATTTAAATGCAGTATTTTCAAATGCACCTCAAATAGTTCAAAATATTGCTGACTATTTGAAAGTTCCTATTGGTAAAATTCGTGATATGGCAGCAGATGGAAAAATTAGTGCTCAAATAGTAAAAAATGCAATGTTAAAAGCTGCAGATGAAACAAATGCGAAGTTCAATAAAATGCCAATGACATGGAATCAAGTATGGACTAGAATGAAAAATATTGCAATTAAAGCATTACAGCCAGTATTAAATAAAATAAATCAATTAGCAAATAATCAACAGGTCCAAGAAATGTTTAGTATGTTTATTGATGGTGCAAGTTTAGCAGCACAAGCAATATTAGGATTAATTGAAGGTATTTCTTGGTTTATAAGTATATTAGAGCCAGTAGCACCAATTATTTTAGGAATAGTTGCAGCATATGTTGCATTTAATATAATTTCTGGAATAACAAGTGGAATTTTAGGTATTTTAGCAATAGCACATGGAATCGCAGGAGCAGCAGAGATGCTTCATGCTGGAGAAACTATGGCAGCAACTGCAGCACAATGGGGGTTAAATTCTGCATTATTAGCTTGTCCAATAACTTGGATTGTAATTCTAATAATAGCTTTAATAGCTGTATTAGTATATTTCTGGTTCACAAATGATAAGGTTGCATATGCAATTTTATATGTTTGGGATGCTTTAAAATTAGGAATTATGGTTGCAGGACTTGGAATACAAGGTATTTGGTATGGATTAGTTTTAGCAGTTATGTATTTATGGTTAGGAGTACAAACTTGTATTTTAGGAATGATGGGTGCTTGGTATGCTTTCCAAACTGGAATTGATGCAGTTTGTCTTGGAATACTATCAATATTCCAAGGATTATATAATCGGAGTTGTTTCAATTGTAAATGGAATTATTAATGTTCTAAACAAGATACCAGGTGTGTCTATAGACACAGTGCAAGCAGCACATTTTGCAGATGACTTTGCAAAAGGTATGGAAGAAAAGGTTGTAAATAGAAATCAAAAATTAAAAGATATGGCAAGCCAGATGGATGGAACAATGGAAAAAATCAACGAATTAAAAGGTCAATTTAGTGAAAAACTTAACGCATCTGCTACCAATATTCAAAATACAGCAATTGAGATGAACAATACAAGACAAGATAGGGTTGACCATAGAAACGATTGGATTAAAGGTGCAGGAGATGCTATTGATAGTGCTTTAAATAATTTTTCTTTGGATCCATCAAAATTTGGTAATGGTACACTTGGAGATATTGCAGGCAATACAAAGGACATTGCTGATAATACAAAAGATATATCAGAAGAAGATTTGAAATATTTGATTGATCTAGCTGAAAGGGATACTATTAATAGATTTACAACAGTACCACTAACAATAAACTTGACAAACAATAACAATATAAATGGAGAACAAGATATAGATGGAATTGTAGATCAAGTAACAAATAAATTAACTTCTAGATTAGAAGAAGAATTAGAATATGTATCTGATGGAATACATGAATAGAAGGAGGAGATTATGGCATATTATTTTTATTTAGGAAATGTGCTTCTTCCTATTCCTCCTAAAAAACTTGAACTAAAAATTAGTAATAAAAATAAAACATATGATTTGATAAATAATACAGAGATTAATGTTTTAAAAAATCCAGGTTTAACAAGCATTGAATTTGAAGTAATACTTCCAAATACAAAATATCCATTTGCTATGTATAATAATAATTTTCAAAATGCTAAGTATTATTTGGGAATTTTAGAAAAGTTGAAAGTAAATAAATCTGCTTTTCAATTTATAGTTGTAAGAAAATTTCCAAATGGCAAAAACATATTTGATACAAATATGAAAGTAGCATTAGAAGATTATACTATAACAGATACTACCGAAGAAGGTTTTGATATTAAGGTAAAGATAAAATTAAAACAATATAGAGAATATTCAACAAAAACAGTAAAAGTTACCATCAAACAATACAAGCCACCAGTAGTGACAAGAACAGTTACTACAAATAATACAGCAACTGCACCAGCAAAGCCAAGTGGACAAAATTATACTGTAAAACGAGGAGATTGCTTATGGAATATAGCAAAAAGATTTTATGGAAGTGGAAGTAAATATACAACAATATTTAATGCTAATCGTGATAAAATAAAAAACCCTAATTTAATATATCCAAATCAAGTTTTATGGATTCCAGCATAGGAGGATGAGATGAGTCAACAATTATTAATTCAAAATGGAAATACAGTATATGAGCCTGTGGTAAAAGATGAAATTACATGGACCACAGAAAGAAAAGGTGCAGCAGGAAAACTAGAATTTAAAATTATAAAGGATAATATTATAAATTTTGAGGAAGGTAATCCAGTAGCATTTAAAGTTGATAATACAAATTTGTTTTATGGTTTTGTTTTTAAAAAGAAAAGAGATAAAGAGAAAGTAATAACAACAACTGCATATGACCAATTAAGATATTTAAAAAATAAAGATACTAAAACATACACAAACAAAAGGGCTGATGAACTTGTTAAAATGATTGCAAATGAATATCAATTAAATGTAGGAATATTGGAAAATACAGGTTATGTTATAGCGAAAAAAGCTGAAAGTAATCAAGAATTATTTGATATGATATTGAATGCGTTAGATGAAACAATTAGAAATAGAAAAGAAATGTATGTGTTATATGATGATTTTGGAAAGTTATGTTTAAAGAATCTAGAAAGAATGAAAGTAGGATTAGTAATAGATGAAGAAACCGGAGAAAACTATGATTATGAAAGTTCAATTGATTCTGATACATATAACCAAATTAAGTTAACATATGATAATTCTGAGACAGGTAAAAGAGAAATATACATTGCAAAAGACTCAAGCAATATTGAAAAATGGGGAGTATTGCAATATTTTGATACAATTGATGAAAAAACAAATGGAGCAGTAAAGGCAAGAGCATTACTAGATTTGTATAATCAAAAGACTAGAAGTTTGGAAATAAAAAATGCACTTGGAGATATAAGAGTTAGAGGAGGCTCTCTCATTATAGTTAATTTAGATTTAGGTGATGTTAAGATAAAAACTTTTATGTTAGTAGAAAAAGCAAAACATAAATTTAAAAATGGAGAACATTTTATGGATTTAACATTAAGAGGACAAAACTTTATATCTCAATAAGGAGGTAAAGTTAATGGGAAGCTCATTAAGTGAAATAATAAAAAGAATGGCAGTAGGGGCAAATGATGCAAGTGCCCCTACTTCTGTTTTATTTGGAATAGTAACAAATATAAATCCACTTGAAATAACAGTGGAACAAAAATTAAAATTAACAAAAGAATTTTTAGTTCTTACTAAAAATGTAAAAGATTATACTGTAGATGTTAGTGTGGAATGGAATACAGAAAGCGAATCTTTGAATGCCAATCATAGTCATACATTGAGTGGAGATCTTTCTGTAACATCAACAGCAATAGTAAATCCAAATCCAGATAATATCTCAGTTTCTATAAATAATGAAGTTAGTAATAGCATGAGTGTTGAACAAAAAAATATAAATTTAACACATGAACATTCAATAAGTGGTAGAAAACAAATCACTATTCATAATGGATTAAAATTAAATGACAATGTTATTCTATTACAACAACAGGGTGGAAATAACTTTATTGTTATAGATAAATTTTAAAAGAAAGGTGGTAAAAAGATGACACCTAATACAGATGATATATTGTTAAACAATATAGAAGAAGTAACAGAACAAACAAGTAAAACATTCTATTTAAATATAGAAAAAAACACTATCTCAAACTTTTGTGATGGAATCGAAGCTATGAAACAAGCAATATATTGCATCTTGAATACGGAGAGATTCGAACACCTTATTTATAGTTGGAATTACGGAATTGAACTAAAGCATTTAATTGGAGAAAATACAACATTTGTTATTCCTGAACTTGAGAGAGTAATTACAGAGGCATTACTACAAGATACTAGAATAACAGAAGTAAATAATTTTGAATTTGAAATTAATAAAAATTCAATAACTGCAAAGTTTAAAGTAATAACAACTGTTGGAGAAATTGAATCTGAGAAGGTGGTGAGTATTTAAGATGGAAATAGATAATATAAATGAAGTTGAAGATTTAGATGAATATTTTGATTATGAAACTATTTTACAAAGAATGTTAGATCGTGTACCAATTCAAATAGATAAAAGAGAGGGAAGCATTATTTATAATGCAATAGCACCAGCAGCCGCTGAATTAGCACAGATGTATATTTTATTGAAAAATAATATTGATCTTGTCTTTGTAGATACTGCAGTAGATGAATATTTAGATAAATTAGCAAATCAAGTTGGACTTACAAGAAATGAAGCAACATATGCAATAAAGAAGGGAACTTTCTATGATGAAAATAATAGCTTGTTTAATATAAATATTGGAGAAAGATTTACAATAGAAGATGTAATATATAAAGCAATAGAAAAGATAGAAGATGGTGTTTATAAAATGGAATGTGAAACTGCAGGTACAATAGGAAATAATTATATAGGTACAATGATGCCAGTTAATTATATTGATGGGTTGGCAAAAGCAGAATTGACAGATATTTTAATTCCTGGAGAAGATGAAGAAAGTGATGAAGCATTAAGAAATAGATATTATGAAACTACCAGTGAACAAGGCTTTGGTGGCAATGTTGTAGATTATCAAAATAAAACTAAAGAAATTGCAGGGGTCGGAGCAGTTAAAGTAACTCCAATATGGAATGGACCAGGAACAGTAAAATTGACGATTCTAGATAGTAATTATAATAAAGCATCTAATGTACTAATTGAAAAGGTACAAAATGAAATATGTCCAGATTTATCTGATGAGGGATTAGGAATTGCACCTATTGGACATGTTGTTACTACAGATACAGTAACTGAAGTTGATATTTCTATAATTACTCATGTTACAATATCAGAAACTGCATCTATGCCTAATGTAAAAGAACAAATAATAGAACTAATTAATGATTATTTCTTGCAATTAAAAAAAGGTTGGGAAGATTCAGATACTATAATAATAAGAAAATCTCAAATTGATACAATAATATTAAATGCAGATGGTGTAATTGATGTTTCTAATACTACTATAAATAATAAAACATCTAATGTAGAATTACAGAAATTTGAAATACCTACATTGAAAGAGGTGACATTTATATGAAATTAGTTGAATATATGCCACCATATTTAAAAAATGTATTAGAATTTAACAAAATATTTGATGCTGAAGATATAGAAGTAGAAAATATGAGATATTCAATAAATACAATGCTAAGAGAAGTAATAGTAAAAACAGCAAGATCATATGGATTAAAAAGATATGAAAAAATATATAATATAACCAACAAAGCGGAGACAATAGAAGCAAGAAGAATGAATATACTGTTTAAAATAAATAACAGAGTACCATATACATTAAGATGGTTAATAAATACATTAAATGAATCAATAGGAGAAGATAATTATAAATTAGTAACAAACGGATATGAATTACATATAACAATTAACCTAGAATATACAGAAGCAGCAGAGATGTTAAAGTCAAATTTAGTAAAACAAATTCCAGCAAATATGCAACTAGATTATCAACTAGAGACTAAAATAAATGAATTTATAGGTGCAGCAATATCAAGACAAGACTATATAAATTTAAATGCTATAGCATTTGAAAGAATAGAAAATCTAGAAATAAATGAAAACAATAATATAGGTATTAATGTTATTAATAAAGAGTATGTGAATTTACAACCAAATAATGAT
The DNA here is from genome assembly GCA_948891265.1 of uncultured Clostridia bacterium. Taxonomy (GTDB): domain Bacteria; phylum Bacillota; class Clostridia; order TANB77; family CAG-508; genus CAG-269. The sequence continues at coordinate 7,173 of CAQUBD010000013.1, read as the reverse complement.
GCAATAATAGAAAATAGCAATATAAATTTAAATACTGAAACTGGATTAAAAGTTTCAAGACAAGATTATATAATAATTTAGGAGGGATAAAAATATGGGCTTTGAAAAAGTTTATATAACAAAACAAGGTGCCTTATTAGCTGCTAAAACACTACAAGGTAAAAAAATTAAATTTGACCATGCTGAAATAGGTAGTGGAGCATTAACTGGAAATGCTGCAGATAAAACGGCATTAACAACAAAAGTGCTAGAATGCGAAATTTCAAAAGTAGAAATAACACAAGATACACAGGCAAGTGTATCTTTTATGTTTAAGAATACAGATGCACCAAATGCTTTTAATTTTAGAGAAATCGGACTATTTGCAATAGATCCAGATACAAAAAATAAAATATTGTATGCATATACAAATGCTGGCAACACAGCAGAATATATAAATAATTCTATTGCAGAAAAAATAGAAAAACATATACAAATAAATGTTGTAGTTGATAATGCTAGTAATGTTACAATAACATTAGATGATACGCAAATATATGTAACTGAAAAAGAATTAAACGATGCTATAAGTGAAGCAAGAGAATTTGTAGGTAAAAATTATGGTGTTAGAAGGAAAATAGTAGATAATGTGTTATCTAAATGGGAAAGAATATGCGATAATATAGGACTTGTAGCAAATGCTACAAAAAATGGTGATGAAGTTCAAAATGATTTTGACAATATATATCCATGGTCAGATATTATTACATATAATTATGATACTACAAATAAAAAAATAACAGCATATTATGGAGAACCAGGTTTTGCATTTGATGGTTCTAATGGAGAAGTTCTTACAAGAATACCAGAATTTTGGTATAAAAGAGAAGTCAAAGGAGACTACGAATATATTTATATATCTGATTATAATAGAGCAGGATATAAACATAGTAGAGAATTCTCAGTAGGTAGATATGGTATAAGTGTAGATGTAGATGGAAAAGCACATAGTTATAGTGGAACAATACCAACATACAATAAAACAATTGCAGCATTTAGAACATTAGCAACAGGTGTTGGAGATGGATTTTGTCAAATGGATACTAGATATTTTATATTACAATTATTATATTTAGTAGAATATGCTGATTATCATTCTCAAAGTAAACTAGGTAGAGGTGTATCCGAATGGTTTAATCAACAAGCATTAATTGCTGAAAATAATGTTAACAGAATTATTGTTGCAAATTCAAATAATATGTATGTTGGAAGAAATGTATCAATAGGAACTAGTGATGCTTGGAATAATGCAGTAGCTTCTGAGAGAACAATTACCAATATTGAAGATTATTCTAATGGAAGTATTACAGGAAAAGCAGTATATTTTGATGGTGCAGCAGTTAATATTGCAATTACTAATCATATATGGGGAATAGGTCAAAAATCAGGACAATGTGATGAATTAGGAATGAAATCTGGAACATTAAATAATGATGGATGTCATTCTATGATTTATAGAGGTATAGAAAATGTATTTGCTAACATGTGGACTGCTATTGATGGACTTAATATAAAAGATTATGTTGCATATATATGTGATGATCCAACTCAATATGTATCTGATAAATTTACTGCTCCATATAAAGCATTAGGATATACAAATTTAGAAACAACAGAAACTTATCCAAGTAAGTTAGGATATGATGAAGAACATCCAGAAATTGCATTACCAGTTGAAGATAATGGAAGCACAGGAACTGGAGTGTGTGATAAATATTGGTGTAATAGTGGAAACAGAATCGCGTTCGTTGGTGGTTATTTCCACCATGGTGCGGCTGCTGGCTTTTTTGCTTGGTATTTGAACTTTGCTTCTAGCGATTCGTCTTGGAACATCGGGGCTCGCCTTCTTAAATACCAGTAATAAGCAGGGGTATGGGGGCGGCCAGCCTCCCATAAATAACTGAAATCTAGAATAGTTAAATTATCTAAAAATTGTATATATAATATCTATAGGGGATTTGATGTGTGCGATCCTGTAATTGCTTTTTGATTTTTCGCGTTCGTTGGTGGTAATTTCAACAATGGTGCGAATGATGGCTTTTTTGCTTGGAATTTGAACAATGCTTCTAGCAATTCGAATTGGAATTACGGGGCTCGCCTACTTATTTTAGAATTACATTACACATCATTTTCCATAGCGCTTGCTAAAAATAATGTCGAAACTGGATTGACCTAGTAGCTTCCTTTAAGTGAAAAGCCGATAGACAAAAATAAGAATACCAGGAGAAAAACATGAAAAGAGTAGGAAATATATACGAAAAAATAACTAAGAAAGAAAATATAAGACAAGCTATTCTAAATGCTTCAAAAGGGAAAAAGAACAGAAAAAGTGTTATAAAAATATTAGATGATATGAATTTCTATGTTAATGAAATATATGATATGCTCATAAACAAAAACTATAAACCAAGTCCATATATAAAAATGTTAATACATGATGGGGTAAGAAAAAAAGAAAGAATAATTTACAAACCACAATTTTATCCAGACCAAATTATTCATTGGGCATTAATGCAACAAATACAACCAATAATAGAAAGAGGGTTGTATGATTATACATGTGCATCTATACCAGAACGAGGAATTCATTATGGAGCAAAATATATAAAAAAGATATTAGTTAAAGATAGAAAGAATACTAAATATGCTCTTAAACTAGATGTAAAAAAATTTTATCCTTCAATAGACAAAGATATTATGAAAAGAAAATTCCTAAGAACTATTAAAGACAGAGATACATTAGATTTAATAGATAAAATTATAGATAGTAGCGAAAATGGACTTCCAATTGGAAATTATACAAGTCAATGGTTTGCTAATTTTTATCTACAAAATTTAGACCATTATATAAAAGAAGAATTAAAAGTTCCTTATTATCTAAGATACATGGATGACATGATTCTTTTTTATAGAAATAAAAAAGAACTTAGAAAAATAAAAGAAAAGGTAGAAGAATATTTAAAAAAAGAAAAACTTAAGTTAAAGGAAAACTGGCAATTGTTTAAAGTAGACAGTAGGCCAGTGGACTTTATAGGATATCGATTTTATAGGGGTTATACAACATTAAGAAGAGGAAATTTTTTAAGAATAAAAAGAAGAGCAAAAAGAATTTATAAAAAAAAGAAAGCGACACTAACAGATGCATCGGCAATGATAAGCTATTATGGTTGGCTTAAACATTGCAATAGTTATAATTTTACACAAAGATATATAAAACCATATATAAATATAAATGAATTAAAAGGAGTGGTTAGTTATGCAAATAGAAAGTTCAAAAAGGCCAAATAAATTTGAAATAAACGAGATTGAGAACGGAAAATGTACCGTTCTTTTTTTTGATAATGTTCAAGAAGTAGAAGCCTCACAACTAGATAGTGAAGAAAAATCAATAAAATATACATATGATATGTATAAAATGAATGTAAATTTTAGAGAAAATCTATCAGAACAAATTGAAAATAACTATGATAAATGGTTAGAAACTGCAAAAAAAGAGGAATATAACCAGTTAGCAGCAGAAGTAAGAGCAAAACGAAATGAATTACTTGCTGAAACAGATAAAGAAATGTGCATTGATAGATTAGGTCTAAAACTACCATCTGACTTATCTATGACTAATATAATATCTAGTTTAAAACAATTCTTTGAAGGGTTTTCTGATATATGTAATGGGAAAATTGCAAAATATAGACAAGAATTGAGAGATATTACAAAACAAGAGGGATTTCCATATAACATTTTATGGCCAACAAAAGATAAGGAGGAGTAATCTATGGATGAAAAATATATGCAAATGATAATTGAAGCAAATCAAAGTGCAAAATCGGCTCATCATAGAATAGACAGTTTAGAAAGTGAAATAGGAGAAATTAAAGAATTAACAATTGCGGTAAAAGAAATAGCAATGGAAACAAAAGCAACTAGGGAAGATGTAAATGATATGAACAGTAGATTAAAAGCAGTAGAAGAAAAACCAGCAAAAAACTGGGATAAAATCATTACTACTATAATTGGAACTGCAGTAGGTGCTGTTGTAGGAGCAATTATAGGATTAGTAATAAAATAGGAGGTTCTATATGAAAAAGTTTTTAGAAAAAATTGCGAAATTAATTGATGTAAAATCAATAATATCAATAGCAACAACATTTGTATTTTGCTATTTAGCATTAAGTAAATACTTATCTGCAGAAGTGTTTATTTCTGTTTATTCAATAATAGTAGGATTTTATTTTGGAACACAATATGAAAAAACTAAAAATGACATAACAGAATAATACAAGAATTTATTTCTTGTAATTTAAAGATACTGGAAGAAAAATTAAAAATCTTCCAGTATTAATTTTTTTATAAGGAGGTCTTCAAAATGGAAGAAGAAGTTGTAAATTACAATCAAGAACTTGCAAATTTAAATATGCAAGAGAATACTTTTCCAGAAGTTGATGAAAAAGAAGAAGGAATTGGAGAAGTAAAAGAAACTGATGAATTTTATCAGGGAGGTGTAGAATAATGTTAGTAACAAAAGTAGTAATGCCAGAAAGTAAATATGGCAGAAAATGTCCATATTCTATGAAACCAGAAGGAATATCAATTCATAATACAGCAAATGATGCTTCAGCAATGAGTGAAATATCATATATGATAAATAATAATAACCAAGTTTCTTTTCACGAAGCAATAGACGATTATAGAACAGTACAAGGAATTGAACATAATAGAAATGCTTGGCACTCCGGAGATGGACATGGGTTTGGTAACATGAAAACAATAGGAATTGAAATATGTTATTCAAAATCTGGTGGAGAGAGATTTGAAAAAGCAGAAAGAAATGCTGCAGAAAGAATAGCTTATTTAATGAAACAATATGGATGGAATTTAGATAATATAACAGATGCAAGACATACAATAGGAACACATCAGAATAGAAGTGGTAAATATTGTCCTCATAGAACTCTAGATATGGGATTAGAAAGATTTTACAATATGATTAGAGAAGAATATAGAGAATTAACAGGAGAACAAGCAACAGGTACACCTAATATTGTAGTAAATGAATCTAATAATAATACTGGAAGAAATGTAGGAGATATAGTTACAATAAATGGTGTTTATACTTCTTCATCATCTACTAAAAAATTAAATCCAGCAGTTAAAAGTGGAATGATTACAAGAATTATACCAGGAGCAAGAAACCCATATTTACTTAATAATGGTAATATAGGATGGGTAAATGATTCTTGCATTGTTTCTTCAGCAAGTTCACAAGCACAAAATAATAATACAAATGTAGCACTTTCAATCACAGTTGGAAGTAAAGTGACCTTATCAGCAAATGCTACTAATTATGCTACTGGTCAAAAAATTCCTAATTGCTATAAAAATAGAAATTATACAATTATGCAAGTTGGAAATGGCAAAGTATTATTAAAAGAATTATATTCATGGATATATACCAAAGATTTAGTAGGGTATGGATCTAATTCTAATACTACTAATAACACAAATACTTCAAATAGAAAAACAAATGAGGAGATTGCAGATGATATAATGTATAAACCAAATTATGATGGCTGGGGAACAGGAGAAACTAGAAAGCAAAAATTAAAAGCAGCAGGTTATGATCCAACTGCAATTCAAAAAATAATTAATCAAAAATCAAAATAATATAGAGGAGATTAATTCTCCTCTTATTGTAATTTTTCTAATTTGTTTTTTATATCTAATAATATATTAAATGATTGCTGAAATGTAGTATTGTTCATATCTAAGTCAGCAATTTTATTTAATATCTTTTTTATCTCGATATTTTTCATATAATCATTTACATTTGAATTAGGTAAATTATCTATTACTTTATACTTTATTTTTAAATTTTTTAGTAGTATGATATATTTATCTAATTGAGAAACAGGAAAACCACACTTGAAAATTGAAGGTCCCAAGTCGGTTATTTTAAGCCCTAATTTCTCATTGATTAACTTTGCATCTTCATTTAAAATGTTATAGAAAATACCTACTCTAAACAAATAAATGGAAGATGCATCTTCTTTTTTTAGTTCATTATATTGTTTCATTAATTTACTCATTTTCTAGACTTTTCCTTCTTTCTTCTATAAACTAAAATTTCTCCAGGTTCACGATTTAAAACATTACAGGCTTTTTCTAATGTTTCAAAATGAATACCAGATGTCTCGTTATCCATTAAGTGACTGATCGCTTGATAACCTCCTTCCATTTGTTTTACAAACCAATATTTACTTTTCTTTTCTTCTTTTAGTATTTCTTTTATTCTTACATATATCAAGTTTCTCACCATCCTTTCTGACATCTATTTTATAATGAACGCATCTATATTTTAACTCTTTTCACTTTAAGGTACATTTGTTATAACTATTGCAGGGATAAGTTATTTTTGCTATAATTCTATTGGTGATGTATATGGAAGAGTTAAAATTATGTACAGAAATTATAAAAAAAGTTAAATGGTATATGGAAAGAAAAGATTATGATGGATTAAGATTATATCTAGAAGAAAAAGAAAAATATATTGATAATTGCAGTATTGCAATAAAAAACGAAGAATCCGAGTATATCGATGAATTAATAAAAGATTTAAAATAAAAGTCGAACTTTGTCGAATTTTGTAATTAAGTAATACCAATGGAAGTAGAAGATAATACCTAACACCTAGAATAGTTATTTTATATTACATAATATGGTAAAATAGAATAAGAGATATCTCTAAATATCATTCAAATATAGGAGGGATATTTATGAGAAAAAATAATAAAAAACAAAGAATTTTAAATAAAATAGGAAAGAATCTTAATTTTTGTGATAAAATAATAATGAAGGTATTAAACAACTATACTATAAAAATATATAGAATAGGTTTAAATGATGCTTTCAATTGGGAAAATCAAAAATATGAAAAAAATAATTCGCGTGGCTGTACTACGGCTGTACAGTCATTTAAATCACAAAAGTGAATTTTAAAATATAAATCTATAAAAGTGAATGGAGAGTAAGAATTGAGAAATATAAAACTAACAATAGAATATGATGGAAAAGAATATAATGGATGGCAAAAGCAACCAACGAAATTAAATATTCAAGGAACAATAGAACAGGCAATAA
>CAQUBD010000012.1 GCA_948891265.1 uncultured Clostridia bacterium | reverse complement strand
ATTTTTGTCTTCTTTTACTAGTACTATACTGTATTTTCCTTGTTTTTTCTCTGGTATTTTTTCAGGCTCCGCTACTAACAAAATACTTTCAGTTTTTTTATCAATAGTAGGCTCTGCTATTGGTTGATATGTATTATTATCTTTATTGCTCCAGAAGTTTTTAGTTGTTATTCTATAATCAAAACTTATGCCTACATTAACTATTTCTAATGTATTATCAGGAACAGTTATATAAAAATCACCTTGTCCTACCATATCTTTTATTTTTTTATCATTTCCTAAAGATATACCTTCACTATTTGAAAAATAGTAATTAGTTATTGGTTGTTGGTTTTTATCTTTTACTTCTAATTTTAATTCAGGTAAACTTTCACCATCTTTAGATATATTTATTGGACCTATTACATATCCAGCTTCCACTTTTTTATTTCCAACTTTATATTTATTATCTGATATTAATTCTAGGCCTTCTTTACTAATAGTTACTGGTGCACTTATCTTGCTTACATAGTTTGTTTTACCAATCTCATCAGCTTTTTTAGTTAAATAATTGTATAAAATTACAGCTTGTTCATCTCTTGCAGGAACTCCTGATACTCCATCAAAGCTATATTCAATATCACTTAATACATTATAATTTGTTCCATCTTGTGTATAATATAAAGTCAAATTTTTGTTATCTATATTATGTCTTAACGTATTTTTTGTTTGTTCATTACTTTCACTATTTAATGTATATCTCCATATTACAGCTTGTTGAATAGCTTCTATATCATCATCTGTTAAAAGACTTGCTTCATCATATATTTCCCTATAGCTTCCGTCTTTATTAAAATATGTATATCCCTCTATTTCAGAATCATATCTTATTCCAGCGGCAGCTAATAAAGCCATTTTATCTTTTTTCTTTTCAGTTTCATTTGTTTTATAATACGAATCATTTGGAATATATATATTATCCATTAACCATAAAAGAGCTGAATAATTGTTAATACCATCTAAAGATTCTCCCAATATAGGATAAATTTCTTTAATATCAGCACTTTCTAAGTCCATATTGTATTTTCTATTATATGTTACTGTATTAGAATTTGCCTCATTAGCACCTATATTTCCCATCCATTTAGTAATATCTAAACAATATAAAGTTCTATAACCATTTTCTGTCTTTAAAAAGTATTCCTCTCCACTATTTTCCTTCATAGTTGTTAAATTCCATATTGTTTGTGCACTACCACTAGTACCATTTTGAGGATTATTTATACCATAACCAGTTTTATCTTGACTCTTAGCAGTTCTTCTAATATAAAGACTTTCTTCATCCGAATACATCTTTATTGGTTTTTTTATACTAATACTATTTGTACTTTCTACAAAAACACTAGTTATCAAAATTATTCCTATAATTATTGATATTAAAATATATATTATTCTTTTTTGATTCATTGCTAAAATTCCTTCCTATATATTTATTATTACTTTCATTTTACTACATTTAAAATCCATGTCAATGCTAATATTTTCAATGTTTTCCCATTAAAATTTTGGCTGTTTTTCCCCTTACGGAAGCACATTTCCTGAGCTTACAAAAAATATTACTTGTATATTAATTTTCTATTACATTTATATTACTGTTCTTTTTTTAATTCCTACAAGAACAAAAGCGGACATTAATAACATTGTTTCTGTTCTAAACATTTTAAAGTCTGCGTCTTTGTTCGTGCGCCAAATTTGCTCTGACAAATTTGTGTGCAAAGTATCTATATTATAAGAAGTTCGGAGAACTTCTCTATAATATAAAATAAGCCTCTCTAAACTTAATGTTTAGAAAAGCTTAATTTTTTTTATTAACTATCTAAGACCTTTTTCTTAATAAGAATTATTCCACCTGTTAATACTAGTAAGCAAATAGTTCCTATAACAATATATTGTGTAATGTTTTTCTCTCCAGTAGGAGGTATTACAGTCACATCTTCTCTTTCTCCGTCTGGTTCTGTATTTGCACTAAAGTAATTTCCAGGAGTTGAAGAGTATGTAAATCTACCTACACTATTTTTTTCTTCAATAATTTCTGTATTATTTATAAATAAATTATCATTAGATGTTGATAAAATCTTAGTTGCTGTAACTTCTATTTCTGTACTACTATTTGGGGCTAAATCCTTTAATCTATTATCATTTTCTATTATTATTATATTGCTATTATTCTTTATACTATCATATGTTTTGTAATCTATTTTTTGATTTTGCCCTTCATATATTTTATTATCTGTATCTCCTTTATAAAATGTTCCTATATCTTCCTTAGATAATTTTTGTATTTTTTCTCCTTCAGCCTCTGAATCATATTTATCATATGTTGTAGATAGCTTATCATCCATATAATCTAATAGCTTAGAAATTGTCTGTTTTACTAATAATGGGTCACTTGGTCTTCCATAATGATAGTACTCTTCTCCAGAATAGTCTCTTTCAGCTAAATTTGTAACTCTTATTCCATATTTTACTTCTAAAGTTGAACCTTGAAGAATTTCATTATCAATTTCAATTTTTACTAATTCAGAATCTTTTGGATATGTTACATATTGACTTGTTGTTTCTTTTGGATTTCCATCGAATAAGACTTGCCCATTTGCTAATGTTATTTTAAGATTTTTTATTATCTTTTCAACTTTTAATTCTTGTCTTGGTCTTTCTATTATTCCAAAGTCTATATTTTTAATTGTTCCCGTTGGTTCTCCTTCTTCTTCAGTTATATATGCAATTACAGCTTTTTCTCTATTTTGAATAGCAACATCCATTGTATTTGTATTAGAATCCATTGTACTTCCTATTTTACCTTTTTCATATGCTGTCTTTTTGCCATAATCTATTGTTTCTAGGGTTTTATTTATCAAATTTCTTTTTGAGTAATCATCTAATGCATCTGAATATCTTGGTACATTTGGGTCTCCCTCATTATCATATGCATACCAATATTCATTATCATAATTTATATCTTCTTCCTTAGCTGTTCTTATTGTTGATTTGTACTTCTCTACAGTTATCTTTTGATTATTGTTTGGATTTTCCTTATCAACAATTTGTCCTCCTATTGTTGCTTCCTTATATTCTACATTTTCACCATAACTAAATTTTACTTGATAATGTCCAGGTACAATTCCTATAAACTCATATTTACCATCTTTATCTGTTACAGTACTAGCTATATATTTGGCCTTCTTACCATCAGTTTCATCACTGTTATCACTGACATATTTGTTATTATATTTGTCTATTGTATTTCCTTCATCTATTTTTGGATAAATATATGCAATACCTTCTTTATTAGGTGTGTTCTCTCCATTAGTATTAATTGGTATTAGTTCTACCAAAATTTCTTTAATACTCTTTTCTTCAGGTACAAATATACCATCACCAATTCTTTCTTTATCTGTGTTAACTTGATCTTTATCAAATCCATTGTCAGCTTTAGGTAAATCCTCAAAAACATTTCCTTCTATAGCTCTTTCATTTCCCACTGTAAGTGTAATTCCTGGCGAAATATCTGTATCATTTTCATATTGTTCTTTTAATTCTTCTAAATTACTTCCTATCTGAGCATTCCATGGTGCTGAATCCGCATCAACTGCCGCATAAACTTGTCCTTGTCTTCCAGATGCTGTATCTACTTCTGTACTTTGTCCATAATATGTTGTAAATGAGTATATTTCTGCAACACTATTCATTGTTGTATCATCATCTAATACACTTTCTATTGCCCCTCTCTTAACTTCATATTGAACATATATGTTTGCTTCTTGTCCTGCATCTAATTCTGCTACAGGTCCACCAACTCCTTGTATATTTGCTGCTTTATATCCATAAGCTTCTCCTTCACTTGAAGTAGCAGTTAATTGATTTACAATTTTCCCCGCTTCTTGTCTTCTATTATTAATTATTCCATAGTAATTATCTTGATTTTGATCTGTTTGAATAGCAGTTCCAACTGAAATATCATCTTTATACTTAGAATCATAGTAATCTATTAAACCGTTTATATTCATTTTTAATGTATTTGATGCATTTTTTAATGTAATTTTATATGTTACATATATTTTTAATTCATTATCGCTTGTACTACTTAAGTCTTGTATTGATTTAATATATGATGGTGCTATCCATCTCTTATATGATGAAACATTAGCTACTAATTGTCCATAATCTAAGTTTGAAAGATTTGCAGGTACCATATTTTGATCATATTTATATACATTTGTATGCCCATTAATTGTAACTTTAACATTATCAACATCATGATTATAGATTAATGCATTTGGCATTTCTCTAGCTTTTATACCTAAATTGATATCTGTAATTTCATATTGTCTATCACCTTGTCCCTGTTGTATTACATATCCTGCATTAGTAGTTGTTGCTAACATATCATATTCATTATGTCCATTTTGTTTATGTGCAGTTATTACAAGGCTTCCATCATCATCATATTTCCATGCTTCATTTATATAATTTGCATATTTACTTTCAGATTTATCATAATTTAATACTAATCTATTTCCATCCACACCTATAGCTTCGCCTTGTGTTACCTGTGCAAATCTATTATTTAAACTAGTTCTATTCTCTGGTACTTCTGCCGCTTTTGATGTATTGCTTCCATATAAATCTGCTAATATTACAGATGTATATGTAAATCCATCATATTGGAATTCCATATGATATGATGCTAAATTAGTTATTTGTCCTTTTTCATTTCTTACTAATGGTATATTTTCAAATTTATAGTTACCTCTTGAATCTGTAACTTTACTACAAGGATTTCCATATTTATCTAATACAATTGCTCCATTACTATCTTTCAAAGAAACTAAAATATTTGCTACTTTGTTTTCACTAGCACTATCATATTTTCCGTCAGATGCTGATGTTGTTCCATTTTTATTTCTTTCGTTGTCTTCCCATACATAACCTGACATATCTATCCACTTTTGCTCATTTTCTATTCTTAGTGAAGGCTCACCTTTCAATAATTGAAGGTAATATTTCAATTCAGATGGTTTTACTTTTCTTTCACTATAAGTTTCAAATATTTTATTAATAAGACGTTCTGGGTCTTGCGTTTTTGGGTATAAAATATTCTGAACATATCTATTATATATTAAATCTGTTTTATATTTATCATCTAATATTTTAGATACTACAAATTCTTTTTCTTTCAACTCTAGTTTAAACTTATATTTATTGTTATCATCTTTTCCCATTTCAAGTCGATTTCCATCTTCATCATATTTGTTATCTACATCTTGGTCGACTTCTATTTCAAATCTTTTTATATTATTAACATCTAGCCTTGAAAGATCTATATCTTTAACGTTTTCTCTTCTCTCTCTCCCATTCTCATTAAAAACGATATATACAGTCATATTATCTTCTCTTTGTAAATCGTTTATCATACTTAAATATGTTCTTTCTTTTTGACTTTCTGTATCATTTTTTTCTATTCTATACTTACTAGCAATTCTTATTATCCTTGACTTAATACTTTCTTCAGCTCTTATTTTATCTAGTTGCACTTCAAATATGTATCTACCATGATATTCTGTTCTTTCAATTTCAATTTCTATTGAATTAACATCATTTTCCCCATGTAATGAAGACATCAATTTATCATTTACTTCTTTTCTATCCCCTGAACTATTAATTATATAAAGTTTCATATCTTTGTATTTATTTCTGAAATACTCTATAATTTTTTTATAAATATTTACATTAGAGTCACTATTTGTATTATATCTTTTTACAACGTCTTCTATAATATTTTGATACTCTTCTTTAATTTTTAATTCATATTGAATACTATAGTATCTACCACCATTGTATATTAAATCACTAATAAAGTCTGCTTCAGTCTTTATATCTGATTTATATATTTCATTATAATTTTCAATTAATAATTGTAATAGAGTTTCTTCTCTTTTGTCTTCTTGATGTTTGTTTACTATCTTTTTTAACATTGATTTACATGGTTGTCTTAAATCTTCTACTTCTTCATTAGAATATCCTCCTATCATAAGAGCATATTCACATTCTCTTTCGTTTATTAATAGATTTTCTAAGTAGTTAAAATTAGGATTTTGACTAACCTGATTCATCACATATTCAGCAACTCTTTTTTGTTTATCATCTAATTTATTTATCCCATCTTGTCCTTGTTGATATGTATCCATTATATTTTTTACAGTTTTCCTAACTTGATCTGTTAATTCTTCTGAAGAATATCCACTACTTATAAGTATCTGTCTACATTCGTCTTCTCTTTCCAATATTTCCTCTAAGTTATAATATTCTCTTTCAATTCTTAAAATAACTTTATTTTCTCTATCATCTAATTTATACTTATCTAAATTAGATCCAAATACAGCATTAATAATATTCAAGACATGTTCTCTTCTCTGCTCTTCTGTTAAAGTTTTTTCAAATATGTCTGGTCTTGTAAAATAGTCATTTTGAAATTTGCCTAACATATCCCTTACCGTATTTGTAAGAGCTGAAGTTGGATCATTTATAGAAGTTATGTTTAATTCAAAAGTTTCTCCTTCTGGCTCTCCATAATATTTTTCTAGCCCATCTCTTATCATACATTCTGTTACATAATAATATGCTGGATTTGCTTCTAAGTTACTAATTTTTATTTCACCGGCATTATTTGTTATGAACATTGTTGCACTATTAATATCACTTGTATATCCTACATGGAACCAACTAAATCCTTGTGTTCCTCTTTTTTCTGGCATTTCATAATATCTCGGATTTAATTCAACATCCCCAATTATCTCATTTTTTAATGTATCTGCTTCAAATATCTGCATATATTGACCATTATGTTGCACTCTAAATCCTACTCCATTCATTACTTGGTCTGTATCTTTATCTACTTTAGATATCTTTAAATTCTCATATTTTTTATTTGTACATTCTATTACATAAGGATCAGATTGAGTATGATTTGTTGTTACCACTACATTTGGAATAACTCTATTCAGTTGATACTCTAAGACATACCCCTTTGGAGCTTCAATTTCTTCAATAGTATATGTTCCAGCTTTCATTTCTATAGAAACAGTTCCACTTGCATCTGTTTTTTCATATCTGTTTATCCATTCTCCAAGATCTGTAGTTCCATATATCCAGAACGTTGCTCCTTCTAGCAATCTACCTGTATCAGCATCTTTCTTTTGTATTTTTAACCATCCATTTGTCTTTTGATTTTCAATCACAATAGCTATATATCCATCCAAATATGCTCTTACAGCTGTTAAATCAGCTTCAGTTGCGTGTTGAACATTACTAGTATTAAAATTATCTTTTATTAATGTTATAAAATCGTCTTTATTTGCATATATATTCTTTATTTCATCTGATGTAACTTTTTCCTTATAAATATAATCAATAATTTCTTTTATTTCTGATTTTGTAGGTTGACTACTTAAATTGCATTCCTTTTTAATATCCTTTACTATATCTTTAAGTTTTTTATCATCTGGCTTACCATCTTTCATCCATGTTGTCTTTTTCTTCCCTCTACATATATTATAAAGGTATGATATATATTTATCTTTACTAAAGCTTCCATCATTTAAACAAAAATTATACATTCTATTTCTCATTTTTGAACTTGTAAATAAATATTTCATTGCTCTTTTTAATTGCGTTTTATCTGACACATTAGTGTCACTTAAATCAATAGAAATATCTTCTTCAGGTTTTTCATATCCATCTTTTGCTCTTATTTCTTCTAAATAATATTCATAACCTTCACTTACCAATAATCCTTGAATATTTATAATACCATTTTTATCTATATTAAATACATGAGCACTATCAGGATCTTTTGTGAAACCTGATGCTATTCCTCCTGTTTTTGTCATATCATCAATATAATATTTATTATCATCATCATCTATATAATAAACCTTAAACTTTGTAGTATTTCCCTCTTCTCCTTTTACTAATTTACGTGTACTTTTGTCTATTTTTATAATTCTAATATTTCCTCTTTCATTTTCAAATTTAAATGTCTTTTTTAAATGCTTATCTTCCTTTTTATCATATGGAATCGTTTCTTCTCTTTCCATACCTTGAACATGGCTTGCTCCTAAATGACAATATAAACTTCCATGTGTTCCACCTATTCCTGAACAATGATAACTATATACTATTCTTTTAGTTCCTGTAACTATAATTGCATTTTTTAAAGTTATATCTATATTAATTTCTATTTTAGTAGCAGCGGCCTCTTTAGGAATATTTATATCAAATGTCCATGTTCTATTTTTATTAGATAATCCTTTGTCTACTACTTCAGCGTCCTTATCCGTTCTATCTCCTTCATCCTTTCCATTTGGGACATATGTTATTGTCACCTTTTTTGATAAATTAGAATCTTTGAACGTAGTTCCATCTAGTTCTATTTCAAACCCTTCTATCTTTCCAGAATTTCCAGGATTTACTGTTCCTTTTTTACTTTTCTTTATTTTAATATTCTTGTTTGTCGTGTATTTTGGTCCGCTTATTCAGGATTCATCTGGAAAACCTGGATCAGGATCATAATAATGATCTCCCCCTGCACACATTGACATATTGGGGCTATGACAATGGTATGTATTTCCATCATCTCCATAAGCAGTTGCATTTCCTTTAATATTAAGAGCATATACTCCATCAGTAATACTTGTTATTAATACCAATAATGCAACAAAAGTAATTATCTTCTTATTTTTTACTTTTTTTATAAATATAACTATTAATGCAATTATTATAAGTCCTACCATAATTATAATTATATTTCTAACAAGTCCTGTTTTAATAGAAATAATAATACTTGCCTCTGAATAGTCATCTTCTCTTTTATTATTATTTCCCTCAACTGAATCTACATCTTTTAAGTTTTCTGAACTATTAGTCTTATTTATTTCAGCTGAATTTAAAACTGTACCTGTATTTTGAGCTGTCATTTTCTTTGTAACAATTAATGTTAATTCTTTACTTTCTCCAGCATTAATTTTCTGTCCAGATAAACTAGTATTTACTAAATTGCCCTCTGAACTTTTAGTCCATCCTTTATTTGAAGCAGCAACAAATTGTAAATCTTGTGGTAAATAATCTACTATTTCATCAACATAGGCACTTGTATTCCCTTCATTTGTTACAACTATTTTATATTCTATTTCTACTTGTGTATTTTCTATTTGCTTTGCTGCAATTTCGACTTTTGCTAATTGTTTATTTTTGTACTCATATGTTTTCGTTTTATTATTTTTCACAATTACTTTACTAACATATTTATCTAATTTTAAATCAAGAATTCCATTTTCTATAAGTCCCATATTAATGTTTTCAGCACTATCATTATTTATCTTTATAATATCTGTAATACCTACTGTTTTTTCTATGCCATCAATAGTAACTTCTTTTTTCATTGTACTAGAAGTATCTTTTCCATACCCTGAATATCTAGTTATCTCATATTTTTCTTTATTATATTCAAATAATACTAAATAATTTCCATTAGGAATATTAGTAAATTCATACTTACCATCCCTGTTTGTATTTGTTATTTGTTTATTATTATTTACATCTACAACTATACTATTTGTATCTGCATTATATAATTTTACAGGAACATCTCCTAATACTACTTCTTCTGATTGTTTTATTCCATCTTTATTTTTATCTATCCAAACTACCCCGTTTATACTGTATGTATTGTTTTTATCATCAGGTTCATCTGGATAATCAGGATAATCTGGCACTTCTGGATCCTCTGGATCTATAGTATAATTAAAGTCATCATCTTTATCATCTGGATCCTTATCATCATCGTTCTCTTTTAAAATAGTAAATTTTGATATATTTGTAGTTACTGTCTTTAGCATATCTCCTGAAGCAATCATATAGTTTCTAACTTCGGTTGTTTCAAATACTTCTTTTACTGTCCCTGTTACAATTACTTCTAGTACTTTTCCTGCTGGAATAATAGTATTCGTTTCAAATTGATTATACTTTTCTAATTCACTAATATTTAACTCTTGTTTTTCAAATTTATATTCTAAATTTTTTTCTTTCTCCAAATCATACCACGTTGTATATGGAGATACTTTTAATTCTATTGGATCTCCATTTGGCATTCTATTTTCTTCATCAACATAAATCCATTCATCTATACTATATTCATTATATTTTACAGTAACATCTTCTAAAAATTCAGAGAATGCATCTTTAAGATTTACTAATGTCCTTACTTTAGATTTATTTTCTATAGTAAATTTGTATTGTATAGTCTCTCCTGGTGCAACATTTTGTCCTTCTTTATCTAATTCTTGTATTGCTGTTACATATTCTGGATATGCAGTTCTTCTATTTTCATTTGAAATATATGTGTCTGTATTATCTGAGCTAACACTTAGTATCATTGATAAAAGACATTCATTTATATTGTCTTTAAAATTTGTTGCTGTCATAACCATAAGTATTGTTCTTGTTTGTCCAGGTTCCATGTATTCTATATTTCCAACATATTTTCCTTCTTCATTTATTTCTCCTATTGGAATTCTCTTTCCTTCTTCATCATTACCAAAGGAATCATAAAATGTAGGTTTTTCTGTTAATACTAGTTCTTCTTGTAATTCATTTGATTCAATTTTAACATTATTTATTCTTTTATCAGTTAAATTTGTAATATCTATATAATACCAGAATGAATTTCTTTTTTCTCTACCAATATATGAGTTTATATACACTTCCATCTCTGCTTTTTTTATTATGCTAGTTTCAGTTTCTTGTGTATATACATTATCATCTATCTTTACAGAAATAGTATTTGATATATTCTTTTCTGTTTCTCCTTCGTTTAAATTATTTACCTTAACTTCATAAAATTCTGTTTTAGTTTGTCCTGCTGCAATTCCACCAGCCAATGTTATTTGTACTGTCTTTTTATCTGGCTCTTCTACATATGAATAATTTTCTTTCATATATGACCCAATATCAACAGTTGCATACACTGTTCCTTCTGGAACTTGCCCTTCTATGCTTATCCCTGAAATTGTTTCTTCAGATTTATTTGTAACAGTTACAGCATATTTAATTATTTGCTTTTCATGTACTATATCACCATCATTTAATACCTTATCACCTAAAATAGCTTCAACTTTTACATCTAATTCATCAGTATAATTTTTATTTTGAGGTTGCACATTTGTAACGTCATTATTAGCTTGTACCTTACTTCCCTTCATCATGAATTGTTCTTCTAATATAGCATCAATATTTACATTTATAGTTTTATTTTCAGCTCCACCAATTTGATAATCATTAACATTACCATTTTCATTTGTATATGTAAAACTTACATTAGTTTCAGTGTTTCCAATATCTTTTCTTACAATAATAGTTGCAGGAATAATAACATTAACACCATCTACCATAGAATTAATAAAATACTCTACTTGACTACCTTCTATTTGCATTCTAATTACTTTGCATCCATCTTTTTCTATAACTTCTGGTTCTTTTTTAGTTAGTCCTTCTCCATATACTAATGATGCTTCTCCTAAAATTACTTTTTCTACTTCTTGTGGTAATTTTATTTCTATTGTTGGGTTTTTAAATAAGTTATATCTTGCACTATTTGCAACTAATGTTGCATTAAATGTAATATCATTTTGTATATTGTTTGTCCAATTTGTATTGCTTATAGACATGTCTATTCTTGTCTCTGCATCTTTTATTTCTGTTACATTTTTATCCTCATATTTGTAAATTTCTTTTGTGCTTTCTTTTACTACTTCCTTTTCTTCTTTTGTTTCTTCATCTGTTTCTATTACTGTTTCTTGTATATTATTAATACATCTAATTACAGCATTTGTTTGTATTCTGTTTATATTTACATCTACTACTGTTTCTTTTATTTCTCTTGTGTTTTCTATTTGAATTGTTCCAACTTTTACTGGTTTACTTGTTTTTATTACTATTTTATTTATTTCGTTTTCATATTTAACTTCGTAAATTCCATTTTCATTAACTTCTGTATCTTTGTTTACTTCTCCTAATACATCACCATTTTCATTTTGGATTTTTAAGTATCCTTCTTGTCCTAATATATCTAATATTTTGTTTTTATCTATTTTTGTAGATTTATATATTACTTCTTGTGTTTCCACAGTTTTTTCACTTTTGTTTATAAATGCATTACTTATTGACATTGTCATTTCATCAGATATTTCTTTTTTGCTAATATTAATATCTACATTTTCTGTATATTCTGTTCTATAATTTGTTTCGTTTTGACTATTAGCAGATATATATCCATTATATATTTCACTTGTTTTTACATTTGTAGATATTAAGCCTGAAATGTTTTCTGTCACTTCATAATTTTGTTTAATCTCTGCTTGCTTATTTGTTCCTTCTTCGTTTTCTATATTTGCTTGAACAAATCCAGAAATTTCTAAATTTCTTTTGATATTTGCATCTGTATAGCAATTAGAACCATAATACAAAATAACAGTATATTCATCTCTTGCCCCATTTACATTTTCTCTATAAATGTTTCCATTCTCATCTTCCCTATTAACTGCAACAATTTCTAATGCTCCTGTTTCTGTATTGTAATTGTTTTCAATATCTTTCCCTGTATCAATTCCATTTGTTGCTTTAGTAGACTTTCCTATAACTTCTACACTGCTTGGATATTCTCCTTCTATTTTAGGAAGATTTAAATTCACACCCATTGAGCTTAAAGGACTATATTCTATTCCTTCTCCATATTCAATTCCTGTTTTTAAATTCATTTGGACTATAGTACCAGTCTCACTCTCTGTATTATAATTTACGTACTTCTCCAAATTAATTTCATATAGTGGATTTATTTTAGATTCATCAATAGCATTTTCTATAGCATCAACCGCTTTAGAAATAATCAATAGCAATGAACTATTAATTAGCATCATCATTAAAACTAAAATAACAATTGATTTTCTTATTAACTCTTTCATTTAAAATTCCTCCTAACAATTTAGTCAATTTACCTTATTTTAATTTTAATAAATTTAATATGTAAATTCAATAAACATATTTTCCAAAATGCCTATTATTACAAAGAATATAAGTCAACTCTCTAGGGAACTACATTCTACGCAATTGTCTACGTAAAAGTTTAAGTTTATTTTACATTTTTATTACATATACGACAAAAAAATCGCTCTAGTTTTTTCTAAAACGATTTAATTTATCCTTTTGATTAATGCCCTATTCTTTATATATACACTTACACTTACAGTTATACCTTAAATTTCTAAATGCAGAATACTGCATACAAAGGTACTGATTTTATATTATTTTCAAATCCAAAATTCTTTTCTGAAATTCTAATTGCGTAATTAGGATTATATGTTTTCATATATAAATCCAAACTTCTGGCTTTTGTGTTTTTATTACTTTTTACCTCTATTGGTACTATATCTGTATCTTTTTGAATCATAAAATCTAATTCTGCTTTCCCATTTGATTCCCAATAATATAATTCATATCCTTTTACACTTAATTCATTTGCCACATATTGTTCTGTAAGCGGGCCCATTGATATCATAGTTGGTTGTACACTTAAATCTATTTGGTATAGTGGATATCTAGCCTTATTTACAAATAATCCAACATCACTCATATATATCTTAAATGATGTTAAATCTTTATACATTTCTAAAGGCATTTCTACTGCAGCTTTATATACCTGTTTTACAATTCCACTATTTTTTAGCCACATAATAGCTTCCCCAAATATCCCTGATGTTCCCCCTTTTGATATAACTTTATACTGAAACTTTTGGTTATCCTTTGCTAATTGAACTGGTATCGAATCAAAAGCTGCTATTATTCTATTTGATAAAGAGTTACTCGCATATTTTGTCATATCTCTTTCATAAGACTCCAATATCTCAGCCTGAACATCTATTGCAGTAATTGTCTTTCCCTCTGTCAAATACATTTGAACAACTTCAGGCATCCCACCTACTACTAAATATGTTCTATATAACTTTAAACACAATTCATGAATCGTTTTATCCATTCTTTCATTACTATCAAAATGTCTCTGAATTTCATTTATTAAATTCTCTCTTCCCACTGCCATTAAAAATTCCTTAAAAGATAATGGATACATATTCATCATTTGAACTTTTCCTACAGGAAATGAATAACTCTCCCTATTTATTGCTATACCAAGTAATGACCCAGCAGCAATTATATGGTATTCTGGAACATCTTCATAAAAATATTTTAAAGATGTTAATGCTCTTTCATTTGCTTGAATTTCATCAAAGAATATTAATGTTTTTTCTGGTATAATTTTTTCTCCATAAAAAAGTTCTAACTTATTTATTATATATTTAGCATCTATACTATCCGAAATTTGAGAACTTAGCTCTTTATTTGTCTCAAAATTTACATATATTAAATTATCATAATTTTCTTTTCCAAATTTTTTGACTATATAAGTCTTTCCAACTTGTCTTGCTCCATGTATTATTAGTGGTTTTCTATTTTTAGACTCTTTCCATTTTAATAAATCTTTTATAATTTCTCTCTCCATAGAAATCCCTCCTCAATCATATTTTACCACATAAGTTCAAAAAAATCAATTAAACCTTGAACTTTTTTGAATTTATATGGTATTTTTATGTTACTATTCATAACCTTATTTAAAACAGTTTAGTATCTAAAGAAATATTCCCTTATTACCTGACAGCTTTTATATTAGCTATTACTATATAAATATTATTATAAAAATTTTTAATTTATATTCTAAATAGTGTCGGGTTGTATATTCCTTTTGAATGTAATGACGAATGTGATTGGAGCAAAAAAGGATGCAACCTTAAAGTCACATCCTTTACTTTAGTTTAAAACAAACTTCTTAATTAAGACAATACCACCTGACAATACTATCAAGCAACCTAATCCGATTAATCCGTAAACTAATATAGTCTTTCCACCAGTAGGAGGTATAATTACTAGTTTAGCATCACGAGGTTTATATATTTCACCTGAAGTTGGCGTATCTGTGAAACTTGTATCAGTAATATATTTACTATATCTACCATAATTACTATCATCACATTCATTACTTTCTGATGCATTAGATACATCAAAGTTACCTGGTGTAGCTAATTTCCATTCCTTATTTCTATTATTTACAATCATCTCTCCATAGAATCTTCCAACTTCATTTGTAACTTGAAGTAATTCAACAAAGTTATCAAATATTTGGTCATTATTACTTAAATCTGTTAATAATTTTTTAGCCTTTAATTCCAATGTTGTAGATTCAATTGGTGCGAGCTCTTTACCTGGATTTTTAACTACAATATTACCTCTGCTTTGTATCTTTGCAAATATATTAGGGTCAATATTTATTCCTGCTAATTTATTTACATTATCACCTTCATTTGGTAGAGTTCCTGTAAATAGTTTCCATTTGGTTTCAGTTGTTGCATTTGTATCCAAATTATCATAATATTCAAATTTACTATTTGAGTCCTCTATATCATATGTAATATTCAATTTTTCATCTAAATAGTCTACAATAGCATCTAACTTAATTTTTACAGGTTGTGCACCATTAACATTTCCATATCTATAATATTCTAGATTATCATAATCAAGTTCTGATCTATTATCTATTCTTATAATATAGTCTAAGTCTAATGTTGCGCCCTCTACAATTTCATTGTCTATTTCTATTTTTGCAGGTCCAAATTCTGGGTATGTTACATATTTAATCTCATCTTTTCTTGGGTCACCATGTACTAATACTTGGCCGTTAGCTAATGTTACTGCAACTCCATTAATTTCTTTGTTTACTTGTAGACTTTGTCTTGGTCTTTCAACTATACCAAATTTTATTTGATAATTACGTGATCCTTCAACATAGTCTCCTTCAGTACCATCCTGTTTTGTAATCTGGTCTCTATAGTCTTCTATTGCAACATCCATTATTCCCGTATATGCATCCATACGATGTAAATCTTTATTTGTTTTATTTTCGTAGTCTGTTTTAACACCATAATTTATAGTTTTCAATGTACTATTTATATCATTTCTCTTTTGTTTATCGTCAACAGCTGAAGATAAGTTAGCATTATTACCTTTTTCATACCAATACCATAAATCAGTATCTTTACTTTGGCTCGTTCTATTGTCGTGAATCATTCCACTATTTTTTAAATTAGTACGTCCATTAGTATTTTCGATATTGTTATCTATTAGTGTTTTAAACGTGTTACTATCAACAATTGTTGATTTATAATCTTGTGTTGTAACTTCTTTTCCATCTATTTTAGATGTTTTATCTTCGTCTTGTGCTCCTTCTTTATTTAGATCTTTATACTTAAAGTCTCCATATGTGTATTGTATATAATATTCTCCTGGAATTAATCCTTTGAAATTATATTTACCATCGCTAGCTGTTAAATCTTGAGCTGCCTTTGTTACAACTTCTCCTCCATCATTCAAATCATACAATGTAATTGCTTTTCTATTATTTACGTCATCACTATAATTTAATAATTTGACTTCAACATTTTCTACAGTCTTTTCTCCATTTTTATATTGTTTATCTCCCTCTCTTACTTTTCCAGTTTGTAATTCGTTTGATGTTCCATCTTCAAATACTAAACCAGAGATTTCCTTAGAAGCCTTTCTTGAGAACTTTAATCCTGGAGCTATATCTGTATCATCTTCATATGTTGTTCTTGTAGCTTGTACCATATTGTTTGGAGCAGAATCTTTATCAATTCCTCCATATCCAATTGTTCCATTAGCATCACTATATGTAGAATATGCTACTATTTCAGTAATGTTATCATTTATTTCTATATCTTTTAAATGTGCTAGGTCTACTATTGTTTTTGTATTTAATTCATATTTTAGATATACATTTATACATTCTGATGGAACAATACAGTTATTTATTTGTTCAGTTTGCCATACTCCATCTTTTCCTGTCCAATTTACAGGAACTTTTTCTCCATTACTGTTATTATAATATGATTCCTCAATTCTATTAAACCTTGGATCAGAGTAATTCTTCAATGTTACTTTTTGATACAATTTTGTGCTTTCATTCTTAACAGCAATCTTATAAGTAACAAATACTCTTAATCTATTATCACTTTCTTCGTTTGCTTTTGTATATGCTAGATAAGAATCATATATTTCTCTAGTATATGTGCAATTTTTATATTCTTGGCTAGCACCTTCTATACCGTTTTTAACTCCAACTGAGAATCCATCTAGAATAGCACTATATCCATTGTTAATATCATTATCTGGATATCCATTTTTAATAAACGGATTTCTTCTTCCATATCTATATGTATGTGCATATCCATTTATATTTAGTTGAATATTGTCTATATCTGTTGCAATAGCTAGATCTGGCTGTTCTCTTTCGTACAATCCTAAATTTACACCTGTTATTTCTTTCATACCATCTACATACATATATTTAAAGTTACATTGTGCACCTGTTTCATTTGTTCTGGCTTTCATAGAAATACTTGTATATGGATCGATTTTTCCTTCTGCACTCTTTATGTTACAATCAATTGCTTTTCTTTTTGCCTTTTCTTCTTCTGTCATTTTTCTCCACATTGTTGATACATAATCTTTACTACTATCATATGTTAAGGTAGCTCCATTATTTACAGATACTCCTGTTGTTACTTTCATATCTTGACTTCTATCTCTACCAGTTATATAACTAAATGCTGTATTGAAGTTAGCTCTCTCTGTATCATTTTCTCTAGCTTTTGAACTATTCTCTCTAGTATAAACATATTCTTCTTGGTTAGCACCAAACATTTCTTTTTCTGTAAGTACATTTTGATATTTCATTCCATTATATTCAAATGAAATAAAGTATTTGTCTAAATTATCTACTAGTATGTTAAATTGTACTTTTTGAGCTCTAGGAAGTACTCCATCATCTTCTTCATATACTGGATTTCCATTTTCATCAAATACAAATTCTACACCTTTAAATTTATAATTTCCGTCTCCATCAGTAAGCATTTGTAATGTTGGAGTAGCTTCTGGTACGCTACGTTCTGCATATAGCCTTACATCTACATCAGGCGCTTCAAAGTCATTAATATCATTTAGACCATCTTTATATAAATTATTACGTTCTGTATTTTTGCCCATTGCAATATCATCCCAAACATAACCACTTATATCTACAGCATATTGCTTATTTTTCATAATCATTGCTGTTTGGCTCTTTAGTCCATAATAAGCAAATCTTTGCATAGTTTCTGCTATATCTTCGCCTTGAATTCCAACATTCGCAAATAGTGAATCTCTATATGCAATAATGTTGTTTTCATCACTAAATATTGTATCAACACGACTTTCTAAAGTAGATTTATTATTTGTATCACTAAATATTGCTTTAATCATATTGCTAATTACTGTTGAATCATAGCCTTCTTCTTTTTTATTACTATTAAAAGTATTCTTATATTGATTTACGAAGCTTGCTTTTGGATTGCTATTCATTATTGTTTTATAAATTCCTGTTATAACATCTCCTGCATCTTTATCTTTAGTCATTTTTCTAGCATAATCACTTGTATAGAATTGTTCTGTAACTCTTTGTAATAATGCTATTTTGTGTTCTTTAGTTGAATGCTTATTATAAGCATTTGTTATTAATACTGATGCTTCTATTTTAGTTTTATCTAACTTGTAATAAATAAGTTCAGGATTTACAGTATAATCAAATCTAAATTCTTGTGCACTATATATTATAGATGTTCCATCACTTTCCCTTACAGGTAAGTTTTTCAATGAAACCGCTCCTAATTCATTCGTACAATTTCCATTTATATATCCTTCTGCATCTATTTCTCCTTGTACACCACTGTAGAATAGCTTAGCTTCAGATATATTTGTTGTCCATTCTATAATTGCTTTTTCTTTGTCTTTATATCTATAAGTTTTTAGGTAATGATATGTTTCTCCATTTTTCTTAAATATTACAAATCCTACACCACTTAATGGATCAAATGTTCCTTGGTCCACTTTTATTAAGTTTATATCACCATATTGTTTGTTTTTAACTGTTATTTCAGTTGTTGATGATAATTGTTTCGTTCTTTTTACTTGATTTTCATCTTGTAAATCTAAATTATATCCTGATGGTGTTTTGATTTCTGTAATTTCATAATCTAATTTAGGATTACTTGAATTTGAAGTATACTCTCTGGTAGGTAGATTTTTTATAACATAATATCCATTTCTATCTAATTTATCTGCACTAATTGTAAAGTTCTTTTTATAATGGTAGAATTTATTTTCAACTGTAACCTTCCATCCATCTAGCGTTGCTCCTGTATCTGTATCTGCTTTTCTTATTTTTAGATGTCCAACAGAAAGCTTAACTCCTCCTAACGTAACATGATCTCTTGTATCTTCTGGAATATCATCTGTAGTATAATTTGGTATTTTACCTGGTTTTTCTAAAACCTGTGCCCCTGCAGCACCTGTTGTCCAATATTCTGTCCATCCTGCAAAAAATGAATATTTTCTTATTACTCTACTATAAACTTCAATATATATTTTTGGAATCCATGTAACATTCTTTTTTACTCTTATATAAAAATCTTTATTTGATTCTGGCATTCCTGATAGTCTTGTCTTTTTATCTTCTTTTATTAGTACATAATCATCAGAGTTTATTTTACTTTCTCTACCAGTATCTCTATTTTTCTTATAAACATCAAATTTTGTTATAGTTCCCTTATAGTCTACTTTAAATGGTCCTACAATGTAATATTCTTCATTTTCACCTTCACCATATGGCCAGAATTTAGCTTTATTTTGTCCTTCATATTTATCTTTAATTTTAGCTTCTGGTCCTCTTACTAATTGACTTGATATATCACCAATGTTCCATACTCTACTTGTAGGTGTATATGTCCACGCTGCTGGGCTTACAGCCATTGCAGCACCATCTGTACAATGAAGATGTCCTTCTGCTGCTGCCCCATTATGACCTATATATCCAAATGTTTGATATGGCTCTGGTGTATATGAGCAACTTGCTGATCCACTTAATGGCATCCTAGCATTTAGATATCCTTCAGCATCAGTTTTAGAAAATGCATAAGTTGAAAGCGTAGTTGCTATTATACCTGTAAATATCATAATAGCACAGAAATGTTTTATTCCTTTTATATTTATTACTTTTTTATCTATTAATATTTTTAAAGTAATCAATGCAACTAATATTAAAATTATAATACTAGCATACAACAAGGCTCCTGTTTTTATTGAAATTATTAATACTGCTTCAGAATAATCATCTTCTTTTTTATTACCGCTCACAGAATCAGTATCTGCAATTCCCTGTTTATTACTACTTTTTAATATTTCAGCTTCGTTTGTAATTCTTCCTACTGAATTTCCTGACAAAGTTTTTGTTAAGTATAATTTTATATATTTACTTTCACCTGTTTTGATAGTTTGTCCTGCTAATCCTATATATTTCAATGTACCATTTGATGACTTAGACCATCCATCATTCATTCGTACATTAAAGTCAAAACCTTCTGGTAAATAATCTATTATTTCTTCAACATATCCATCTATATCGCCTTCATTTTTTATTTCTATTTGGTATTCTACTAATATTTTTGCTCCAGATATGTTTTTAGCAGGAATATCAACTTTGGCTAATTTTGAATCTTTATAATCATATTGTTTTGTCTTACCTGCATATGTAGTAGAAACACTTGTTATAGTCTTATTTAGGCTTAAATCAAATTTTTCTCTTAAAACTAATCCTATATTAATAAATTCTATGTCTGAATCATTTAATTCTAATATATCTGTTATTCCTATAGTCTTCTCTGATCCATCTATTGATGCTGTCTTCTCTATTACATTTGAATTTAGCTGTTCATTTATATTTGATTTTTTATATGTAGTCAATGCATAATTATTATTATCATATTCAAATACAACTAGATATTCTCCTATTGGAACATCCGTAAATTTATATTTTCCAGATTTATCTGTAGTAACTACATAATTATTTCCATCTTTATTTTTTACAATTGAATTTGTCTTAGCGTTAAACAATTTTACTGTTAAGTTTTGATACTTTTGTTCACTTTCATTAATCTGTCCATCTTTATTTTTATCTATCCATGCAATACCACTAATACTATATCTTTCATCACTTGGAAAATCTGGATCTCCTGGTCTACTTGGATTATTTGGATCTTCTGGGTCATCTGGAGTATTAGGATCATCTGGTTCTCCTGGAACTCCTGGTTCTTCTAAATCTCCTGGTTCTTCATCATCTCCATAATCATATGATAAAATAGTGTTTTTAATTATGTTTGAATTTTTAGTATGTGCACCACAATAATCATATACAATTTGTCCATAATTCGCGATTTCTGTTTTATCACTAACAACACTTGCTCTTGCTTTAATTTTAACAACTACTTCTTCACCTGTGGGAATAGTTAACAATATATTTGCATCTGCAACTAAATTAGAGTCTTCAACTCCATCTGGTATAGTCTTTGATGATAAATCAATAGTTCTATCTAACTTAGTGAAAGTAGCTTTTTCCTCATCATATACATAATTTTGATATTCTGCACTTTCGGCAACTAAATTACTATCTATAAAGTCTAGTAAATTAACTCCTATATTTTGTCTTTTTATATTGTTATTAGATGTATTTCTTATAGTAAATACATATTCTATTTCTTCATTATATGCTAATTCTTTACCTTCTTTTTCAGATGTTTGTATAATTTCAAATGTCATATTATACATTTTTTGTATGTTAATATCAGAATAGTATGTTTCTGTTTCTTCACCTTTCACATTAGCTACAGTACTTACTTCATAAACTGCCTTTGTATCATCTTTTCCATAAAATTGAATAAATAATGTGATTTTTTTACTTTGATTAGCTAATAATTTATCTAATTTAACTTCTACGCCAGCGTTTGTTTCATTTGCTGTGTAATCAGCACCTTCAATTACATATTTATATGTTAGTTCTTCTGGTAAAATCAAATTGACAACTGGATTTTGTATATCATTATTTGTATTATTAGTAACTTCAAGATTGTATGACCATAAATTATCTTCTCTAGTTGTCTCCCAAGCTTTAATATTTATCTTCATTTCAGCTTTGTTTACAATATTTTTCATTTGATAATTTAGTTTTTCTTGGCTGTTTTGATATACTTTTATATTGTTACTTATTTCTTTGTCTTCTTCTCCACTTTGCAAGTCATTTACTTTAACCCAATAATATAATTCTTTTTCTTCACTAGCTTCTAGTTTAATAACTTCATTATATTCTGTTTTTGAACTATCTTCTTTTGATTTTAGTAAATCACTATCCCCATTCATTGATTCTTCATCTGTAATTTGAGTAACATAATAGTGTTCTATATAAGTAGTTCCTTCTGGCACTTTTCCTACTACATTTATATTATTTAATACATCATTAGTATTATTTTTTAAATTAATTCTATATTTTATATATTCTTGCTCATGAACTATATCTCCATCTTGTAATTCTTTATCTCCTAATATAGAAGTAACTTTCATAGCTAATTTTGCATCTTCATTATCTAATGAAGTTGTAGCCATTAATTGATTAGCCTTATTTAAATAAGATACTATATTGATCCTTATATTTTTATTTTCTTTACCTTCTTTTATATAATCATTCTTAGTACCATTTCCATTTGCATATGTTAAATTTACATTAGTTTCAGTGTTTCCAATATCTTTTCTTACAATAATAGTTGCAGGAATAATAACATTAACACCATCTACCATAGAATTAATAAAATACTCTACTTGACTACCTTCTATTTGCATTCTAATTACTTTGCATCCATCTTTTTCTATAACTTCTGGTTCTTTTTTAGTTAGTCCTTCTCCATATACTAATGATGCTTCTCCTAAAATTACTTTTTCTACTTCTTGTGGTAATTTTATTTCTATTACTGGATTTTTAAATAAATTATATCTTGCACTATTTGCAACTAATGTTGCATTAAATGTAATGTCATTTTGTACATTATTTGTCCAATTTGTATTGCTTATAGACATGTCTATTCTTGTTTCTGCATCTTTAATTTCTATTACATTTTTATCTTCGTATTTATAAATTTCTTTTGTGCTTTCTTTTACTACTTCTTTTTCTACATCTTTCTCTTCGTTTGTTTCTTCATCAATTTCTTTTACTGTTTCTATTACTGTTTCTTGTATATTGTTAATACAGCTAATTACAGCATTTGTTTGTATTCTATTTATATTTACGTCTGTTACTGTCTCTTTTATTTCTCTTGTGTTTTCTATTTGAATTGTTCCTACTTTTACTGGTTTACTTGTTTTTACTATTATTTTATTTACTTCATTTTGATATGTAATTTCGTAAATTCCATTTTCATTAACTTCTGTATCTTTGTTTAATTCTCCTAATACATCTCCATTTTCGTTTTGTACTCTTAAATATCCATCTTGTCCTAATATATCTAATATTTTGTTCTTATCTATTCTTGTAGATTTATATATTATTGCATCTGTTTCCACAGTTTCTTCTCTTTTGTTTATAAGTGAATTATTCATTGATACTATAATTTCATCAGCTATTTCTTTTTTGCTAATATTAACATCTACATTTTCTTTGTATTCTGTTCTATAACTTGTTCCATTTTGACTATTAGCAGATATATATCCATTATATATATCACTCGTTCTTACTGATGTAGATATTAATCCTGATATGTTCTCTGTTACTTTATTTTTATTATCTATATCTACTTTTTTGCTTGTTCCTTCTTCATTTGCAATATTTGCTTGTACATATCCAGATACATCTATGTTTCTTTGAACATTTGCATCTGTGTAGCAATTAGAACCATAATACAAAATAACAGTATATTCATCTCTTGCTCCATTTACATTTTCTCTATATATATTTCCATTCTCATCTTCTCTATTAACTGCAACAATTTGTAATAATCCTGTTTCTGTATTGTAATTATTTTCAATATCTTTTCCTGTTTCACTTCCATTTGTTGCTTTTGTACACTTTCCAATAAGTTCTACACTTATTGGATATTCTCCTTCTATTTTAGGAAGATTTAAACTTACACCCATTGAGCTTAAAGGACTATATTCTATTCCTTCTCCATATTCAATTCCTGTTTTTAAATTCATTTGGACTATAGTACCAGTCTCACTCTCTGTATTATAATTTACGTACTTCTCCAAATTAATTTCATATAGTGGATTTATTTTAGATTCATCAATAGCATTTTCTATAGCATCAACCGCTTTAGAAATAATCAATAGCAATGAACTATTAATTAGCATCATCATTAAAACTAAAATAACAATTGATTTTCTTATTAACTCTTTCATTTAAAATTCCTCCTAACAATTTAGTCAATTTACCTTATTTTAATTTTAATAAATTTTTTTTGTAAATTCAATCAACATTTTTATTCAGGCTCATAATATTACAAAAAAATACACGCTAAGTCACTAGGGAACTATATTTTATCCAGTTAGCACAATTCAAAATTAAAATTTTTTTACATTTTTATTACAAATTCTACAAAAACTTACCTTTTATCCCTATTTATTGCTCTACTGTATCTGTTTCCAGACCTTATCTAATAAATTAAAGTTATATTAATAGTTAGCTTACTTGCATGCACCGTTTTTGTTCGCCTGCGAAAATTGCATTACAATTTTCTGTGAAATGTGTTTTTGTCAGGGATGTAAAAAGGATTATAAATATATTGACATCTAATGTTATAATATTATTAAAGTAATTTTAAAAATGGAGGAAAACAATGCAAAAAATATTAAGTCATATGAGAAAAGCAATAGAAGAATATAAAATGATAGAAGAAAATGATAAAATTGCAATATGCCTATCAGGAGGAAAAGACTCAATAACAATGCTATACGCATTTAAGAATCTACAAATATTTTATCCTAAAAAATTTGAAATAATTGCAATAAGTATAGACCCAGGATTTGAATTCTTCGATACAAAATTTTTACAAGATGTATGTGATAACTTAGAAATACCACTATTTATAGAAAAAAGCCACGCAAAAGAAATAGTATTTGATATAAGAAAAGAAAAAAATCCATGCTCACTATGTGCAAATTTAAGAAGAGGCGTAATAAACTCTGTCGCGGTACGTGAAGGATGTAATAAAATCGCATTAGGGCATAATCAAGACGACGTATTAGAAACTTTTTTACTTAACCTACTATATGCAGGAAGCATAGGAACATTCTCTCCTGTAAGTTACATGGATAGATCTGGTATTACACTAATTAGACCATTAATTTATACACCAGAAAAAGATACAAAAAGATTCATAAAGAAAAATAATCTAGAAGTAATGAAAAAAGTCTGTCCTATGGACGGAACCTCGAAAAGAGAATCCATGAAGCAAATGATTTTTACTCTACAAAAGGATATCCCTATGATCAGAGCAAACTTATTTGGTGCAATACAAAGAAATTTACCAGAATGGCAAAAAAAATGATGATTTAGGGACGGAGGAAAAAACATCACTTTTCCTCCGTATCCAAATCACCCAAGTTATTTATTTGATTTTTTTATATCTCTTATCTCTTCTTCTGTCAAATGTGTGATTTCTGATATCAGCTTTATTGGCAACTCTTTTTTTAGCATCTCTATTATTACTTCTCTCCTATTTTCTTCTCGTCCTTCTTCTCTTCCTTCTGCTCGTCCTTCTGCTAATCCTTTTGCTCTACCTTCTGCTAATCCTTCTGCTAATCCTTCTGCTAATCCTTTTGCTAATCCTTTTGCTAATCCTTCTTCCTGAGCTTCTTCTTTTGCATATTGCATTTCTGCCCTACGGTCTCTTTCATATCTTTCTTCTCTATCTAGCATTTCTCTTAATTGTTTATTTGCACTTAATTTTCTCAACTGTTCTAAAGCTTCATTAATATCTTGGTTATTTTCGCTCATATTCTTTACCTCCATACTATTTGGATTGTCTAAGAAACTCATCCATTGTGCTACTTTATCATCTTTATTATTTCCCAATATTTCTTTTGCTTTCTTCATTTCAATTATATGCAATTCGAAGTCATTTGTCAATATTAACTTTTTATTTTTATCTTCACGTATTCTCCAAAGTGTGTGATAATTTTCATTCTTAAACTCTTTTATATTAAAGTCTACTATTGCAATTAATATTGTCCTTTTTAGTTTTATATAATCTTCGCCTTTATCTAATTGATTAGAATATAACTTTGCCCAATATTCTAACATTCTTTCTCTAAAATTCTTTTTATTTATAAGTTGAATTTCTATATTACATATTTCTCCATCATCTAATTCAACCTTTAAATCTAATATTTCATTTTTCTTCTTAATATTATCATTTGTTATAATTACATTTTTGTCCATATCAATAATTTTATACTCTCTTTGAGTTATGTCTTGAATTAATGCTTTTGTTATATTTTCATTTCCTTTCCTAAATAATGCATGAAAAACAACATCATATTTAGGAGATAACAATTTTTCCTCTTTTATTCCCACCTCCTCTTTGTTTAAAATTTCATTTTCACTTGTTTTAACCATAAAATTCCTCCTTTTGTAAACTTTTTAAACTGCTATGTAGATAAATTCTTGAAAATATAAAATTATTCATATATCTAAAATATTGGTTTTAAATTTAGTTTTTGCCGAATTTATTTGAAATAAAATTTAGAAATTAAATCTTTTGACTTTTAAATTTACTAATAAAAATTTTGCCTTTGAAAAAATTTTAAGATTTGTATCTACTAAGCTGTTTACATTTGTAATTTAACATAATTACCCTCAAAAGTCAATAAAATTAAAGTTTAAATTTCAACTTTTTTATTCATATTTAAACTTAAAAATTATCCTTTAAAAAAACAGAACTTAAAAATTAAAGCAATTGCTTAAAATTGTGTACAATTTTTGATGTTATAGGAAAATCTGCGATTTTTCCTATAACAGAACAAAAGGGACATAATTAAAATTTTTTAATATTTTAGCTTACTTACATGTCCAGTTTTTGTTCGCCCACGAAAATTGCATTGCAATTTTCTGTGGAATGTATTTTTGTTGTATAGGTAAAAATCTTTGATTTCCCTATACAACAAAAAAAAGCATGGAAAACTCTAACTTTTGTTATTTAGCCAGATTCCATGCATCTTTTTCCTCCGTCCCCAAATCATCACTTTTTCACAATTGCGACCATTGCATTTTTTAAATCTTCAAGTTTAGCATTAGCATCTTCTTCTGAATTACCTTTAATTCCCATATATAACTTAATTTTAGGTTCAGTTCCAGAAGGTCTGATACAGCACCAACTATTATTTTCTAATCCATAATATAATACATTAGATTTTGGAAGACCTGTTTTTGTTTCTTCTCCAGTAATCATATTTTTTACATAGTCTTTATCAACATCTTTAAATACTAAAACTTTATAATCTCCTATTTTATCTATAGAAGTATTTCTCATATTTAACATCATTTCTTGTATTTCTCTTGCACCTTCTACACCTTCTAGCACAATTGAAACTTGGTCTTCTTTATAATATCCATATTTTTTGTATATATTAATCATTTGATCCCATAAAGTTTCACCTTTAGCTTTATAATAGCAAGCAGCTTCACAAAGTGCCATTACTGCAGAGATACCATCTTTATCTCTTGCATAATCCCCAATTAAGCATCCATAACTCTCTTCATATCCAAATACATATTTATGTTCTCTAGATTCCTCTTCTCTTTTTACAACAGCTCCTATATTCTTAAAACCTGTTAAAACAGAGTATAATTTCAAGTTATATTCTTTAGCAATGGCATCAGTTAAATTAGAAGAAACAATGGATTTAATCATCATTCCATTACTTGGTAACATTCCTTTTTCTTTCATTTGAGAAATTCTATATTCTGCAATTAGTAAAGCAGACATATTACCAGTATAATTCATATATTCTCCCGTAATACTATCTTTTGCAAAAATCCCTAATCTATCAGCATCTGGATCTGTAGCTAACACAACATCTGCGTCAACTTTTTTTGCCAATTCTAAAGCTAATTTAAAAGACTTTTTATCTTCTGGGTTTGGATAATCAACAGTTGGAAATCTTCCATCAGGATCTTTTTGTTCAGGAACAACATAAACATTCTCCAATCCAATTTCTTTAAGTAATCTCTCAGCAATAGTATTTCCTGTACCATGTAATGGTGTGTAAACAACTTTTAATTTTTTTCCTTGCTCTTTTACGATTTCAGTATTTAATATTAAAGATTTCAACGTATTAATATATTTATCGTCCATTTCTGTACCTATAATATTAAATAATCCTCTTTCAATAGCCTCTTCTTTAGATATTTCCTTAATCTCGCTATATTCTTTAACAGCTCTTACTTTTGCTATTATATCTTTATCTCTTGGACTAACAATTTGAGATCCATCATCCCAATAAACTTTATATCCATTATATTTTGGTGGATTGTGACTAGCTGTAATCATAATACCTGCTGTACACTTAAGTTCTCTAACAGCAAAAGATAACTCTGGAACAGGTCTTAAATTCTCAAATAAGAATGTTTTTATTCCATTAGCATTCAAAATTAGAGCTGTTTGTAAACTAAATTCTTTAGACATTATTCTTGAATCATAGCTAATAGCAACTCCTTTATCTTGAGCTCCTTGCTCTAAAATATAATTAGCCAAACCCTGTGTAGCCTTTCCAACAGTATATTTATTCATTCTATTAGT
Organism: uncultured Clostridia bacterium; assembly: GCA_948891265.1. Lineage (GTDB taxonomy): Bacteria > Bacillota > Clostridia > TANB77 > CAG-508 > CAG-269. The sequence goes on along the minus strand of CAQUBD010000012.1, from coordinate 24,424 downwards.
TCCAGCGCCAATAATCCCACGAAGACCAGCAGTACCAAACTCTAATTCTTTATAAAATCTATCTTCAATTTCCTTTTCGTCATTTTTAATTTTTAATAACTCCTCTTTTGTTTTATCATCAAACTCTTGGCTTCCACACCATCTTTCATATTCTTCTAAATAATTACTCATAAAACCAATTCCCTTCTTTATAACTATAAAAGTATTTTCCATTTATGATAACACTAATATTAAATATTATCAATTTTGCTATAGCAATCGTTTAAAATTATTGTTATACAAATTTATTCATTTACTAGAATTCCATTTATTCTTACCACTTTTCCACCCTCTACTTTTATTTCCAATGTATTCTCCTTTGATTCTATATAATAATATAAACCATCTTTTCTCTGTATCTTTATAGCCTTTAAATCATCCTTATTTACCTTTTCTTTTAACTTTTCAAATTGTTTTACCGCAATATTTATTGCCTCTTCCTCTGTTGTATCATGGTTACTATCAAAAAACATATCAATAATTTCCAATGCTTGCGGCATAATAATTTCATCTATTCGGAATATCACACATAATGCTATTATTACTAAAATAACACATATTAATACTGCAAATATAACTCCATTAAAACCTTTTTTTCTTTTCTTCTGTTTCATCCTACTCATATAAAACTCCTTTTATTTAATAATTATCTATCACATATTATAACATTACATATTTGTTTTTACCATAAATATTTCAAAAAAGTTATACACAATTTATCAAAAATTGTATATAACTTTTTTATAATTATTTTGCTTAGTATTTAAACTTTTTTAATTATAACTTTTCAATATCTTCTTTTGCTAATCCTGTAACTCTAATTATTATTTGAATATCAATATTTTCAGATTTCAAACTTTTAGCTATTTTAAGGTTATTCTCTTTTTTTCCTTGTTCTAATCCTTGTTCTAATCCACGATCATATCCTGTTGATAAAAGATTATTTTGATCTAATATGTATTTTTCCCTTAAATGTGCTAAATATCTTTCATACTCATCATCACTTATTTCTTCTAATACTTCTTTGGCTTTTTTTATTTCTCTATTGGCATCATTCATATCAAAATCTCCTACATTACTAATAAATCTTACCCAAGCATCTAATTCTTTGCTCTCTGAGTAATCTTTTACTTTCTGCATCTCTATTATATAAATTTCCATTGCATCTGTCAAGATTATATTCGAATATTTTTCTTCTCTTAAATTCCATTTACTTATATACTTATCAATACATTCCAACTTTTTAATATTAAAATCTACAAATAGAATTACTATACACTTATTAATTTCTTTATAATCCTCATTTTTCTTTATGTTTTGACTATACATTTTACTTAAATAAAATAATATTCTTTTTTCAACATTTTTCTGATCTACCACTTGCATCTCAATATCACAATCAATATTCCCATTGATTTTAGCTCTAACATCAAGAATTCCCAATTTATCATCAAATACATCTCTTTCTATAATTTTATTACAGTCTAAAATGACATCAGACACTGGCTCTTTTAATATAGCACTTAATAGATCCATAGTAATACTTTCATTTCCTACATAACCAAAAACTCTTTTAAAAGTATAATCATTTTTTAATTCTAATAATTCTATAAGCATCCTCCTCCTTGTATATTAATTTTTTTAAATATTTTGGAAATAGCTTAGGACAGAATATCCTAAAACCTCTTTGAATAAAATTTAAATACTAAACATAGCTATATTAACATAATAATTATATTATTACAATAAAAATATAGCAAATACATAAAAATAATAATTATAAATATTCAATTATTAAATAAAATTAAAATATATAATAAAAATAATTTTACGAATGTGATTGAAGAGTATCTTAAAAAATATTAAATTGCATAGATGAGGGTGCGCAAAGTCGGAGAGGCTCAGCTATGCAATTTTAGATTTTTTTAGAGCTAGTATTGAACCGAGTAAAATTATTTTTATTATATATTTTAATTTCAATAATTTTAAAAAAATACCGCACTAGAAAAAATTCTAATGCGATATTTTTATTTTAAAACTCTATGTAATCTCTAGGATTTACCCTTATAGCATTACCATTTAAGCAAGATGAAGTTCTAATTTCAAAATGTAAATGATGTCCTGTACTATTTCCTTTTAAGTTATTTATTGTTGCTCCACTCTTTTTAGTTACTTTTATATCAATATCACTAAGAGTAAATGCTTGATCATGGTCATAAGATTTAGTTGGATTTGTATTAGTTGCTATTACTGAAGTTATAGGGTCTGTTACTGATACTTTATATGTTGTTGTTTGTCCTTCATATGTAACAGTTATTTCTTGTTTACCTTCTGAGTCACATGACTTTATATCTGCATTTTTAGGTAATATATTAACTCCAGAAGATTTCATATCTATTTCTTCTGTTGAATTATCATCATATGTTACTGTTATTTTTCCTCTATCAGGTTTAATTTCATCTCCATGCTCATAATCAACATCTGTAGGATTCCTTGTAACTGAGATTCCTGTTACTTTTTTTGTATTATTTTCTATAAATCCATTATATGCTACGTAAGATACGTCTGTTATATGCTGATTTCCATCATCTTCATATATTATGTCTAAACCTGTATAATAGCTGTCATCATATGGATCTGGTACTAACTTTATTAAATCAGTTGTAATATCATCTGTTGTAAATCCATCACTTACTAAAAATGCCATAGTTACTACTGGATAAAATCCATTATATTTATTCTCTACTTCACTAAAATCATACCCTTTCATAGCAGAATATCCATCAATCGAAGGGTTATAATTTCCTGCTGCTGTTTGAATCCTTATTTGTCCTTTATCTTGAAACCACCATGAATTGTTTTGTGAATAATTGCTTGCCCAAGCACTTGAAATTGGATCCCAATCTGCCATATCTTCAGCTTCAATATATCCTGTCTTTCTTGAGTATATTGCCGGTGTTAGTTTAGTATTATCAAATTGTAAGAAAAATGTTGTTCCATATGCTAAATAATTTCCTGTAAGTCCTATAGCAATTTCTATTACGCCTTCAGAATCTAATTCTTCTGTAATTACTGTAAAAGCTGATGCTGGTTTTGGTACAGTAACTGCCGCTTTAGACTCTGTTAACAATACTGTATATGGCATAAATAAATTTATTAGCATAACAACTATTATCTGAAGAGCAACCATTTTCTTTGTCTTCATATATTTTTACCTCCCTCTATAATCTTCTATTTCACGTTTCTTCGAGTTATTCTGATAAATAATTACTATATCACTATTATTAATTCTTGTATCATTATCCAAATCATATTTTAATGAATAATTAATATCTCCTTCTTTATTTCCATTTTTTTGATATAGCATAACTATGTCTGTATTGTTTATTCTTGCATCTTTATCAATATCTCCTGCTATTAAAGCTTTATTTCCTAAATCTATAATTTCATTTTCTTCTATTTCTACAAATATATAAATATGATCTAGATATCCTTCTTTATCTATTAAAATATCATATACTCCTGGTATTAGCACCGTTTCATAAGTACCATCATCTTGTGTTTCCAATAAAATATTTTCCTTTAAATTTCTAAGTGTAGAATTTACTTTATCGATGTTGGCACCACCTTTATTAAATTTTGTTATAACATCATCCCAATCAAGAACTTCTGTTGTTTTGTTATTTTCATATAATAAAACTTTCGCTTTATTTTTTCCAGTTGTTCTTTTTGTTGGCGTTGTTTGAATACTTCCTCTTATTGTTCCATATGGTCTATGAATTTTTATCTTATATTCATTAGAAGTTTTCCCATCTTCTGCTGTTACTGTAACTGTTATTTCTGTATCAGCTTCTCCCAATTTATTTAAAACAATTGCCTTTGGTGTTTGGTCTGCTAAATTTACTTCATCATATGTTATCGTTGTTCCATCTGCTTCATATATTAGATTTCCATCAGCATCTCTTTTAGGATATTTTATTTTCATATTTGATTTACTATCACTCTGAGTTGCTGTTATATCAATTGTGTCTAAATATTCTAGTAATGTTATCTGATACTCTTTAATTTCTTTATTAAATTCTGGAGTTAATTTGTATTCTTTATAAGTAGATTCCTCTGGATTTTCTTCATTTTTTATCCCATTACTTACTTTTATATCTGTAAGGTCTGCATCCTTTGATGCTGTTTTGTCTTCAAATCTAAATGTTGATTGATTTTGATAACTTTTAATTTTATCTATATTAATTTTAATTCCTGTTTTTGGTGACTTTTCACTTTCTACTAATTTAAAGCTTTCTATATTAAATTCATCTGCATTCATTTGAAAGCTTGCTTTTCCAATTAATACTCCACCTGATGTCGTTATCATCTTTCCATATCCTTCAACGTCTTTTATATGGTCACTTTCATCTATTGGGGGGTCAAATGAAAATGCCCACTTTAAAGCTTCTTGTCCATCATCATTTACTAAATTTGTTATATCTAACGCCTCTTTAAATTCATCTTCAAATATAAAGTACTTACTTGCATCATCAGTAATTTCATTTGTTTCCATATTAGAAGTAGCAAATGTATTTTTATCATAATTAAATCTTACATCAAATGCTTTGAAATCTATATCATATCCCCATAGTTCAAAGATAATTTGTTTATTCTGACCGTTCTACATCTTTTATCTGGGTTGCTCGCAGTTCAAAGTATTGATTTGGGGAAGGATTTATTATATTTTCATCTGTATTAGCAGCTTGTACAATTGCTAAATTTACTAATAAAACTATTATTAAAACTAAATTAATAATAATGTTTTTTTTGCTGACTTCTTTTGCATGTCTAGCATACATATATAATACTCCCCCCTTTTTTCAAACTTATTTTTACAATTACTTTCATTATAAATATTTAAAAAATATTGTCAATTTACTATTTTCTTCTTTCTTTCGATAAAATATCTTAAATTATTTACGGATTTTACATTTTGCGAAATATTTTTTCGAAATATTAAATTTATTATATATATGTGTTACATAAACTATTTTTTCTGTAATATTTGTCGATATTTCCTTCTAATGTACAGTTTTTCCTGTTTTTCTTTTTTTAATTTCATCTTTATTTTTTCTCTATTTTTATTTTTTATTATTAATATTAATTATTATATTTTTCACTTTATATTCATAAAAGTATTGCAATTGAAGCATTTTAAGCAACAAAATAAAAAAATAAGAGAACTTTAAAATTAACTCTTATTTTGTTATTATTAATCTTTATATTTAATTTTTTCCTTATTTCCCTAGATTTTTAATGAATTTTTTTATATTTTAAATTTTTTTATAACTCGTATTGAACCAAAGTATTTCTATTATAGGAAGTTCGGAGAACTTTGCTATAATAGAACAAAAGCGGACATTAATAACATTGTTTCTGTTCTAAACATTTTAAAGTCCGCGTCTTTGTTCGTGCATCAAATTTGCTCTGACAAATTTGTGTGCAAAGTATTTATATAATAGGAAAGTATAACTTTCCTATTATATAAAAAAGAGAACTAAACGTTCTCTATAAAATACTATTTCAAATTATAAAATTTTTCATACAATTCTCTAGCAGTACTTGGGCAATCGATACCATCTTTATCTGAATTTTTAACAGGCGCAAATTCTTCTTCTCTCTTTACTCTAAGTATAGCCATATCATCAACTTCTCCAAAAGCATCAAATAAAAATGCCTCAAACTTGTAACTATTTGGAGAATCTGGTACGACTAAATTTCCCTTTTCATCGATAAATTTAGCTTTTTTAAAAGCACTGTGGTATGGCAATGGTGTTTTTCCCATTCTTTCTATAGCATTAATATTAAATAAATTACAAAGTATATGTGATTCTCCATATAATAATTCACCATTTTCATCAACTGCTTCTGCCATATCATCGCTAATTTCAGAATATTCTATAACACTTGGCTTTCCATTCCTTTTACAGAACACACCTACTTTTTCATGAGGATTAGCTTTTACAATTGATTTACATGCAACAGTAACTTCTTTATCTATAGCAATTCCCATTAATACAGGGTCCACCATTTTTACTAAACAATTATCTACGCCACCTATAAATACCCATTCAATACCTAATTGTCTCATTTTCTCTGTCATTCCACTTTTAACTAAAGACTCATATATTCCACCATGTCCATCTGCTGCTTGTTTTATTAATCCATCTTCACCAATTAATATTTTTCCTTCAGTATCAACCATAGGTAATTCGCCTTGAATAAAAAAGAATATATTTTTATCCTTTTGATATCCAAAATACTTATTTTTTTCAAAGAATTCTAATGTTTCTTCATTATTTTCTTTACTAGTCATTATAAACCATGGAATAGTTACTTCATATTTTTTACTTTCTTCTTTTAAAGAATCACTTAATAATTCAAATAAAGATTTGTGCGAAAGTAATCCAATATCATAAGTACCTTTAGGTCCATTATGGCCAAGTCTTGTTCCTTGTCCTCCTGCCATTGTCACAGCTGCTAATTTCTTATTTCTAATTGAACTTTTCCCAATATTTTCATAATATTTATAATCATCATATAGCTTATACTTGTCTAAATATTCCATTGGCTCTATTTTATCATTATTATTTACTATTTTCTTTTTTGTATTGGTATATAAATTATTTATTAAATCAAAATCAATATTTAAAATTTGATTTAATAATTCCTTTTGCTTATTTTCTTCTAATTGTTCAAATCTATTTAACAAATGCTCTTGATTATATTTCTTTAGTATGGTTTTTGCTTCTTCTAATGTATTATCCATATTATCTTCCTTTCAATATCCATTGTTGTTTTATTATATACTTATATACCATTTTTATTAAATTATCAAGGCTTTTTATAATAATTTTTCAATTCCAGATGTAGATAATACTTCATTATAATTTTTGGAAATGTCATTCACTTCTTCATCTATACTATTAATATCATAACAATCTACTACTTTTATATCTTTTGTATTTATTATATTATTCAAATTTCTATTAATATCATTAATATAATTTTGTCTTCCTTTTATAAAAACTACTGCTTCTTTTCCATCTTTATTTAAATTTTCTATTTGCTTATATTTATTTAGATCATTATTTTCCCAATCAATTTCTGCTATTTTTTCTTTATCCTTTTTTGATAAATTTATATTTGATAACAATTTATTAACTGTTTCATTTAGATTATTTTCTGTCATCATTATAACCTTTTTATTTTTCTTTAAGCTTTCATTAATATAAGGTAAACTTATCATTTCAAAATGATAATCACTTGCAAAAAACAAGCATACTTTTTCCATATTCTTATTCTCTCTTACCATTAGTATCTCAATCCTTTCATTTTTATAAAAGTTATTTTTTCTTTAGAAAGCCCTTACTTTTGGGTACTGGTAAATTTTACCATTTATCTTTTTATATGTCAATATTATTTCAAAAATATTTCACAAATATTTCGTCGATTCTTTTCGACATATTTTATTGAAATAATAATCAGAAAAATCAAAAAATGTATAAATTAATAAAAATTGTAAATAATTAATTTAAAGAATATTTTAGAAAAAAAGTTTATTGGAGGTAACTTATGAAAAAATTTTTAAATAATATCAAAAATTCCAAAATAGGAATTATACTTATTTTAAGTATATTACTATTTTTATATACAATAATTTGTGCTATTTCATATGTGGAAGCTGTATCAACAGATATCAGTGATAGTGTTTTTAGACTTCATGTAATAGCAAACAGTAATAGTAATGAAGATCAAAATCTAAAATACAAAGTAAGAGATAGTTTGCTTCAATTCATGAATGATATATGTAAAAATTGTACTTCTAAACAAGAAGCAATAAATTTAGTTACTATACATCAAAATGAATTTAAAAATGTAGCATTAGAAACAATTAAAAACGAAGGATACTCATATGACGTTGATATAAATATTGGAAATTTTGAATTTCCAACAAAACAATATGGGGATATTTCTCTTCCTGCTGGATTTTATGATGCTTTAAAAGTAGAAATTGGTGAAGCTAAAGGAAAAAATTGGTGGTGCGTAATGTTTCCTTCACTTTGTTTTGTAGATATTTCATCTGGTATTGTACCTGAAGAATCCAAAGAAGAGCTTCAAAATTCACTTTCTGATGAAGAGTATTCTATAATATCTGACAATTCTAATTATAGTATCAAATTCAAATTTAAATTATTAGAATTCTTTGCAAATACTGGTTTAATTACGGCAAAAAATTAAAATATCATATTCTACTTGAAATACTTCACTCTTTATGATATATTCTTAAAAAGAAATTACAATTCTCAGGAGGAATTCAATTGGAAAAATTAGTAATAACAGGACCAACACCTTTAAAAGGTGAAGTAGAAATAAATGGAGCAAAAAATGCAGCAGTAGCAATTTTACCAGCTACATTATTAATAGATGGTATTTGTACAATAAATAATGTTCCAAATATAAGTGATATTCAAATTTTATGCACAATATTAGAAAAAATGGGTGCAAAAATAACATGGAATAATAAAAATGAATTAACAATAGACACTAGAAATATAACTACAACTCAAGCTCCTTTAGACTTAACTAGTAAATTTAGAGCATCTTACTATTTAATAGGATCAATGCTTGGTAGAACTGGAGAAATAGAAGTTGGTATGCCTGGCGGTTGCAAATTAGGTGCAAGGCCTATAGACCAACATATAAAAGGTTTTGAATTATTAGGTGCAACTGTTGAAGTTGGAAAAGGAACAATTTCAGCAAAGGCTAATTGTTTAAAAGGTACCTCTATATATATGGATGTTGTTTCAGTTGGAGCCACAATAAATGTAATGCTTTCTGCTGTTTTAGCATCTGGTACTACAACAATTGATAATGCTGCAAAAGAACCTCATGTAGTAGATGTAGCAAATTTTTTGAATACAATGGGAGCAGACATAAGAGGTGCAGGAACAGATGTAATAAAAATAAATGGAGTTGAAAAACTACATGGAAATGCTACATATTCTGTTGTTCCAGATCAAATAGAAGCTGGTACATTTATGTTAGCTGCAATCGCCTCAAAAGGGGACTTACTTATAAAAAATTGTATAACAAAACATCTTGAATGTATAACTGCCAAAATACTAGAAATAGGTGGAAATATAGAAGATAATGGTGATAGTATAAGAGTCTGGTATAGCGGTAGACCAAATAAAGCAACAATTAAGACTTTACCTTATCCAGGTTTTCCAACAGACCTACAACCTCAGATGGGAGTAGTATTAGCAACAGCAAATGGAACAAGTATTATAAATGAAAGTATTTGGGAATCAAGATTTCAATATACTGCTGAATTAAATAAAATGGGTGCAAAAATAACAGCACAAGGAAAATCTGCTATATTTGAAGGAGTAGATGAATTATTTGGTAGTCCTGTGTATTCAACAGATTTAAGAGCAGGTGCAGCATTAATTATAGCAGGAGTTTCTGCAAATGGCGTGACAGAAGTCTACAATCTAAATCATATTGATAGGGGATATGAAGATATAGAAGATAAATTTAGAAAAATTGGTGCTAATATAGAGAGAGTAAAAGAATAATTTTATTATTCTTTTTGTTCTTTATAATTTTTTATTATAAGAACAGTATATATAAAAATATAATATTTCTTTTAAAACTAAAATTTTAATTATTCAACAATTAAAATTTAATTGTCCTGCAACGGGTAAAAGTTTTTAAATTATCTCAGCCTTTCCCAATGATGCTGTAAAATGCTAAAGCATTAACAGCATTCATCGGTCCCCACGCAGGCTTCGTTCATTTAAAAACTGTTACCCTGCGCGGACTTTAGAAATGATTCTACTGAATAATTAAAATTTTACTTTCAAAATGTTTCTTATATACTAAATTTGTAAATTGATTTAAAATAGCAATAGTTAAAGGAAGAATAAAATATGTTTAATTTTTGTAGTTTATATAGTGGTAGCAGTGGTAATAGTTTATTAGTAGAAACAGAAAATACTAAATTGTTAATTGACGCTGGAGTAAGTAGTAAAAAAATAGAAAATGCTTTAACAAATTTAGAAGTTGCCCCTTCCTCAATAAACGGTATATTAATAACACACGAACATTCTGACCATGTTCAGGGTTTAGGCACATTTGCAAAAAAATATGATTTACCTGTATATGTTAATCAAAAAACACTAGATGCAATGCCTAAGCAAAAAGAAAAAATAAGTGAAAAGAACATAAAAAACTTTATAATAGAAGAAAAATTTGAAATTGGTGATCTTAAAATAAAACCTTTTTCAATTCCTCATGATGCTGCAAATCCTTGCGGATTTAGCATATTCAAAGATGACAAAAAAATTAGTATAGCAACAGATATTGGTCACATGACAAATGGAATCTTAAAAAATCTAGAAGATAGCTTATTTGTATTATTAGAATCAAATTATGATCCTGAAGTACTTAAATTTTCTAGATATCCATATCCATTAAAGTCACGAATAGCAGGACCAACAGGTCATCTCTCTAATGAAATAGCTGGAAAAACACTTGCACACCTTTTAAATTCTGGCCTAAAACAAGCAATGCTTGGACATTTAAGTAAAGAAAGCAATTTCCCAGAACTTGCATATAAAACAGTTATTGACGAAATAATTTCAACTAATTATAATGAAAATTCTCTAAAACTAAGTGTAGCAAGTAGAGATATTCCAGGTCAAAAATGCCTAATTAATTAACAATGGAGGAAAAAATGCTATCTATAAATATAATATGTATCGGAAAAATAAAAGAAAAATCATTTAAAGATTCAATAGAAGAGTACTCAAAGAGATTATCAAAATACTGTAAATTGAATATATTAGAATTGCCTGACGAAAAAATACCAGATAAAATAAATACTAATATTTCAAATGAAATTAAGACAAAGGAATGTGATAATATTATAAACCATATAAAAAAAGACTCTTTTGTTATTTGTCTAGATTTAAATGGCAAAGAATTTACATCTGAGCAATTTTCTAAAAATATTGAAAATATATCTATGCAATCTAGCCAAATTACTTTTGTTATTGGTGGTTCTTTAGGCTTAACCGAAAAAATATTAAATTTGTCTAATCAAAAAATATGTTTTTCAAAAATGACCTTTCCTCATCAGTTAATTAGAATCTTCTTATTAGAACAAATATTTAGAGCTTTTAAAATATCTAATGGTGAAACATATCATAGATAAAATTTTAATTAATTAATAAGTTATAATATATAGTTAAATTTCGTTCTTTGCTGGTCGGACTAATCATATAAAAAGTTCATTAATATTTCATACTAAGAGAAGTTAATCTGTCTTATCTGTATAAATATGAGTCCTTCCAACTGCGCATCACTGCATTTTACTATATATTATAACTTTAAAATTTGAGCAAATAATAAGATATCAAAACTTAAAACACTTTTTATATTTTATTAAATTTAAATTATATGTAAATTGTAGGGAAAATATACAAAATGATTTTATGAAAGAAATTAGTGGGACGACACAAAAAAACTTTCAGGGGAGTATATCAAAATATTTTTTGGGGGATATATAAAGATATAATATTTTCCCTACAAGATTAAAAACTATTATAAATTTCTTCATTAAATTATATTTTTATTCTTTGATTTTTTTTAGAATGATTATCGCTAATATTTTAGCAATTATTTTTTTGACTATAAAAAAAATTGATATAAATAAAATGAATTTAAAAATCATATAGCCTCCTGTAATATAATTATTTTAACATTCTCAGAAAATGTAAAAATTTTTGTCTAAGATTTTTATGTAATTATTTTATATCAATTTTTAAAAAAAGTCAAGAAGAAAATTACGACAAAAATCGACAAATCACTACACTAGTAAGTATTCCAACAAAATCTGCAATTAATGCAGCCCATAAAACAAATCTTGTTTTTTTTATTCCTACACTACTTGTATAAACAGCAATAGTATATACTGTAGTTTCTGTTGACCCCATTATAACAGACGCTATAAACCCTATACTTGTATCAACTCCAAAATTATTCATAATATCTGTTGCAACAGCAATTGAACTACTCCCAGAAATAGGTCTAATAAGTGCCAATGGCAATATTTCTGTAGGAAAATTAAACATATTAAGTATAGGTGTTAACAAATTTGAAATCATATCTATAATACCAGAACTTCTTAATGCACCTATTGCAACAAATAATCCTACTAATGTAGGAAATATATTATAAACGACTCCTACCCCATCTTTCGCTCCATCTAAAAAAATATCAAAAACTTTCTTTCTTTCTATAACTCCATATAAAACTATAATAATTATCATTAGTGGCATTGCCATATTTGAAAAGAATTCTATAAATTTCATTTAATCTCCTTTTTATTTATAATAATATTCTATTTTCCTAGCTTTATAAAAACTTTTGTAGCAATAATTCCTGCAATTGCTGCACAAATAGTTGCAATCCACACTGGTACTATAATAGCGGTAGGATTTACTGACCCCAAAGAGCATCTTATTGCAATAACTGTTGTAGGGATAATTTGAATAGAAGCTGTATTTAATACAATAAAAGTAGCCATTTCATTTGTAAGAACCTTTTTATCTTTATTTTCTTCTTGCATTGATTTCATTGCTTTAATTCCGAAGTGGCGTAGCTGCATTCCCAAGTCCTAAAACATTTGCTACAACATTCATAGATATTTCTTGATAAATATTACTATTCTTCTTTAGTTTCGGAAATAACAATTTCATAATCGGACTTAAAAATTTAGTAATCTTCTCCATTGCCGATGTTTTACTTGCAATTTGCATTATTCCGTTCCATAAACACATTGTCCCTAATAAAGTTATACATAAATTAACAGCAGAGCTAGTACTTTCAAATATAGAATTATTTAGTTCCTTTATATTCCCTGTAAAAATTGCAAAAACAATAGATATTATTATAAAAATTGGCCATACTATATTTAACATCAAAATCACCTACATAATTTTATTATTTGTTTTAATTTTTTATTACTTTTCAATTGACCAAAATGACTATTTATGTTATATTATGTGTATAATTAACAATGGGAATTGTTAAAAGTAACATTAAGGAGGAAAAACATGAAAGCTACTGGAATTATAAGAAAAGTAGATGAACTAGGAAGAGTCGTTATCCCTATTGAAATTAGAAATCAATTTAATATTGTCGAAAAAGATCCAATCGAAATCTATGTAGATAGTTCTTCAATAGTTCTAAAAAAATATGAACCAAACTGTATCTTTTGTGGAAATACAGAAAATTTGGTAGAATATAATAATAAATTAGTATGTAATAATTGTTCTAAACAATTAAATGTATTACAAGAGAAAACAAGTAAATAATTGGATATATAAAAGGAAGTTCTTTGAACTTCCTTTTAAACTATTTATTTTATTAACTTTTGACTATATAAATTTCTTATAAATTTCATTTTTATTAACATTTCTATCTTTAGCAATTTTCTTAATTATTTCTTTTTTTTCAAATCCTTGACTTTGATAAAATCTATAATGCTCCTCTATATCCAAATTATTAAGTACATTCTCATTTTCTTCTTTATCATTTCCTTCTATTATTAAAACAATTTCACCTTTAATTTTTTCCAAATTTTCAATTAAATAATCTATATCTTCCCTAATAAATTCTTCATGAATTTTTGTAATTTCTCTAGCTAAAACAATTCTTCTCGTACCATTTAATATTCCTTTTAAATCTTTTAATGTTGTTTCTAACTTATGAGGGGCTTCATAAACTATTATTGTTTTATTAGATTTTTCTATCTCTTCTAATTTATTATTTCTTAGTTTTTTATTTAATGGTAAAAATCCTAAAAAAGTAAACTCCTTTGTGCTAATACCTGAACAAATTAAAGAATTAATCATAGCACATGCACCAGGAATAGGAACTACATTTATATCTAATTCTATACATTTTTTTATAATTTCTTCACCTGGATCGCAAATTCCTGGAGTTCCAGCATCAGAAACTAAGGCAATATTCTTTCCATCCTTTAATTTCTGTATTAATATATCTGATTTAATATCTTCATTATGTCTATGATAGCTAATAAGAGGCTTTGATATTTGCAAATGATTTAATAATTTTAATGTATGCCTTGTATCCTCTGCAGCAATTAAATCAACCTCTTTTAATACTCTTATAGCTCTTAATGTTATATCCTCTAAATTTCCAATAGGCGTTGCTACAATATACAATAATCCACTTTTTATTTGTTTTTCCATGTTACCACTACTTTCTTTTATTTTGTATTTTTAATTTATTATTTTATTTATTATTTATTTATTATTTATTTATTATTTATTTATTTTTTATTTTTATTTATTTTTATTTATTTATTATTTATTTTTATTTATTTATTATTTATTTATTATTTATTTATTATTTATTTATTTTTTATTTATTTATTTTTTATTTATTTTCTATTTATTATTTATTTTTTTTTTATTTATTATTTATTTATTTTTTTATTTATTATTTATTATTTATTTTTATTTATTTATTATTTATTTATTATTTATTATTTGTTTTTTTATTTATTATATATTTTCAAAATTTCTTCTGTATATGAACCATCTTTTTTATAAATATATAAATTCTCCCTAAATTTCAAATACTGTCCTCCATTTTTCACACCTCTTATTAAAACCATTTTTGGGGGATTCTCTTCATTTGAGAATACAAACCTAATTTCTTTTGGCTCTATTTTATACTTTCTCATTAAAGAAAATATGTCAACAATTCTCTCTGGTCTATGAATCATATAAAATTCCCCTTTATCTTTTAAAAGTTTATTAGAAATACTAATAAAATCTTCTAAGTCTGCAAGAATTTCATGTCTAGAAATTAGCTTTTTTTCTTCCTCATTTATTACTCCTGTATTTTGCTTTTTATATGGAGGGTTTGTTACAACTACATCAAAAGAATTTTTTTCATAAATGTTGATTAAATTTTTAATATTTTCATTTATTACTTCAAATCTTTCATTTAAATTATTTAATTTAATACTTCTCGAAGCCATATCATATACTTCTTCTTGAATCTCAACCCCAATAATTTTATCTAATTCTGTTTTTCCACATAATAAAATAGGTATAATACCTGTTCCAGTTCCCAAATCCATTACTATTGAATTCTTTTTTATATTTTTGGCAAAATCGGATAGTAGTACAGCATCTATTCCAAAACAAAATCCATTTTTATTCTGAATTATTTTTAAATCCTTATATTCTAAATCATCAATTCTCTCATCTTTTTTTAATTTTATATTCATTTTTCATCTTTCCTATTAAATTACAAATTTATTTGAAATTATTTACTAATATGTGTATTCACATACATTTTTTACTCTCTATATTAGACTATACAATAAAACTATATAAAATACAAGCAAACACAATTTTTAAGTTTTGGTTCTTGTAACTATTCAGAAGTTATTATATTACTTATTCATGTACAGTCGCTAAAAAGTTATAGTCTAAAAAACGAAACTTAAAACATAATTAATTTCACAATTATTTTTTTCTTGAATATAATATCATAATATCATTTTATAGTGAAAGGAAATATATATAATGCCTAACTTATATAGATGCGAAAAAAAACAGCCTTTAGAAAAAGTAAATTCTACAGAATATGAAAAGAGAGGAGAAAAAAAAGCTTATCCTCAAAAAAAGAAAAAACTATGTTTCAAATCTTGCAAAAAAAACACTATTAATTCATTAAATGAAGTTGAACACTTTTTAAGAAACTTCAATAGCTTCGTCAAATATATTAAACTTTATAAAATATTAAAATAATACCCTAAAATAAGCAATGCTCTTAAATCATTTATTTTAGGGTATGTTTTTATTTTCTTACATATTCTTTACTAAATTCTTCATTAGTCTGACCTTCTACCATAAATTTAACTTTATTTACTTCATTTAATTCTGTAAGTGTACTAACAATAGAATTTATTAAATTATCTTTTTCCTTATTATCCTCTTTACTATAATTTAATATTTCCTTTGAAAAATCTAAGGTTACACACTCCCCTTCTAATGTTGAACTAATTAATTTTGTATTTTCAGGAATAATACATTTTAATTTGTCATTTTTAGGTCCTTGTATTAACAATTCTACTAAAACATTATATGGTGATTGCAAAATATCTTTAACATTTACAAGTCTTGCTTCAGGTTTTAACATATTAGTTTCTTTATCAGCAAAATATAAACTTACTATAGTTTCCCTTAATTGTTCCTCTGAAATCTCTTGTTGTGGAACATATTCTTCTTTCTGTTCATTTTCTTTTTTTACTTTTACATATTTAATTGAAAAAAATCCAATAACAAATATTATAATCAATAAAATAGTAAATAATAAAACAATCTTTTTATTCATTATAATCTCCTCCTACTTTTTACTTTAAAATATTTTATATTCAATTCTATTATTTGTTTGTCCAAAATATGCAAAATTTTTTAAAAGGAACAAAATCGGACATTAATAACATTGTTTCTGTTTTAAACATTTTAAAGTTGGCGTCTTTGTTCGTATGCCAATTTTACAATAGTAAAATTGTGTACAATGTTTTATGTTATAGAAAAATCTGCTATTTTTCCTATAACATAAAACAAGGTACGTCCCTATTGTCTCATTTCCCATATTTTAACATTTGACAAATGGTCATTTTCCGTATAGAATTAAGAGAAAATTAAAGGGAAAATTATAAAAAGGAGCAAAATCATGAACAAAATATTACATGTTGGATTAGATGTTGGTTCAACAACTGTAAAAATAATAGTTATGGATGATCAAAAAAATACAATATATAAAGATTATCAAAGACACTTTTCTGACACCAAAAATACAGTATGTAATGTATTAGAAAATTTGATAAAAATGTTTCCAGAGAACCAATTTACAATAGCTCTAACAGGTTCTGGTGCAATGTCAGCAAGCAAATTTTTAGAAGTTAATTTTATACAAGAAGTAATATCTTGTAAAAGAGCTGTTGAAAATTATATTCCTGAAACAGATGTTGTAATTGAACTTGGTGGAGAAGATGCAAAAATAATATATTTCGATAAATCAATAGAACAAAGAATGAATGGAACTTGTGCTGGTGGAACAGGTGCTTTTTTAGACCAAATGGCATCTCTATTAAATACAGATACAACAGGATTAAATGAGCTTGCCAAAACATATAAAACAATATATCCAATAGCTTCAAGATGTGGTGTATTTGCAAAAACCGATATACAGCCATTAATAAATGAAGGTGCTGCAAAAGAAGATATTGCTGCATCTATATTTCAGGCTGTAGTAAATCAAACAATTAGTGGTTTAGCCTGCGGAAGACCAATTAAGGGTAATGTGGCTTTTTTAGGTGGACCTTTAAATTATCTTTCTGAATTAAGAAAAAGATTTATAGAAACACTTAATCTAAAACCTGATGAAATCATTGTACCTGAAAAAGCTCATCTTTTAGTTGCTAAAGGCGCTGCCCTTGATTCCCTAAGCACTAATGTAATTTCGGCTGAAAATATGCAACGAAAAATCGAAATTTTAAAAAATTCTCATGATAACACAACACAACCAATAGAACCTTTATTTAAAAGTCATGAAGAATATAATGGATTTAAAGAAAGACATGAAAAAGCACAAGTTTCAAAAAAAGAAATCTCTACATATGAAGGAGATTGTTACTTAGGAATAGATGCTGGTTCAACAACAACGAAACTAGTATTAATAGATAACGAAGGAAATTTACTATATTCTTTATATGAAAGCAATGAAGGTAGCCCATTAAAAAGTGTTATAAATATGCTAAAAAAACTATATGTAGTTTTACCTAAAAAATCAATTTTAAGATATAGTGGTGTTACAGGATATGGCGAAAAACTTATTCAAACAGCATTAAATGTTGATTTAAATGAAATAGAAACAATAGCCCATTACACAGCTGCTAAACAATTTGAACCTGATGTAACAGCAATAATAGACATCGGTGGTCAAGATATGAAATATATAAAAATTAAAAATGGAACTATAGATAATATATTATTAAATGAGGCTTGTTCTTCTGGATGTGGTTCATTTATTGAAACATTTGCAAAAAGTCTAAATCTAGAAATATCAGAATTTGTAAAAGAAGCCATTAATTCCAAAAGGCCTGTTGATTTAGGTTCCAGATGTACAGTATTTATGAATTCAAAAATTAAGCAAGCTCAAAAAGAAGGATATACAGTTGGAGATATTTCAAGCGGACTTTCATATTCAGTAATAAAAAATGCTATCCAAAAAGTTATGAAAGTTAGGGATACTGCCACTTTAGGTAACCATATAGTTGTACAAGGTGGAACATTTTATAACGATGCTGTCTTAAGAGCTTTTGAAAAAATAGTTGGCAAAAACGTTATACGCCCAGACATTTCTGGTCTAATGGGTGCATATGGTATGGCATTACTTTGTAAAGAACAATATGAATCAAATTTAGATATGGAATATAAATCTACATTGTTAAATTCAGATGAACTAGATAAATTAGAAATTAAAGTAACACATACAAGATGCAATAATTGCGAAAACCATTGTAAATTAACAATAAATAAATTCAATAATGGCTCTATACATGTATCTGGTAACCGTTGTGAAAAAGGTGCTGGAATTATAGTAAATAAAAAGAACTTACCAAATTTAGTGCAATATAAATACCAAAGATTATTTGATTATACACCAACAGAAGAACAATATGCAGTCAGAGGAACAATTGGTATTCCTAGAGTATTAAATATGTATGAAGATTATCCATTTTGGTTCACTTTCTTCACAAATTTAGGGTTTAGGGTAATTATTTCAGATAAAAGTACCCGAAAAACATACGAAAATGGTATGGAATCTATGCCATCTGAATCAGTTTGTTATCCTGCAAAAATTTCTCATGGTCATATAGAAAATCTAATTGAAAAAGGAATACAAACTATATTTTATCCATGTATGCCATATTCCAGAAAGGAATACAAAAATTCAGACAATCATTATAACTGTCCTATTGTAATATCATACTCTGAGGTACTAAAAAATAATGTTGAAAATCTTAAAACAAAAAACATTAAATTTATAAATCCTTTCTTACCCTTTGATAAAAAGAATCTTGTAGAAAAAGTCCTAGAATTGGAGGAATTTAAAGAATATAACTTTACAAAACAAGAATTATTGGAATCCGCGGAAAAAGCTGAAATAGAATATCAAAAATTTAAAAAAGATATTAGGGATAAAGGTACTGAAACTGTAAGATATATTGAAGAAAATAATTTAAGAGGAATTGTTTTAGCAGGAAGGCCATATCATATAGACCCTGAAATAAATCATGGAATAGATACTTTAATAACATCTCTTGGTTTATGTGTTTTAACAGAAGATAGCATATCTGATAAAGCCGAAGCAAAACGTCCTATAAGAGTTGTGGACCAATGGGTCTTTCATGCAAGATTATATGCAGCTGCTGACTTTGTTGGAAAACATGATAACCTTGAATTAGTTCAACTCAATTCTTTCGGATGTGGAGTTGACGCAGTTACAACAGATCAAGTTGAAGAAATATTATCAAGCTACGATAAAATGTACACATTAATAAAAATAGATGAAGTAAATAATTTAGGAGCAGTAAGAATTCGTATACGCTCTTTACTAGCTAGTATGAATAAAAGAATTGCAAAAAAAGATGAAGAAAAATCTTCTGGAGACTACGGAATAAAGAAAAAAGTCTTTACAAAAGAAATGCGTAAAAATTATACTATTCTTTGTCCACAAATGGCTCCAATTCATTTTGAATTGTTAGAATCTGCAATGCAAGAATCTGGATATAAATTAGAACTTTTAAGAGAATGTTCATCAAACACTGTAGAAACTGGACTAAAATATGTAAATAATGATGCATGTTATCCATCAATATTAGTTACAGGTCAAATGATAGAAGCATTAGAATCTGGAAAATATGACCTAAATAAAACAGCTCTAATTATGTCTCAAACAGGTGGCGGATGTAGAGCGACAAACTATATCGGGTTTATAAGAAAAGCCCTTAAAGATGCAGGATTTAGCAATATACCAGTAATATCCTTCAATGTTGTTGGCATGGAAAAAATGCCAGGATTTAAGCTAACACCAAAAATGATCAAAAGAATGATCAAATGTGTAATTTATGCTGATTTATTGCAAAAAATGCTAACAAAAAATAGAGTATACGAAATAAATAAAGCAGAAACACAAAAATTATTTGAGAAATGGATGAATAAATGCAAACAACTAGTTAGAAAATCAAATAATAAAGAATTTAAGCAAAGTATTTATGATATTGTAAATGACTTTGAAAAAATAGAATTAAATACTACTATAAAAAAACCTAAAGTAGGAATAGTTGGAGAAGTACTAATAAAATACCATCCATTTGGAAATAATTTTGTAGCAGACTTACTTGAAAAAGAAGGTGCAGAAGTAATATTGCCAGATTTTATGGGATTTGTAAAATTTATGGCAACACATAAAATAACATTTAATAATTTGCTAAATACTAATAAAACCTCTGCTAAAATAAGTAAAATAGCTATTAAGCTTATTGATATATTAGAAAAAGATATTAAAATAGCTCTAGCAAATTCTAAAAAAGGATATTTGCAACCTTGCAATATCTGGCACTTAGAAAATCAAGTAAAAGATGTATTATCTATAGGAAATCAAACTGGAGAAGGCTGGTTTTTAACAGCTGAAATGATTGAATACATAGAACATGATATTCCAAATATAGTATGTGTGCAACCATTTGCTTGTCTACCAAATCATGTTGTTGGTAAAGGCGTGATTAAAACTATTAGACAAAAATACCCTGATGCAAATATCTCTCCTGTTGATTATGATCCAGGAGTTAGTGAAACAAATCAGGTTAATAGAATTAAGTTATTGATGACTGTTGCTAAAGACAATTTGGCCAGACAAGAAAGTGAAAAAATATTCTTAAATAGTGAAAATACTGATACTAAAGATGATATAAAAATAGAAGAATCTGTATAATTAAAAAACATTTAACGTATCATGAAATATATAGTATACTAGAACAAAAGCGTACATTAATAACATTGTTTCTGTTTCAAACATTTTAGAGTCCGCGTCTTTGTTCGTGCACCAAATTTGTTTTGGCAAATTTGTGTGCACAGTATTTATATTATAGGAAAGTTTATGGAAGATATAATTAAATATTTATACATAAATAGAACTTTCCTATAATATAAAAAAGAACAGGAGTACAAGTCCTGTTCTTTTTACAATAATTTTACTCTATTTTTATGTAAAAAATTTTTTGTTTCTTCATATCCTCTTTTATAAAACTCATCAATCTTACTCATGTCTAAGAGTGAAACTTTTTCACTTTTTATTTTAATTAAATAATCTTCTCCACTAAGTTCATATTTTGAAAGTTCTTTACACATTAATTCATATGAACGAGCAGTAACATCAATTAAATTTTTAAAACAACAATTGTCTACTTCATTTTCAAAAACAACACTAATAACCTTATCAGCTCCTAAAAGTTTAACTTCTCTCCAAGGTACATTTTCCCTAACACCACCATCAATTAATTTGCAATTTTTATACTCACAAGGAGAAAAAATCGCTGGAAAACTGCAACTTGCTTGAACAGCATTTCCTATTTGTATGTCTTTAATAAAAATTGTATTATTAGAAAATACTCTTAATTGTTTAGAAGTAAAACAAACCACTTCTCCTGTATTCATATTTACACTAGGAATAGCTAATGGAATTTTAATATCTGAGATATCATAAATACTTTTTTTATTACACATTTTATTTATTAATTTATTTATTGATTTTCCAGAGTTTAAACCATCAATTATTATTGTTCCTGTTGTAATTATACCAAAAATTAATTTAAAAATATTTTTTATATCTACATATTTTATGTCTTTACAGTATTTTTTGAAAATATTATAAATCTCATCTGATTTATAACCTGCTGCATATAGTGTTGCAACTATACTCCCTGATGATGTTCCACCTATGTAATCGATTTTTATTTTCTCTTCTTCTATTGCTTTTAAAGCTCCTATGTGCGCCGCTCCTTTTACTCCTCCTCCAGATAATGCTAATCCTAAACTCATATTATCACCCATTTAATAATATGCATCCTTTATTTTTTTGTTATTGAAGTTTTCTTATTTTATCATAACTTAATCCGAAGTACCTTAGATATTAGCTCTATAGGTAACTTTTCACTTAACATCTTTTTGGCTATCTCTATTTTACCTTCTCTTTTACCTTCTCTTTTGCCTTCTCTTTTGCCTTCTCTTTTGCCTTCTCTTTTGCCTTCTCTTTTGCCCTCTTCCCTTATAGTTACATTTTCTTTTCTTATCATATCTATTACTGCCAACATATTATTATCATCCCCTTTCAATAAACTTATCATTTCATTTGCTCTTTCTAGACCAATTTTTTCTTTTAATGCAAATTTAATTATAGTTAATAATTCCTTTTTTTCTTCTTCATCTTCTGTTCTTAGTATAATCTTTTTTAAATTTTTAGCCAACTCTTCAGCATTCCTTGACCTTTCTATAAGCATTATTTTCTCTATAAAAAAATCACTTTCCAATAATTTCTCTTCAGTAAATTGATTTATATCAATTAAATTATACTTTAAAAAATCTATATCTTTAAATCTCTTACTTTTAATTTTATTCATATATATTTGTGCATTCCATTTTTCTTTGCCTGTATATAAAACAATCGGTATTACAATTGGCATTTGAAATTCTTTAGTTTTTAGTTTATTCAGGTTAATTGCACTTTTTATTATTTCTAATTCATAATTTTTTAATCTATATGACATTGAATAATCAATTTTACTTTGATGTTCAATAAGAAAAAACAAATTTTTACTTTTTAACTTATATATTATATCGGCTTCTCTATTTTCTAATAAATCTGTAACAAAACTACTTTTATATTCTTCTATTTCTTCAGGTCTTATCTCTGGTTTTACATTTATTGCACTATTTATTATGACTACAGCTTCTTTTTCTTTACTTAGTATTTTTCTAAAAATTTTATCGTGTTGATTATTTACTTTTTTATTTAATGTTTTATAATTTGTTGACTCTTCATGAAGATCAATAATATAATTTTCTTTTTTATCACTATAAGTAAATTTTATTATATCTGTTCTATTTAATATAGTATAATACATTTTACTCCTGTTGTCAATATTTATTTCTTTGTTAATTAGGTTATCTATTTACATTACCTCCTTCTCTTTTTTTCTTTTTTGGAATTTCTTAGATTTAATTTTTGAATAAAATTTATTTGATATAAAACGTATATATATTACTACATTATTAACAATAAATCAAGTTTTTTTCTACTTTAAAAATTAATTTGTTGTATTTTCTATTTTTATATGTTATATTAATTTTATGAAAGGATTGATTTAATTGGACGAAAATTATTATGATATTTTAGAAATAAATATAAATGCTTCTCCAGAGATAATTGAAAAAGCATATAAAACTTTAGTAAAAAAATATCATCCAGATTTGCAAGAAATTAATTTAAAATCACAATATGAAGAAAAAATAAAAAAAATAAATGAGGCATATGAGATTTTATCAAATACAGAAAAAAGAAAAATTTATGATTTAAACTTAAGTAATAATAAAATTTCTGAAAATGATTATAATAATCTAATTAATGAAAATATTAACTTAAAAAATGAAATTAATTATTTAAAAAATAATTATAATAAATTAAATAATAATAACCATCCTAATAATCAAAATATTGATGCAAATTATAATAATCAAAATAATAAAAATTACAATGATCAAAATAAAAATTCTAATTATAATACAAATAATAATTCTAATAAAGAATTTAATAATGCTATAAATAAAGCATATTATGATGCATATATACATGATTTAAAAAGTAGAGGATATAAAATAAAATATAGAAAAACTTTTAAAGATTTTCTGGCATTAATTATTACTATTTTCCTTATTATTTTTACTATTTTCATCCTATTACAAATACCTTTTACAAAAAATTATTTAATTAATTTATATAATGAGAATCCTATTTTAAAGTTTGTTGTTGAT
This sequence comes from uncultured Clostridia bacterium, assembly GCA_948891265.1. Classification (GTDB taxonomy): domain Bacteria; phylum Bacillota; class Clostridia; order TANB77; family CAG-508; genus CAG-269. The sequence continues at coordinate 131 of CAQUBD010000012.1, read as the reverse complement.
TTATTTTTAAATATTTTTAATTAAAAATAAATTAATTAAAAATAAATTAATTAAAAATAAATTAATTAAAAATAAATTAATTAAAAATAAATTAATTAAAAATAAATTAATTAAAAATAAATTAATTAAAA
>CAQUBD010000011.1 GCA_948891265.1 uncultured Clostridia bacterium | reverse complement strand
GTAATCGGAACAAAACCTAAAACTAAAATTCATCTATGTATTTTTCAGTGTACTTATATAATACACAATAATTTTCTAGTGATGATGACATTTAGGGTAATACCTGTTCCCATTCCGAACACAGAAGTCAAGCCTAAATGTGCCGAAAATACTTGCGGGTTACCCTGCTGGAAAGATAGGTTGTCGCTAGATTTTTTTTATATAAGTAATAAGTAGAAGGTTAGAAATTAGTATTTTTTTTAATATTAATTTGTGATCTTTTATTATATTAATTTTATAATATATATGTTAAAATATATAATATTTAATTAATAATAGTAATAAATATTATTAGAAAGAATAATATAAATATAAAGGAGAGATAATATGTCAAAAGTTACTTGGAAATCAGGAACATTTCTATATCCAATACCGGCAGTCATGGTAAGTTGTGGAACAATGGAAAAATCAAATATAATTACTGTTGCATGGACAGGAATAATAAATACAGATCCAGCAATGGTATATATATCAGTTAGATCAAGCAGATATTCATATAATTTAATAAAAGAACAAGGAGAATTTGTAATTAATCTTACAAGTAAAGATCTAGTTAGAGCTACAGATTGGTGTGGTGTAAAAACAGGAGAGAAAGTTGACAAATTTAAAGAGATGAACTTACATAAGGAAAAAGCAAAATTTGTTAAATGCCCAATGATAAAAGAAAGTCCAGTATCAGTAGAATGTAAGGTAAAAGAAATAAAAGAATTAGGAAGTCATACTATGTTTGTTGCAGAAGTATTAGCAATAAATAGTGATGAAAAATATATAGATGATAAAGGGGCATTTGATATATCTAAATGCGATCTGATTTGTTATGCAAATGGCGGATATTATTCTATGGGAAAAAAGCTAGGAAAATTTGGCTTTTCCGTGAAGAAAAATAAATCTAAGAATAAGAAAAATAATATTAAAATTAAATAAATATAATTTTAGGAAATAAACTCTGTAATAATATAGAGTTTGTTTCTTTTTTTGTAAATGAAAAGTAACCTAAAAATAAATTTTACATAAAATATATAAGGATAAATAAAATCTAAAAGTGCTAAATAGCGAATAAGGAGGCAATTTATGAAAGAAATATTAGAAGTTAAAAATGTTGAAAAAAAGTACCAAAATAAGGCAGGAGAAGTTCAAGCATTAAAAAACATAAACTTTAGAATTAAAGAGGGAGAATTTGTAAGTATTATAGGACCAAGTGGATGTGGAAAGTCAACATTATTATCAATAATAGCAGGGTTAGAAGAAAAAACGAATGGAGCAATATACATAGAAGGAGAAGAAGTAGAAGGTATATCATCAAAAATAGGGTATATGCTACAACGAGACTGTTTATTAGAATGGAGAAATATATTAAGTAATACTCTATTTGGCTTAGAGGTAAAAGGAATAAAGACAAAGGAAAATATTGAATATGTAAAAGAGTTATTAAAAAAATATAATTTATACGATTTTGCGAACAAATATCCATCGGAATTATCTGGAGGAATGAGACAAAGGGTTGCATTAATTAGAACGTTAGCAGTAAAACCTAAAATATTGTTATTAGATGAAGCCTTTTCAGCATTAGATTATCAAACAAGAATAATGGTAACAGAGGATATATATTCAATATTAAGGAAAGAAAATATAACAACACTAATGGTAACACATGATATATCAGAGGCAATAAGCATGGCAGATAGAGTATTAGTACTAAGCAGAAGGCCCGGAACAATAAAAGATATACACAAAATTGATTTTGAAATAGAGAATAGAACTCCAATAAATTGCAGACAAAGTCCTAAATTTAGTAAATATTTTGATACTTTATGGAAGGAGCTGGGCGTAAATGAGAAATAGACACATATCAAATGAAAGAAGGAAATATTTGAATAGAGTTAAATTAGAGAAATTTCTTGTAATATTAACACAGATATTAGTTTTATCTCGGATTTTTGATTTTATGGGAAAGTCTTGCAAATAGTAATATTATTGATAGTTTTATAACAAGTCAACCTAGCAGAATATTTAAAACATTTATAGATTTATCAGCAAATGATTTATTTAGGCATATGAGAGTAACAGTTTATGAAACAATAGTTGGCTTTGGACTAGGGACAATTTTAGGAGTAGCGATTGCAATTATATTATGGTGGTCTAAGTTTTTAGCAAAAGTTTCTGAGCCTTTTTTAGTAGTGTTAAATAGTTTGCCGAAAGTTGCATTAGGACCAATAATAATAATATGGGTTGGTTCAGGGACGCCAGCTATTATAGTAATGGCAATAGCTATTTCTTTAATAGTTACAATATTAGAAATGCTAAATGGATATCTTAAAACAGATAAAGAAATAATAAAAATGGCAAGAACGTTCAATTGTAATAAATTGCAGCTATTAACAAAAATAATTGTACCTGCTAATATAGGAACTTTTATAAATTCACTAAAAGTTAATATAGGACTTTCACTTGTAGGAGTTATTTCTGGTGAGTTTTTAGTGTCCAAAGCAGGACTTGGATATTTAATTGTATATGGAGGGCAAGTATTTAAATTAGATTTAGTTATGACTAGTGTGATAATATTAGGAATCGTTGCTGGAATTATGTATGGAGCTGTTTTATTGCTTGAAAAATTTATCCGAAAATAATATTTTCTAATTAATATAATATTTCAAAGATAGCTTAGAAAGAAAAATATATAAAATAAACTGCACACAAATTTATTGCATAAATTTGGCGCATTCCACAGAAAACTGTAATGCGATTTTCGCACATGAACAAAAACGAGGCATGTAAGTAAGCTAAAATGTTAAAAAATTTTAATCATGCCCCTTTTGTTCTTATATAGTTACTTTCTAGCTAATCTACATAATTGATTAGTAAATAAGAAAGAAATTAATTTAGGAGGTTCATAGTGAAAAAGAAAATCTTAATTAGTATAGTTATAATAGTTGTAGCAATTATAATTACTACTTTTATAGCTGTAAGGAATAGTAAAAATAAAATTACAAATGATGGAAATATTTTAATAAGGATGAATGAGGTTACTCGTTCGGTATTTTATTCTCCACAATATGTAGCTATAAATAATGGATATTTTAAAGAATATGGGATAGATATAGATTTAACAACAGGACAACGGAGCAGATGCTGTAATGACATCTGTTTTGTCGGGGGAATCACAAATTGGATTTGCAGGTCCTGAGGCTTCTATATATGTTTATAATGAAGGTAAGGAAGATTATACACAAGTATTTGCTCAATTAACAAAAAGAGATGGATCATTTTTAGTATCTAAGGAAAAGATAGATAATTTTACATGGAAAGATCTAAAGGGAAAGACTGTAATACCAGGTAGAAAAGGTGGAGTTCCATACATGACATTAGAATATGTAATAAAAGAAAATGGATTAACGCCACAAAAAGATTTAGTTCTTGATGATAGCATTAAGTTTGACTTAATGGCAAGTGCTTTTACATCAGGTGATGCAGATTTTGTTACATTATTTGAACCAACTGCCTCAAATGTACAAAATATAGGAAAAGGGTATATAGTAGCATCTGTTGGAGAAGAATCGGGAGAGATTCCATATACAGCATATTTCGCTAAAAAGAGTTATATTGATAATAATGAGGAAACAATTCAAAATTTTACAAATGCAATTTATAAAGGGCAAAAGTGGGTAAAAGAACATACTTCAGAGGAAATTGCAGAAGTTATTAAAGATTTTTTCCCAGATACAGATATAAATTTACTTGCAACAGCAATTCAAAGTTATAAAGACATAGATGCTTGGAATGATACTCCAATTCTTAAACAAGAAAGTTTCGAAAAATTACAAGATGTTATGAGCTTAGCAGGAGAATTGAAACAAAAAGCTCCATATGACAAAATTGTTAACAATAAATTTGCAGACGAAAGTATTAAATATTAAAAAAAACTTGTATTTCTTAAATATTTGTGATATAGTAATATGAGTTTCTAAAAACGAAACTATATGAATTTATTTTAAAATATTTACCTTATCTTTAGATTGGTTAAGTAAAAAAAGTAATTCAAATCAAAACTAAAGGAGGTAAAACATGGAAGCAAATTATGAAGATATCTCTCTTACATGCAAAGATTGTGGAACAACATTCACATTTACAGCAGGAGAGCAACAATTTTATGCCGAAAAAGGCTTTACAAATCAGCCTGTAAGATGTCAATCTTGTAGGAAAGTAAAAAAGCAACAAAGAAATAATAATTATTAAAAGAAAAACTCGTGGAAAACGAGTTTTTTCTTTTATAGAAAAAACTATGATTTAGGTACAAAGCGAAAATAAAATTTAATGGATCCAAATATTACATAAAAAATAGAAAATAAAATAATAGACAAAACAAAATTATATGATATAATATAATTAGCAAAATAATAAAAAGGAGTAAAATACAGATGAAAAGAGATAAATCAAAAATAAAATCAAAAAAAAGAATATTAATATTATCAGTTAGTTTATTAATATTTTTGTTTGCAATTTCTGGCATATTAGTATATTCTCATTTTAATAGAATAAAAGAGACATCTGCTGATATAGATAGTGATGAAGAAATGATGGCAGAGAATTTAAATGAGGCTATGATAAATGAAATAAAGGAAAATGTAATAGAAGATAATATAATAGAAAATAATTTAGGTACTAATGAGATAGAAAATAGTAATATTGATAAAAGCAATCAGGGAGGAGTTATTAATAATTCTCAAAAAAATACAAAAGCATATTATATAAAAGTGAATTATGGAGCACAGGTAGTAACAATATATGGAAAAGATAATAATGGAGAGTATACTGTACCTGTAAAAGCAATGACATGTTCAACAGGGACTGCTACACCAAAATCAGGAAAATATAAAACACCAGGAAGAAAACAAAAATGGGGAACATTATTTGGACATACTCCAGGAACATATGTATATGGGCAATATGTAACAGATATTACTGGAAATATTTTATTTCATTCAGTTCCATATACTATAAAATCAAACCCTGCAACATTAGAATATAATGAATATGATAAATTAGGAACAAAAGCTTCCGCAGGATGTATTAGATTAACTGTACAAGATGCCAAATGGATTTATGATAATGTAGCTACAGGAACTACTGTAGAATTTTATAGTGATTCTAATCCAGGACCTTTAGGGAAACCTTCTACTAAAAAAATATCTTCTTATCCAGATGGAATAAAAAATTGGGATCCAACTGACTCAAACCCAAATAATCCTTGGAAAACTTATAAACCTCAACAAGTAAATAATAGCAACAATAATAATAGTAATAATACTAATACTGATAGCAATACGACAAATAACATCCCACAAACAATTCCAACTATTGCAATGCCTAACCTAATTGGTTTAACAGCAACTCAAGCTGAACAAAAATTATCAGAATTGGGACTAAAATATGCTATTAAAAAAGTAACATCATTGAGTAAGGATAATGTATTCGAGCAATCTATACCTGCTGGTACAAACAAAAAGGCTAGTGATTATGGAACTATAATAATAAAATGTCACAAAAAAGTAAGTCAGATTGAAGCAAAAATAAATGTAAAAAATACATCAAATAATGAAACATTTAAAGGAAAAAATATAAAATTAGTGATTAATAATAAGGAATTAATAGATACTTTTAATGGTATTAGCTATTTAGGAGCAACAGCTATAAATACTTCTAATGCATCAGTGAAAGTTTATATAGATAATAAATTATTAAAGAAACAAGATTTTAATATTGATAATATATTAGAAGTGAATGGAAATGAGTCTCCTTCTATTAGTATAACAATTGATATTTAGTAAAAAAAGTCCCTATGGGGCTTTTTTAATGTATATTAGCTAGTCGCTTTTGACAGCTTTTAACAACTTTTAATGACTTTCGTATAAATAAAAGAAAAGCAGTAATCTAAATAGATTACCGCTTTGTATATAGATAGGCTTCTTGCCTCTTGCCCACCCAGGGCTTGTAATTATCTCTTTGAAAATTGTGGTGCTTTTCTAGCTTTTTTAAGACCGTATTTTTTTCTTTCTTTCATTCTAGGATCTCTTGTTAAGAATCCGTTTGTTTTTAAAGCAGATCTAAATTCACTATTTGCTTCATTTAATGCTCTAGCAATACCATGTCTGATTGCACCAGCTTGACCTGTAAATCCACCACCTGATACTTTACAAATAACATCATATTTATCAGTTGTATTTGTAACTGTAAGTGGTTGTCTTACTATAACTTTTAAAGTTTCTAATCCGAAAAATTCATCAATATCTTTACCATTGATTGTTATTTTTCCAGAACCTTCTACTAATCTAACTCTGGCAATTGAAGATTTTCTTCTACCTGTACCAGCATAAATTATTTTTTCTGATTTAGCCATTTTATTTTACCTCCCATACTTCTGGTTTTTGTGCTTGATTTTCATGCTCATTTCCAGCATAAACTCTTAATTTTTTAAGTTGAGCTCTTCCTAAAGAATTGTGTGGTAACATTCCTTTAACAGCTAATGTCATAGCTTTTTCTGGATTTTTTTCTAACATTACTCTTGCTGGTGTTTCTTTCATTCCACCAATGTAACCTGAATGATGTCTATACATTTTTTGGTCTAATTTACTTCCTGTTAATATAACATCTTTTACATTTAAAATTATAACATGATCACCTGTATCAATATTTGGTGTATATGTTGGTTTATGTTTTCCTCTTAATAATTTTGCAGCTTCTGTTGCAACTCTACCTAATGGTTTATTTGCTGCATCAATTATGTACCATTTACTTTCTATTTCAGCCTTTTTTGGGCTATATGTTGTATTATTCATGGTAATAATTACCCTCCTATTTATTATATTTATTTTTTATATGAATTTAAATTAAAACTACCGGGGAGAAGTTTTATATTTAAACCATATTTTAACATAATTACTAAAATATTTTAATACAAAAAAGCTGATTTGTCAATTGATTTTAGTAATTTTTTTAATAAATATCTATTTTTTATTGATAATTAGAATGAATTAATGTATAATATATAAAGTTTAATAAGTTAAATAGGAGAGATACAAATGAATTCAAAATTAAAAGATATATTAGAATGGTTATACTGTATTATAATAGCGGTGGTGTTAGCATTAGTATTTAGATACTATATAGGAACGCCAACAATAGTACAACAAGTATCTATGAAGCCAACATTAATAGAAGGACAGAGATTATGGCTTAATAGATGGGGAAGAACTACTAAGAAATTACCTAAAAGAGGTGACATTATAACTTTTGAGGCACCTAGCAAAAAAACATATTCTTCTCAATCACAAGTAGATCAATCAAATCCAATAGCAAAATATGAAAATGAACCAACAGGAATATTAGCTAAATTTAAATATTATGTACTAGAGATAGGAAAAGATAGTTATATTAAAAGAGTAATTGGATTACCAGGAGAACATGTAGAAATTAAGGATGGAAAAGTATATATAAATGGTGAGATATTAGAAGAAGATTACTTACAATCTGGAATTATAACAGATATAGGAATTGCAGGATTTGATGATTTTATAGTACCAGAAAACAGTGTATTTGCAATGGGAGATAATAGGACACATAGTACAGACTGCAGAGCATTTGGATGTATACCACTTGAAAAAATAGAAAGTAAAGTTTGGATTAGAATATGGCCTTTAAATTTATTTGGAAAAATAAATTAGTTTATTAATACTCATCTAAAGCAATAAAAGAGGTGTAGGATGTTTAACAACATATTAGGAAATGAAAAAATAAAGAAACTATTAGAAAATTCTGTTAAAACAAATAAAACGTCTCATAGTTATTTATTTATAGGAACAGAAGGAATTGGAAAAAAGTTAATTGCAAAAGAACTTGCAAAAATGATTTTATGCAATGGCCATGACAAATATTGTAATAATTGTAAATCTTGTATAGAATTTGATACAGATAATAATCCGGATTTTAAAATAATAGAACCAGATGGAAATAGTTTAAAAATAGAGCAAATAAGAGAATTTCAAAGTAAAGTATTAGAGAAACCAATAATATCAAATAAAAAAGTATATATAATAAATGACAGTGATAAAATGACACGGAGAAGCCCAAAACTGTTTATTAAAAACATTAGAGGAACCACCAGAGTTTGTTACAATAATCTTAATAGGTTCAAATGAAAATACATTTCTTAGCACTATAAAATCAAGATGTATGATAATACATTTTGATAAAATATTAAATGATGATATAAAAAAATATTTGCAACAAAATTATCAAATAGAAATAAATAGTAAAATAAAGATAGATGCTTTTCAAGGTAGTATAGGAAAAGCAATTAAATTAAAAGATAAACAAGAAGAATATGAAAAAATAGAGCAGATAATATATAATATAGAAAGTAGTGACAAAATTGATATTTTAAATATGGCAGATGTGTTATATAAAACAAAAGATGAAAAATATGAAATGCTTGATTATATGAACATAGTACTTATAGAATTAGCAAAAAAGTCATGCAAATATGCAAACTGTATAAAGATAGTAGAAGAAACGAAAAAAAGAATAAAATTAAATGCAAATTATGATATGAGTATAGATAATTTATTATTCAAATTATGGGAAGCAATTAATTGATAAAATAAAGTTCAACAGAGCAAAGTTAATATAGCTGATGGAAGAGAAGTTGTATAACTATTCTACAAATGAGCAGCAACCATTTTAACATCAATTAAGATTAAGATAAACAGAGAAAATAGAAGGGAAGATACAATTTTGAAAAATATAATAGGAATAAGATTTAAGAAATTAGGAAAAATATACTTTTTTAATCCTAAAGGATTAAAAGTAAAAAAAGGAGATAATATAATTGTAGAAACAGCACAAGGAGAAGAATATGCAGAAGTATTAATTCCTAATAGATATGTAGAAGATGACAAGATAGTAGCACCACTTAAAAAGGTACTAAGATTAGCAACTTATAAAGATATAAAAAGACATGAGGAGTGCAAGAAAATAGAAAAAGAAGCTATTGATGTATGTAAACAAAAAATAAAAGAGCATAAATTGGATATGACGCTTACAGAAGTTGAATGCAAATTTGATAATAGTAAGATATTGTTCTATTTTACTGCAGATGGAAGGATTGACTTTAGAGATTTAGTAAGAGATTTAGCTGCCATATATAAAACTAGAATAGAGTTAAGACAAATAGGGGTTAGAGATGAAGTAAAGAGAATAGGTGGAAATGGAGTTTGTGGAAGAGAATTATGTTGTTGTTCTTTTTTAAGTGATTTTGAGACAGTATCAATAAAAATGGCAAAAGAGCAAAACATATCATTAAATCCATCAAAGATATCTGGAAATTGTGGAAGATTAATGTGTTGCTTGAAATATGAAAATGATGTTTATGAAGAAAAATTACAAAGGCTTCCTAATATAGGGGCTATAGTTAAGACAGAAGATGGTGAAGGGGAAGTTGATAGTATAGAAATATTAAAAGAAAGACTAAGAGTAAAATTTAAAAATGAAGATGGATATTCATACAAAAAGTATGATGCAAAAGATATAAAGATAATAAAAGATGTAGATAAAGAGCAAATAAATGAAGAGGAAATTAAAAATAGAAAGGAATTAGAAGAACTTGAAAAACTAGAACAAGAAGATAAAAAAATAATGAATAGTGAAAATTAATCAAAATATACATATAATTAAATAATAGATGATTAATGAAAGTTTAGGGAGGTGATTATAATGGCATATAAAATTACAGATAAATGTATATCTTGTGGAGCATGTGCTGCAGAATGTCCAGTAGGATGTATTTCAAAAGGGGATGAAAGATTTGTTATAGATCAATCTGCATGTATATCTTGTGGTACTTGTCAAGGCGTTTGCCCAGTTGAAGCACCAGTTGAAGAATAATATTAATATACAGAATACTAGAAATTATATTCTAGTATTTTTTATATTATAGAAAAGTTTTATTTTCTGCATAAATGTTTAATTATATCTTCTATAAATTTTCCTATAATTCAAACACATTAGGTTTATGTCATATATGTCGAAGTATGTCGAAAAGTTTTTATTGACACCAATAGGGTAATATTGTATAATGATAATACAGTTTTTAAAGAACTGAATAAAAAATAAATGGAAGGGAGGGAAGAAGTATGACTCAAGAAGAAAGAGATCAAATCCTAATAGACTTAAAGACGAAAGGAGAAGAAAGAGATCAAATCTTAATGGATCTAAAGACGAAAGGAGAAGAAAGAGATCAAATCTTAATGGATCTAAAGACGAAAGGAGAAGAAAGAGATCAAATCTTAATGGATTTAAAGACGAAAGGAGAAGAAAGAGATCAAATCTTGATGGACTTAAAAGAAGGCCAAGAACAACTAATTGGACGAGTAGGAAAGTTAGAAGAAGGTCAAGAACAATTATTTAAAGGGCAAGATTCATTAATTAGTAGAATGGATAATCTAGAGGAAAAACAAAATGAAACTAATAATGAATTAAGAAAGTTAAGTCAAACAGTAGCAAAAATCGAACAAAATCATGGAGAAAAACTGCAAATCTTGCTAGATGTAGTTACGTCACACTCTGAAAAATTTGATTCAGTAGAAAACAAATTAGAATCAATTGAAAACAAAATAGATAAACATGCAGATAAAATCTATTATTTAAATTCAAAAGTTCAAGCGTACTAAATTTCAAAAAAGACCCTATTGAACTTTTAAATTCAATAGGGTATTAAATTTTTATTTCACAACAATATTATAAATTTTATTTTTAACATAAATCTCTTTAACTATATTTTTCCCATCTAATTTAGAGTCAATTGCATTATGAACCTTTTCTTTAACAGAAGATTCATCTTCATCTAAGGAAATTGTTATAGTTGTCTTTAATTTTCCATTAAATTGAATAGGTAAAGTAATTTCATCATTAATAGTTTTTGCTTCATCATATTCAGGCCATTTTTCATAACTAATAGTATTATTATATCCTAAAGCTGTATTCCATAATTCTTCAGTAATATGTGGAGCAACAGGATTTAATAATTTCAAGAATCCTTCTGCATATTCAGTTGGAAAAACATCTTCTTTATTAACAGCATTTATAAAAATCATCATTTGAGAAATAGCAGTGTTAAAGTTCATTGTTTCATAATCATTAGTAACTTTTTTAACTGTAAAGTGATAAGCTCTTTCAAGATTTTTATTTTCAGCATTTTTAATTTTTCCAGATTCAGTATATAATCTCCAAACTTTATCTAAGAATTTTTTAGAACCATCAATTCCATTTGGATCCCAAGGTTTGGCAGCATCTATAGGTCCCATAAACATTTCATAAACTCTTAAGGCATCTGCACCAAATTCCTTAACCATATCATCAGGATTAATAACATTTCCTTTAGATTTACTCATTTTTTCTCCATTTGGTCCTAATATCATACCTTGATGACGAAGTTTAGCAAATGGTTCTTTTACAGGTGATAAACCTTTGTCAAATAAATATTGATTCCAAAATCTTGAATATAATAAATGTCCAACAGCATGTTCTGGACCACCCATATATAAATCAACAGGCATCCAATGTTTTAATAATTCTTGACTTGCAAATTCGTCAGTATTTTTAGGATCAATATATCTTAAGAAATACCAACTAGATCCAGCAGCTCCTGGCATTGTACTAGTTTCTCTTTTTACAGATTTTCCATCTAAAATAGTGTTAACCCAATCTGTTGCTTTATCTAAAGGAGAAGCTCCAGATTTTGATGGACTGTAATCTTCAAGTTCTGGTAATACTAAAGGTAGTTCAGAATCAGGTAAAACATAAGAGTTGCCATCTTCATCATAAACAATTGGAATTGGTTCACCCCAATAACGCTGTCTTGCAAATATCCATTCTCTTAATTTATAATTTACTTTTTTATTTCCAATATGATTATCTTCTAACCATGCAATTATTTTATTGATAGCATCTTCTTTATTTAATCCATTCAAGAAGTCAGAGTTAATGTGCAAACCGTCGCCTGTCATTGCACCAGGGTTTTCAGAATATTCAAATGTTTTGCTATGTAATTCATCTTTTATTTCTCTTATAAAATCTTTTGAGACCCATTCAACATCAAAATTTTCGTCTGCATCTAGATTTTGATTAATCTTCTTAGAGCTTTTTAATTTAAATAAAAGCCCTGTAGAGTTAATAGCAAAATATTTGTCTTTATTATATGCATAATAGTGATGATGAATTTGAGGCAATTCTTTTATTAATTCAATATCAGTGTATCCTGTTTCTTCTGCTATTTCTCTAATTGCACATTCTAAAGCAGTTTCATTTTCTTTTCTTGTTCCACCAATAAATAATCTTCCACCATTTTTATGCCAGTTTATAGTTAAATATTTTTCAGTAGTTTCGTCATATACAATTGCTACAATTGAATTTTTAGCAAATTCATTTTCATTTGGTTTTCCAGTTTCTTCTTCTAGAACTTGTATGATTGGTATATTAAATTTTGTAGCAAATTCATAATCTCTTTGGTCATGAGCTGGAACAGCCATAATAGCACCTGTACCATAAGTAACTAAGACATAATCTGAAATCCAAATTGGAATTTCTTTACCATTAACAGGATTAATTGCGTAACTACCAGTAAATACACCAGTCTTCTCTTTATTTAATTCAGTTCTCTCTAAATCTGATTTTGAAGCAGCTTGTTTAATATAATTTTCAATAGCTTGTCTTTGCTCAGGAGTAGTGATTTTTTGTACTAATTCATGCTCTGGAGAAAGAACACAATAAGTTGCTCCAAATAAAGTATCAGGTCTGGTTGTAAATACTGTAAATTCTAAATTTTCACATTTTGCAACTTTGAATTTTACTTCAGCTCCAACTGATCGACCGATCCAATTTCTTTCAATTTCTTTTGTAGATTCTGGCCAATCTAAATCATCTAAATTATCTATTAATTTATCAGCATATTTTGGAATATCTAAAACCCATTGTTTCATATTCTTACGAACAACAGGGAAACCACCTCTTTCGCTTTTTCCATTGATAACTTCATCATTAGATAAAACACATCCTAATTCTTCACACCAGTTAACAGGCATTTCAATAAGTTTTGCTAAACCATCTTTATACAATTGGCTGAAAATCCATTGAGTCCATTTGTAATAATCTTCATCACATGTTGCAAATTCTTTATCCCAGTCAAATGAAAGACCAAGCATTTTTAATTGTCTTTTAAATGTTTCTATATTTGCTCTTGTAAATACTGCTGGATGATTTCCTGTTTTTATAGCATATTGTTCAGCAGGTAATCCAAATGCATCCCATCCCATTGGATGAAGAACATTATATCCTTGCATTCTTTTCATTCTTGATACTATATCTGTTGCTGTATATCCTTCTGGATGTCCAACATGTAGACCTTGTCCTGATGGATATGGGAACATATCTAGTGCATAGTATTTTGGTTTTGAAAAGTCCCATACATCTGTGTAAAATGTTTTGTTTTCATCCCAATATTTTTGCCATTTTTTTTCTATTTCTGTAAAATTATATGTCATATTTTAATCTCATTCCTTTCTTAGGCACAAATCTGGTTGGAAAAGAATTGGATATTTACCTAGCCAAATGCCAATTATTTTTCAACCTTATTTCTCCTCTCATTTTCTTCACTTATGGATAGTATTATATAACAAATATGTAGGCATTTCAAGAATTTTTATTACATTTTAGTTAAAAATTCTTACTTGAAGGTACAATTCATAGCTTTAAACAATGATTACCCTGTGCGTACTTTAAATAGTATGACTGTGAATAGTAAGGCTAGTATAATATTAAATATATAAATTTAAAAATACTACTTTAAAAATAAAAAATAGTATGATAGAATACCAAACAGGTGATAATGATGGGTATAGATTTAGAAAATGCAAAGAGAGAATTCATCAAATATGTGGAAAAATTTGATTTAAAAGAAGAACATATTGAAAATAAGAAAACACATTCTTTAAGAGTAATGAAAATTTCAGAAGAAATTGCAACAAAGCTAAAACTAACGCAAGAAGAAGTAGAATTAGCAGCTTTAATAGGATTATTACATGATATAGCAAGATTTCAACAGTATACACAATTTAAAACTTTTAGAGATTTAGATAGTTTTGATCATGGAGATTATGCTTTGGAAATATTAGAAAAAGATATGAGAAAATATATTAAAACTAGTGAATATGATAAATTAATACAAATAGCAATAAAAAATCATAATAAATATAAAATAGAAGAAGGACTAAGTGAAAAAGAATTATTATTTGCAAAAATAATTAGAGATGCTGATAAACTAGATATATTTTATGAGGCTGTAACAATGTTTTGGAATGGATTAGAAAATCAAATAGGTAAAACAAAAATATCACAAAATGTAGAAAAGGAATTTAAAGAAAATAAACAAATAAAAAGAAAGAAAAATAATAACAAAGAACCAAATATTAACGAAGTTATAAATGTTATTTCTTTTATATTTGATATTAATTTTAGAGAAACCTTTAAAATAATAAAAGAAAGAAATTATATAAATGAAATATTAGAACGATTTAAATTCAGTAAAGTAAATGAAGGAAAAATAAATGAAATAAAAACAATTGCAAGTAATTTTATTAACAAAAATAGTTAATTTAATTGTAAAAAGGAGAATAAAAAATGGCAAAGATGTACGTTAGATTTGGAGCAATGAATTCTGGAAAAACGACAATACTTTTACAAGTTGCACATAACTATGAAGAAAAAGGAATGAAAGTATTAGTAATAAAATCTTCAATAGATAAAAAAGGTGATAGAAAAATAGTATCAAGACTTGGAATAGAAAGAGAAGTAGATATACTTATAAATCCAGAAGAAAGATTAATAGATAAGGTTAGGCTAGATAATGTAAATTGTATTTTGGTAGATGAAGTACAGTTTATGAGTCCAGAGCAAGTAAAAGATTTATGGATTATAGCTAAAATTTATGATATCCCCGTAATTTGCTATGGATTAAAAACAAACTTTAAAGGAGAGCTATTTTTAGGATCAAAAGTAGCGATAGAGGTTGCAGATGAATTAGAAGAACTTGTAACAATTTGCAAATGTGGTAAAAAAGCAAAATTTAATGCAAGAGTTGTAAATGGAGAATATGTAAGTGATGGGAAAGAAGTAGCTATAGATGGATTAGATGCAAAATATGAGTCATTATGTGGAAAATGCTATTTAAAAAACGTTTTAAAAGTTTAGATATTTGAAACAGATATTTAAATATAAAATAATAGATATGTAATTATTATGTGAAATTTTTAACTTTGCATAACTATTGCATATATGTAAGAAAAACTAATAACAAATAATCTAAAAAAGGATGATAAAATGAGCAAAAAATTATTAATAACAGAAAAGCCATCAGTAGCAATGGAATTTGCAAAAGCTCTAAAAATAAACACAAATAGAAAAAATGGATACTTGGAGTCAGAACAATGGATTATAACATGGTGTGTAGGCCATCTAGTCACAATGAGTTATCCAGATAAATATGATGAAAAACTAAAATTTTGGAGACTTGATACACTTCCATTTATACCAAAAGAATGGAAATATGAAATAATTCCAAATGTTCAAAATCAGTTTAATGTTGTGCAAGGCTTAATGCAAAGAGATGATATTGAAGAAATATATAATGCAGGAGACTCTGGACGTGAAGGAGAGTACATACAAAGATTAGTAATGATGATGGCTAAACCCAATCCAAATGCAAAAATAAAAAGAGTTTGGATAGATTCGCAAACAGAAGAAGAAATATTAAGAGGAATAAGAGAAGCAAAAGATCAATCAGAATATGATAGTTTATCAGATAGTGCTTATTTAAGAGCTAAAGAAGATTATTTAATAGGAATAAATTTTTCAAGATTATTATCAATAACGCATGGAAGAAGTTTAGCAAATAAAATAAATGAAGAAAAAGCCTCAATCTCAGTAGGGCGTGTTATGACATGCGTTTTAGGTATGATAGTCTCAAGAGAAAGAGAAATTAGGAATTTTGTTAAGACAAAATATTATAAAATTATTGGAGAATTTGGAGATGAAACATCATCTTTTAAAGCCGAATGGAAAGTAAATGAGAAATCAAAAGTATTTGAATCTCCTTTATTATATAATGAAACAGGATTTAAAGACGAAAAAAAGGCAAGAGATTTTATAATATCACTTCAAGGGAAAGAAGCAGAGGTGACAGAATTAAAAAAATCTAAACAAAAAGAAAATGCACCATTATTATTTAACTTAGCAGAAATTCAAAATGAATGTACAAAAAGATTTAAAATTAAACCTGACGAAACACTTGAAATCATACAAAATTTGTATGAAAAAAAATTAGTTACATATCCAAGAACTGATGCAAGAGTATTATCAACAGCAGTATCAAAAGAAATTTCTAAGAACTTAAATGGAATTGCTAAAGGATATAAAGATGAAGAAGTTCAAGGATATATAAAAAAGATGATAGAAGAAAAATATCCTACAAATAATTTGGCAAAAACAAAGTATGTAAATGATAGCAAAATTACAGATCACTATGCGATTATTCCAACAGGACAAGGATATGAAAATTATGAAAAATTACCAGAATTACAAAAACAAATATACAAATTAATAGTAAAAAGATTTTTGGCAATTTTTTATCCACCAGCAGAATATAATAAAGTTCAAGTGACTGTAAATATAGAGAATGAAACATTTTATGCAAGTGGAAGAGTATGTATAAATTTAGGATATTTAGAAATTGCAAAATCAAACACTCAAAAAGTTGAAAAACAAGATAAAGAATCCACAAACAATGAAGAAAATGTGGAAAAATCAGAAGAAAATAGTCTAGAAATCTTAAAGAATTTAAAAAAAGGGCAAAAGTTAGAATGTAAAAATTATGAAACAAAAGAAGCAGAAACATCGCCACCAACAAGATATAATTCTGGTTCAATAATTTTAGCTATGGAAAATGCGGGTAAGTTAATTGAAGATGAAGAATTAAGAGAACAAATTAAAGGTGCAGGAATTGGAACAAGTGCAACAAGAGGTGGAATTATAGAAAAACTGGAGAAGATTAAATATATAGATATAAACAAAAAGACACAAATAATTACTCCAACAAATAAGGGAGAGATTATTTATGATATTGTTTATGGCTCAATGCCAGATATGCTTAATCCAAAACTTACAGCAAGTTGGGAAAAAGGTTTAGATATGGTAGCAAAAAAAGAAATTAAACCTGAAGTTTTTATGAATAAACTTCAGAATTATATTAATTCTAAATTTAATAAATTAGTAGTAAAAATGTAAAAAAGAAAGTCCCCCCTTTATAAGGGGGGATGGAAATAACTAACGTGGGACAGTTTTCAATGTCTCCATCTGACAATAAAGCTGCTCTTCCGGTGTTAATCTCGGAGTATTTTTGTCATCCATATAAACAATAAGTGCCTTATAGGGGGTTGCCAAAACTGTAGCAACTTTGTCTCCATTGCTGTCTAAAAGTGCAAAGAAAATCCGTCCAGATACTGTGTCGATTGGTTTGAAATCTCTCATATTAATTATTCCTTTCTTGCCTCCTATTGATTGTTCAGAGGAACTTTGTGTATTTTTAATATATTTATATTATATTATAGATTTACATAAAAGTCAATACCTAATAAAAATGTTTATAATTCACCCAAAAAGTTATAATTCACAGCCATATTATTTAAAGCTGTGAATTATAACCCCAAAAACGAAACATGGAAATTAATTTTTTAATTTTATTTCATTTTTAGAAAATTTGTAGTATAATATATAAATCAAATACAGGAGAGATTAAAATGAATACAATAATAGGAGAACTAGGCAAGTCAGCAAAATTTGTAGACCTAAGCAAACAAATAGAAAAAACAAAAAGTCCGATATCAATATCGGGCTTATCTGGCGTTGGAATGGCAGAAATAGTAGAAGGAATAAATGGGTACAACAAAAATCCAATTATACTTGTAACATATAATGAAATACAAGCAAAAAAAATATTAGAAAATTTAAAAGCATTTGAAAAAGAAAATGTAGTATTTTTTCCTAAAAAAGAGATAGTAACATATGATTATATTGCAGAAAGTAAAGACTTACCATATGAGAGAATAGAAACACTAACCAAAATAAGAGAAAAGAAAAATCTGATTATAGTTACAACAATTGAAGCACTTATGCAAAAATTACCATCAAAAGAAGTATTATTTAAAAACATATTAGAATTTAAAGTAGGGGATATATGTAATTTAGAAGATATCAAGAAAAAGTTAGTACATATGGGATATTCAAGATATGACCTAATTGAAGGAAGAGGGCAATTTAGTGTAAGAGGCGGAATAATAGATGTAGCTATTGATGAAAAAATAGGAATTAGAATTGAACTTTGGGGAGATGAAATAGATTCAATAAGAAACTTTAGTATAAATAGCCAAAGATCAATTTCTACACTAGAAAAAGCAAAAATATACCCAGCACATGAATATGTTTTAGAAGATACAATAGAAAATATATGTAAAAAAATCTATAAAAATATAGCAGAAGATAAGCAAGAAGAAATAATTAATCAAGATATAGAAAAAATAAAAGCAGGAAACTATATAAGTAAAATAGATAAATACTTTAATTCATTTTATACTAAACAAGAGAATTTAATAAGTTATTTAAGCAGTGACAGTTTAATATTTTTAGATGAAATAAATAAAATTGAACAAAGAGAAATAAATATTTTACAAGACATTGAAAACTTAACAAAAAATTTAATAGAAAAAGAAAAAGTAACACCAGAAGCATTAAGTACTATATCATCAGTTGACTTTGAAATACTAGAAAATAAACATCAAATTATATATTTGGAAAAACAGGACACAGTAACAAAAAAACAGGCAGAAAGATATCATTTTGAATATAGAGAAATCAATTACTATAAGAGTGAAATTGAAAATTTATTTGAAGATATAGCAAAATGGAACCAAGAGAAAAAAAGCATATATGTAATGGTAGAAACAAAAGAAAAGGCGAAAAAATTAAAAGAACTATTTGAAAAGCAAAATATATTGTGCAAAATAGAAGAAAAACTAGACAAAACAATAATTGTAAAATCAGCAGAAAGTATTGTTACAATAGCAATTGGTAAAATATCAGAAGGGTTTGAAAACTTTGAAATAAATCAAATTGTAATTTCAGCAGATGATTTAATAGATGGGGGCAAAAAGAAAAAAACATTTGCAAATCAAGCATTTAAAGAAGGAGAAAAGGTAGTATTTGCAGATTTAAAAATAGGAGATTTTGTTGTTCATAAAAATTATGGAGTAGGAATATTTGTTGGAGTAAATACAATAACAGCAGATGGAACAACAAAAGACTATATAAAACTAAAATATAAAAATGATGATATATTATATGTCCCAACAAATCAATTAGATGCAATAAGAAAATATGTTGGAGGAGACGCAATAAATCCACCAATAAATAGTTTAGGAAGTAAAGATTGGGTTAAAACAAAAGAAAAAGTCAAAAATAATTTAAGAGCTGTAGCAAGAGAATTAATAGAATTATATGCAAAAAGAGAGAAAGCAAAAGGATTTGCATTTAATCCAGATACACCATGGCAACAACAATTTGAAGAACAATTTCCATATCAAGAAACAGATGACCAATTAAGATGTATAGATGAAGTTAAAAAAGATATGGAAAAACAAAGACCAATGGACAGGCTTTTATGTGGAGATGTTGGATATGGTAAAACAGAAGTCGCAATAAGAGCAGCATTTAAAGCAGTTATGGACCATAAACAAGTTGCATATTTAGTACCAACAACAGTGCTTGCACAACAACAATATGAAGAGTTTAGAAATAGAATGAAAGATTTTCCAATAAAAGTCGAAATTCTAAACAGATTTAAAACAAAGAAATATTTAGATGATGTTGTTAAAAGATTAAAACTTGGAGAAGTTGATATAGTTATTGGAACACATAGATTATTAAGTAAAGATGTGGAATTTAAAGACATTGGATTATTAATAATAGATGAAGAGCATAGATTTGGAGTAAAAGCAAAAGAAAAGATTAAGCAATACAAAGAAAATATAGATGTACTAACAATGACAGCAACACCAATACCAAGAACAATGCATATGTCAATAGTTGGAATAAGAGATATGTCTGTTATATATGAACCACCACAAAATAGAAAACCAGTTCAAACTTATGTGTTAGAATATGATCAAGAAGTAATAAAAGAGGCAATAACAAAAGAACTAGAAAGAGATGGTCAAGTATTTTACATTTATAATAGAGTAGATACAATACAGAAAAAAGCAGATGAAATATCAAGATTAGTACCAGAAGCAACAGTAAGCTATGCCCATGGGCAAATGACAGGAAGTCAAATAGAAGATATAATGGAAGATTTTATAGAAAAAAAATCTAATGTATTAGTATGTACAACTATATTAGAATCTGGAATTGATATACCAAATGCTAATACAATAATAGTAGAAAACGCAAATAGAATGGGACTAGCAGCTTTATATCAAATAAGGGGAAGAGTAGGAAGAGCAGACAGACAGTCTTATGCGTATATAACATATAGAAAAGATAAAATGCTTTCAGAAGAAGCGGATAAAAGATTAAAAGCAATAAAAGAATTCACAGAATTTGGATCAGGATTTAAAATAGCAATGAGAGACTTAGAAATAAGAGGAGCAGGAAGCTTACTTGGAGAAATACAGTCAGGACATTTAGAACAAGTAGGATATGATACATATTGTAATTTATTAGATGAAGTAGTAAAAGAAATGCAAGGCATTGAAGTTGAGCCAGATTTAGATATACAAATAGATTTAAATGTTACAAGCTATATACCAGATGAATACATTCCAGACTCATCACAAAAAATTGAAATTTATCAAGATATTGCTTTATGTAACAATGAAGAAGACATTCAAAATGTTGTTGATGAAATTATTGATAGATTTGGTAATATGCCTTCAGAATTAGAAAATTTATTAGATATTGCTAGAATTAAATATTTAGCTAAAGGCTTATATATTACAAGAATTGCTAGTAGAAAAACAGCTGTTGTATTTACTTTTGAACAGAGTAAGTTTGAGTTAGATATTCCTAAATTAGTTGCTAAGTATAAAAATAGACTTAAGTTTTCACCAGGTGTGAAGCCTATGATTACTTTAGAAATTGGAAGTAATAATGAAAGACAAATTTTGAATGATGTTATGGAATTTCTTAAAAACAGTTGTAAAGTTACATAATGCGTGATATAATAAAACAAAATGTAACTTATTGACCATAAAATAATTATTTTTAAGGAGGATGGCAACATGGAAAAACAGCAGATACTACAGTGGAAGTTAATGGAAACTCTTTTACCAAGCTTAAAGAGTTCATTAGACAAATGGGAAAAAAGTAGAAAATTATTAAGAAAAGTAGAAGAGACTGAACGGCAAATAAAACATCAAAAGAATATTATGGATCTAATGGGACCATGTCCGGCGGAAGAACTTTTTAATATGTTGGAAGAATTTTTTGACATGTATAAGAAAAATGAGGATCTTATTATAAGCTATAATAAATTGAAAAGTGAGTTATCTGAAGAAAATATGTTTTATGAAAAGTTAGCTCATGCTTTTGATGGAATGAAGATTACAAAGAAACAGCTTACTCCAAAAGAGTTTAAAGCAATATTGTACTTTGCAATGGTAACTGGCATTGATAGAACACAGCTATTTGAATGCTTTGGAACTATGTATCGGCATATTACATATGCATGGGACAAAAAGATTGAGAATAACTAATTGCTGAACAGAATGGGACTTCTGAATAGAAGTCCCTAAAATTTTTGTATATATATTTCCACAATTAAATTGCCATAATTAAATTGAAAAATTAACAAAAAAGTAATAGAATAAATGTATAAAAATTAACAATAATAAGAAAAAGGAGAAATTTATGCAAGTAATTTCAAGTAAAGATAATGAATTTATAAAACATATAAAAAAATTGAAAGATAAAAAATATAGAGATATAAATAAAGAATTTATTATAGAAGGAATTAGATTAATAAAAGAGGCTATAGAAGAAAAAGCAGAAATTAAGCAAATAGTAATATGTGATAACTGCTTAAACTCAGATGTAATTCCAAAAGAATTAATGTATGAAATAGCAAAATATGAATGTATATATGTAACAGAAAAAATATTTAGTACTATATCAGATGTAAGCACTCCTCAGGGAATATTAGCAATAATTGGAAGAAATACAACTGAAGCACAAATAGATTATTCACAAGATATAATAGTAGCATTAGATGATATTCAGGACCCAGGCAATTTAGGAACAATATTAAGAACAGTAGATAGTATTGGATTAAATCAAATATTAGTATCTAAGGGAACAGCAGATAGTTATAACCCAAAAGTTGTACGTTCTACAATGGGAGCAATTTTTAGAGTTAAAATAATAGAATGTGAAGACTTAGAAAAAACATTAAAAGAAGTAAAAGAACATAAATATGAATTACTAATTACATCATTGCAAACTAAAAATAGCATTTATGATGTAGATTATAATAAAAAGATTATAGTTATAGGAAATGAAGGAAATGGTGTTAGCAAAAGTATACAAGACATCTCTGATATAAAGATAAAAATACCAATGTTTGGAAAGACGGAAAGTTTGAATGCTTCTGTAGCGACAGGTATAGTATTGTATGAATATGTTAGACAAAAATTAAAATAAAGTTGACTTTTTTACTATAAAACAAAACAAAAAAGGTTCCACTCGGAACCCTTTTTGTTTTGAGGACTACTCTGCGAGAATCCAGTCTTCAGGATTCATATAATCAGCTCCTAATAAAGTGGTCTGACCATCTAAGCCATAATCATGATACATTACTAACATATGATGTTTTGAAGCGGATATCAGTGTTACAGGTTCTCTCATAAAGCTACGGGAACCGACTGTGGGTGTGGGGCAAATTCTCCGGATTTTTTTACCTTTCCATTTATTTAACTTATTGTTTTTTGCTCTTAAAGCTTTTTTATAAGTGATCCAGTTACGATCTGTAAAATGTAAAGGTAAGATGTATTCTTCATCACCAAGGATTCTTGCATCAAACCCAGTATGCTGATATCTAATACATCCATTAGAAGTAAATCCTAACAATAGGAGTGGATCGTCGCCGGAGGTATAACTCCAATCACCATGTGTTGGTTTTGTACGAAGTATTTCGTGACCAATGTACTGATTTAAGTAGTTAATAGTTTTTCTTAATGCTTTTTTCATGTTGTTTACCTCGTTCTTTCATGCAATTTTTAAGTTATGTTAATTATACTACAATACTTTTAATTTGTCAAAATTTTATATGGTCATAATCGTTTAAAAATTAACGTGGTCTTATAGACGATGATAGTTTTATGTGATTTTTTATTTAATAAATATAATTAATATTTCGCTTCCTGTTCACTACATTCGATAAGAATTTGTAAAGCTATAAAATGCGCCTCTCTCATGCTAAAAAGTTTATTATATTCTTTTTGAATGTAACAACGAATGCGACATGTATTAAGCCGAGTTGTGAAAAGAAAAAAGAATATAATAAACTTTTTCCCTGAGCATTCCTCATTCTACAGCTAAACAAATTCTAAATCTCATTCCAATCAAGCGTCAGCTGTATATTAATTATATTTATTAAATCTAAAACCAAAAAGTGTATGGTCTATAAGACCATGTTGATTTTTAAGCGATTGCCATACAAAATTTTTCATTTTCCATTCATTTTTCTGAAAATTTGTGATAAAATTAAAAGAAAATAACATAGATTGGAGAAAAAATTTATGAAATTAAATGTAGTATTAGTAGAACCAGAAATACCACAAAACACAGGAAATATAGCAAGAACATGTGCTGCAACAGGAGGAAAGTTACATTTAGTGCATCCACTAGGTTTTAGTATAAATGAAAAGGCAGTTAAGAGGGCAGGACTTGATTATTGGGATAAACTTGATATAGAAGAGCATGATTCTTTCGAAAAGTTTTTAGATAAATATAAACCAGAAGAAAATAACATGTTTTTTGTAACTACAAAAGGAAAACATATATATTCAGAACCTGATTATAGAAAAATGGATGAAATATTTATATTATTCGGAAAAGAAACAAAAGGGCTTCCAGAAGATGTTTTAATAAAGTACATAGATAAAACAATAAGAATTCCAATGAGACCAACTTTAAGGTCACTTAATCTATCAAATTCTGTTTCTATTGTTGTTTATGATATTTTTAGGCAAAAAGAGTTTGAAGATTTGGAGGAGATAAGTAATTATTTTAATGAAAAAGGAATGATATAACAAAAACAGCAAAGACAAAATATTGCAAAAAATTGCATAATAAAACAAAAAAACTCATAAAAATTACATATAAAATTATAACAATGGTAAGAATGTGACAAATAATTGCATTCCTTACCATTTTATGTTAATATTAATTTATAAAAATAAACGATTTTTTTCGGTTACAAATAATAATAATTTTAAAATCAAAAGTAAAATTTAAAATCTAAAAAATTTCCCCAAATAAAAATAGAATTACCAAAGAATAGAAAGGAGGTACTTATGATATATTTTTCGTACAATGATTATATAGATTGTACTGAAAATGTAGAAATAGATAAAATAAAAAAAGTAGAAGAAAAAATAGCGAAATATGAAGTAAGAAATGGAAAAAGAAGAGAACAAATTAATAAAAATCGAATTATTGATATACTAAGGAAAAAAGTACAATTAAAAATTTTCTTGAGAGAGTTTTTGAATTTTAACGAAATAACTGATACAAGAACTATTAATTATTGTGATAATATAAAGGTTATAACAGATAAGGAGATAAATAATAATCTTGTTTTAAAAATAAAAGATAAAGAAATATTTATATTTATAAAGGTAATTGAAAATATTGATACAAATATAGCATATAAAGTATTTGAACATTCGCTAAATATTATAAAAAAATCTCAAGAAGATAAAAAAGAAAACAAAAGATATCCAATTGTAATTCCTATTGTTATATATACTGGTAGAAAAACTTGGAAAACTAAAAATAGTAAATTATATGGCAAAGTAAATTATATAACCTATGATAACAATAAAATTAATTTTTCATACAACATGATAAATATAAGAGATTTAAAAACAGAAGATTTAAAAGAAATGGAATCAATGGTTGCTAAAGAAATATTAAATAAAAGAATTACAAAAAATAAATATTTACAGATAAATTAAAATTGATATTGACATATTACCGTATAAGTGATATTTTTACAGTTGAGGAAAGGAGGGCGTAGATAAAATGTTACCAGATTATGATGTTATAGGAAGAAGGATAAGAACTGCTCGATTAGAACAAAATATAAGACAGGAAGAATTAGCAGATAAATTAGAAGTTTCAGTAGCTTTTATGAGTAGAGTAGAAAGAGGAAAAAGTAAAATTAATTTGAAAAGATTAACTCAAATAGCAGAACTGCTAAATGTATCTCCTGGGTATTTACTTACAGGAAGTAATGTTGCATCAAAAGATTATCTAAAAGAAGATTTTAGAATGCTTCTAGATAAATGCACTCCAGAACAGCAAAAGTTAATATATCAGATTTCCGAGCTAGTTAGTAAAATAAAATTAGAAAGCAAAGAAAATATTTATAAACAGTGTACAGTTATAAAAAAATATTAAATAGTAATAAAAGTATTGATAAAAAATAGAATAAAAATTATAATGTAAAAAGAATAATGTTATAGGTATAATAAATTATAAATTAAAATATTAATTATTATAGAGGACAGAAGACAGGGGTGGAGGTCAGATATTGGATGTTGGATATGAATGGTGGAATGCTCTATTTCACTTATGTCTGTTTCACTGACCTCAATATTAGGAGGAAAAATGATAGGAACACATAAAGGAAAACATTTTAAAACCAAAAGTGACAATAAAGGGAAAAAAGAAGGATTTATGCAAGGCGTATTAACATTAATGTTTTCACAAGTTCTAATAAAAATATTAGGGTTAATATATACATTATATTTGACAAATAGAAATGGCTTTGGAGATAAAGGAAATGGAATATGCTCAAGTGGATATCATATTTATGGATTACTTTTAACAATATCTTCCATAGGAGTACCAAGTGCAATATCAAAATTAGTATCAGAAAGAGTAGCAGTAGGTGATAATAAAGGAGCACATAGAATATTTAAAATAGCATTTGCAACATTTGCAATAATAGGCTTAGTAGGAAGTTTACTACTATTCTTTGGAGCCAAGACAATTGCAAATAATTGGCTACAAATACCAGAAGCTGAAATGACATTAGTTGCATTATCACCAGCAATATTTTTTGTAACAGTAGCATCTGTAATGAGAGGATATTTTAATGGTAGACAAAAAATCAGTGTTGGTGCTAAATCTCAATCTTTAGAACAAGTATTTAAGACATTACTTACAATTATAGTTGTTGAAATTGTTGCAATATTGTCAAATGTTTCAACAGAATGGATGGCAGCGGGGGCAAATTTAGCAACTACACTTGCAACGTTCTTAGGATTTAGTTATTTAGTTTTATATTATAGAACAGAAAGAAAAGAAATAGGAAGAGAAGTAAAAAATACAGTAAATTACAAATATGAAAGAGTATCTACAATAGTAAAAAGAATTCTATTAGTATCAATACCAATTACATTAACCGCTATAATGTCATCAATAAACAAAAACATTGATTCATTTACAGTTGTAAGAAATTTAAAGAATTTCATGTCAGAAGATGCAGCAACATCATTATATGGAATTTTAGGTGGAAAAGTTGATACATTAACAAGTTTGCCACTAGCAATAAATGTAGCTTTTGCAACTGCATTAGTTCCAGCTATATCAGCAGCAAAAGCTAAAAAAGATAAAAAAACAATAACTGAAAAAACATCATTTTCATTATTAGTATCTATGTTAATAGGATTACCATGTACAGTTGGAATGTTCATTTTTGCAGGACCAATATTAAATTTATTATTTCCAAATGCAAATGATGGAGCTTTAATATTACAAATAAGTGCATTAACAGTAATATTTACAATTCTTGACCAGACAATAAATGGAGTACTACAAGGATATGGAAAACTAATGATACCAACAATTTCTTTAGCTGTAGGAGTTTTTGTTAAATTCATTTTAAATATAACATTAGTGCCAAATCCGAATTTTGGTGTATATGGAGCAGCGATAGGTTCAGTTGCATGTCATGCAGTGGCATTTTGTATAGCATTTACAGCTCTTAGGAGAAATGTAAGACTAAATTTGACATTTTCGAAATTTGTTTTAAAACCAATTATGGCAACTACAATTATGGGAATATGTTCATATTTTGTTTATTTAACACTAAAAGGAATAATAATTGAAAGATTGGCTACAATAATAGCAATACTCGTTGCTGTTGTAATATATATATTAGCAGTACTAATTTTAAAGATATTTACAAAAGAAGAGTTCAAAATGATGCCAGCAGGGGATAAAATAGCTAAAATTTTAGAAAAAATTAAAATTTATTAGAAAAAAAGAAGGATTTTAGCGAAAGTTGGCGAATAGAGTTATTAGAAAGTACAGTTATTGCTAAGTTCAGGCGATAAAAGTACATAAATATAAGAACTTATAGGAGGTAATTTAAATGAACAAAGCTGAATTAGTAGCAGCAGTAGCTGCAAAAACAGGAGCAACAAAAAAAGCTGCTGAAGAAACAGTAAACGCATTCGTAGAAGTAGTTACAAATGCATTAGTAGAAGGAGATAAAGTTCAATTAGTTGGATTTGGTTCTTTCGAAGTTAGAAAAAGAGCTGCAAGAAAAGGTAGAAACCCACAAACTAAAGAAGAAATCAAAATACCTGCATCAAAAGCTCCAGTATTTAAAGCTGGTAAAGCATTAAAAGATTTAGTAAATAATAAATAATTTGTGAATATAAATATATGAATTCATAGGAGAGACTATAACGTAAGTTATTTTCCTTAAAGTATATTAAAAATATATTTTAAGGAAGATAATTTATAATATAGTTTCTTTTTTTACATTTTAAAATATTTAAAAAACTTTACAGAAAGTCACACTGATGGTATAATCTGTAAAGAAAGAAGGAAAATACATGTCAAAGAAATATTTAGATAAAAATGTATTAGACGCAACTTTAGAAAGATTAGAGATCATATTTCAAAATTTCGAGAATATTTATTTTAGTTTCAGTGGGGGAAAAGATAGTTCAGTAATGGTACAACTTGCAAATATAATAGCAAAAAAACAGGGCAAAAAATTTGACGTATTATTTATAGATTTAGAAGCACAGTATAAACATACGATACAACATGTAGAAGAAATAAAAAAATTATCTCAAATAAGAGATTTTTATCATATAACATTACCAATTGCTTTAAGAAACGCAGTATCAGTATTACAACCTAAATGGATTTGTTGGGAAGAAGAAAGTAGGAACCTGTGGGTAAGAGATATGCCTGAAGATAGTATTAATATAAATAATTGTCCATTTGAATGGTTTAAGAAAGGAGAAGAGTTTGAAGAGTTTATAGTACAATTTGCTGATTGGTACCAAAAAAAATATAAAGGAAAAGTAGCCTGCGGAATTGGAATCAGGACAGATGAAAGTTTAAATAGATTTAGAACAATAGCTTTTCAGGATAAAAAGATAAAGTTTAAAGGTTACAATTGGACTACAAAATTAAAAGCAAGTGAAAAATATATAGATGTATATAATTTTTATCCTATTTATGACTGGAGAACAGAGGACATATGGGGGGCGGTAAGCAAATTAGATTTAAAATTTAATTATATATATGAATTAATGTATAAAAATGGAGTTAGTATATATGAACAAAGACTATGTCAGCCATACGGTGATGACCAAAGAAAAGGATTAAATCAATTTAAAGCATTAGAATATGATACATGGAGTAAAGTACTAAATAGAGTAAATGGAGTTAATTTTGGAAATATATACTGTAAAACTACAGCACTTGGAAATATAAAATCATGTAAAACCGATTTTATGACATGGCAAGAATATACAGTATTTTTACTAGAAAGTATAGGAATTTATAATAGAGATTTAATGATGCATTATTATAAAAAAATAAAGAAATTCATGATTTGGTACAATAAAAAATATAATGTCGCAATTAGTGAGATACCAGATGTAGCAGAATGTAAATTGGAAAATCAAAAAAAAGCTATATCTTGGAGGAGAATTGCTAGAGCTATAGAAAAAAATGATTTTTATTTAAGAAGATTATCATTTGCACAAACAAAAACTGATGATGAAGAATTAAAAAGATTAATTCATAGTTGGGATAATTTATTAAATAGAAATACAATAACAGACGATAAAACACTACAAAAGATAATAACTGAGATAGATATAAAAGAAAAGCAGTATTAAAAGTAAAATATATTTTAAATTAGGGGGAAAATATATATGATAATAAAAATTAATAATAAAGATGAGGGATTTTACCAATATATGGGGAGATTTTTTGGATCAAGATTAGTAGAAAAACAAGTAAATGACAGAATTTATGATGATGATAAAAAAGAATGGTATTTATATTTAGAAAATAACATAGTATTAGCCTTTGCTTCTATCCAGAATAGAGTTATAAAAAATGTATATTGCTATAAAGGAAAACAATTAGAGGAAATACTAATAGAAATAAGAAAAGAACAAAAAATAGAAAGTAGTATTTTGACAAAAAGATATATAGAAGTATATAAAAAATGTGGATTTCAGATTGACGATAAGACATATAAAAATTTTGTAATAATATATAATAAGAAGGGAAAATAAAATGAAAAAAATAGAATTTCCAGTATTAAATGTCAAAATGGTAGATATAGATAAAGTAATAGCAAATGATTATAACCCAAATAAAGTAGCCCCGCCAGAAATGCAATTATTAAAACATTCTATAGAAGAAGATGGATATACACAACCAATTGTAACATATTATGATAAGGAGAAAGATAAATATATTGTTGTGGATGGATTTCATCGTTATAGAGTAGCAAAAGAGTTTTTTAATTTAAAACAAATACCAATTGTTACAATAGATAAAGATTTAGAAAATCGTATGGCAAGTACTATAAGACACAATCGAGCAAGAGGAACGCACCAAATTGCAGATATGTCTCAGATTGTACTTACATTAACAGAAAATGGATGGTCAGAGACACAAATATCAAAACATTTAGGTATGGAATTAGATGAGATTATTAGATTAAAACAGATAACTGGACTAAAAGATGCTTTTGCAAATCATACATTTAGCAAGTCTTGGGATGAGTTTGAATATAATTTGAGACACTAGGGACAGTCTTCATTTTTCTCATATTTTTGTCGAAATTTGTGTTGAAATTTGCAAAAGATATTTTTTGGAAAAATTCTTGACAACTATATGTATAAAGTGCTAGAATATTTAGCATAATAAAAAAATACATTGCGTTATTACAATACAAAGCAATTAGAAATTACTTTTAGAGAATAGGGGTCACCGGCTGAAAGCCCCTTAAGGTCAACCTAATTTGTGAAACATATTGGAGCAATTTTATAAAGTGGAAAATACTCTACAAAAGTATTTTCAAGCTGGGTGGTACCGCGGAATTATTTCGTCCCTGCATTTTGCAGTGGGCGTTTTTTGATGCTTAAAATAATAGTTAACATTAAAAAATGCTACAAATCTGCATAGATATTTAGTGCCGTTCATTTTGGATATGGCAAATAGGGGGTATAAAGTGAAAGATTACAAAACACACACATGTAATGAAATCAGCCTAGAAGATGTAGGCAAAAAAGTAAGAATAGCAGGATGGGTAGAAACTATCCGTGATTTAGGAGGACTAGTATTCTTAGATGTTAGAGATATGTATGGGATTACACAAGTTGTAACATCTGGAGAATCTAAAGATGTTGACTTTGCATCACATATTCCAATTGAATCAACAGTAACAGTATATGGTACTGTAAAAAAGAGAGATGAAGAAACTGTCAATACAAAATTAAAGACAGGGCTTGTAGAAATTAAAATAGAAGATATCGAAATTTTAGGAAAAAGAACAGCTAATTTACCATTTGAAGTAAATTCAAAACAAGAAATAAGAGAAGATTTAAGACTTAAATATAGATATTTAGATTTAAGAAATGAGAGATTACAAAACAACTTAAAACTACGTGCACAAGTTTTACAGTTCTTAAGAAATCAAATGACAGAACAAGGATTTTTAGAAGTTCAAACACCAATACTTACAAGTTCATCACCAGAAGGGGCAAGAGATTATCTAGTACCAAGTAGATTACATCCTGGAAAATTTTATGCATTACCACAAGCACCACAACAATTTAAACAATTATTGATGGTATCAGGAATAGATAAATATTTTCAAATAGCACCATGCTTTAGAGATGAAGATGCAAGAGCTGATAGAGCTTCAGGTGAGTTTTATCAATTAGATATGGAAATGAGTTTTGCAACACAAGAAGATGTATTTTCTGCAATAGAACCCGTAATGTATAACACATTCAAACAATTTTCAGATAAGAAAATCGCAAAATATCCATTTCCAAGAATCACATATAAAGAAGCAATGCTTAAATATGGAACAGATAAGCCAGATTTAAGAAATCCATTATATATAGTAGATTTATCAGAATTCTTTAATAAATGTACATTTACACCATTTATTAATAGAACAGTGAGAGCTATAAAAGTAAGAGGTCATATGTCAAAAGGATTCCATGAAAAAATGCTTGACTATGCTATGAAAATCGGAATGAAAGGTCTTGGATATCTAGAAGTGCAAGAAGACTTGAGTTTTAAAGGACCAATAGATAAGTTCATTCCAGAAGAACTAAAAAAAGAATTAATAAAAATAGCAGATTTAAAAACTGAAGACACAATTTTCTTTATAGCAGATAATGAAAAAAGAGCAACAGAACTAGCTGGACAAATAAGAACAGAACTTGCAAATAGACTAAAATTGATAGATGAAGATGTATTTCAATTTTGTTGGATAATAGACTTTCCAATGTTTGAAATAGATGAACATGATAACACTCAATTTAGTCACAACCCATTTTCAATGCCACAAGGTGGATTAGAAGCATTAGAAAATAAAAATCCATTAGAAATACTAGCATATCAATATGACATAGTATGTAACGGAATAGAGTTATCATCTGGAGCAGTAAGAAATCACGACATACGAATAATGCTAAAAGCATTTGAAATTGCAGGATATACTGAAAAAGAAGTAAAAGAAAAATTTGGAGCATTATATACAGCATTTCAATATGGAGCACCACCACATGCAGGAATAGCACCAGGTATTGATAGAATGCTTATGTTATTAACAAATTCAGAAACAATAAGAGAAGTAATAGCATTCCCGTTAAATAGTAAAGCTCAAGACTTAATGATGGGAGCACCAGGAAATGTAAAAAGAGAGCAATTAAGAGATGTACACATTAAGTTAGCTGTTAACGAGAACAAATAGTTCGAGTGTTACAGCTAACTTATGCGACAGAGCGAAGCGATGTCGTAATCATTGAAAATAGCTGATTAATTTTCTGTTTTATTATTGTATTTTTAGGCATTTAAGTATATAATAGAGTAAATTTAAAAAGGAGAGATTACAATGAAAATAAGCAAAGAAGAAATCTTACACATAGCAAATTTAGCAGACTTAAACATAGCAGAAGAAGAAATAGAAAAATATATGTTAAACTTACAAGATATATTAAATTTTGCAAATATTGTAAATAATGCACCAGTAGACGGATTAAACATAACAATAGGTTCAAACGAAAAGAAAAATGTATTTAGGAAAGATGAAATAAAAGTATTTGAAGATAATCAAGCATTATTACAAAATGCACCATCAAAAGAATTAAATATGTTCAAAATACCAAAAGTTCTTTAAGCCGTTAGCGAGAAACGAGCGCTACGGATTAAATATACAACTTAAAAAAGTAAAGTTGCAAACCTTAGAAAAAAGATTAATAAAGAGAGACAGGTAATAAAGACAAAATTCAAGGAGCAAAACATGAATATAGGAATAGATATAGATGATAGCTATAAAACCTGTAAACAAATATCAGATATAGGTATAAAAACATTGTTAATGGAGACCAGAATAAATAAAAACTTAGAAACTGGAAAAATAGAAAGAGTTTCTACATGGAAAGAAATTAAAGAAAAAGTAGCATTAGAGAAGATTAAAGTGAAATTTTAAAAGAGATAGATGTGTCCCCAATGGGACAAAAATGTCCCAAAAGGAAACGTCCCCAAAAGGACAAAAGGAGGAAAATTAATGAATATAACAGAATTAACAGTTCACGAGTTACAAGAAAAAATAAAAAACAAAGAACTAACAATAACTGAAATAACAAAAGCATATGCAGATAGAATAAACGAAAAAGAAAAAGATGTGCAAAGCTTTATTACAACATTAACAGATGAAGCAATTGAAAAAGCAGAAGAAATCCAAGCAAAAATAGATAAGGGAGAAATTATAGGAGATTTAGCTGGTATTCCAATAGGAATAAAAGATAATATATGCACAAAAGGAGTTAAAACAACATGTGCTTCAAAAATGTTAGAGAACTTTGTATCTCCATATGATGCAACTGTAATGGACAAAATAAATAATGAAGATATGATTAATTTAGGAAAATTAAATATGGATGAATTTGCAATGGGAGGATCAACAGAATATTCATATTTTAAGAAAACAAAGAATCCTTGGAATTTAAATAAAGTACCTGGAGGTTCATCAGGTGGGTCAGCAGCAGCAGTTGCAGCGAATATGGTACCATGGGCACTAGGCTCAGATACAGGTGGATCAATTAGACAACCAGCAAGCTTTTGTGGGGTAGTAGGATTAAAGCCAACATACGGACTAGTTTCAAGATATGGACTAGTAGCATTCGCATCATCACTTGACCAAATAGGACCAATAACAAAAGATGTAACTGATAGCGCAATGTTGTTAAATATAATTGCAGGACATGACGAAAGAGATACTACATCAGAAGATATGCCTAAAAAAGACTATACAAAATGTTTAAAAAATGATGTTAAAGGACTAAAAATAGGAGTTCCAAAGGAATTTTTTGCAGAAGGAATAAATCAAGAAGTAAAAGAAACATTAGAAAAAACAATACAAGAATATAAAAATATGGGAGCTGAAGTTGAAGAATTCTCATTAGATATAGCTCAATATTCACTAGCAACATATTATATAATTGCATGTGCAGAAGCAAGCTCAAACTTAGGAAGATTTGATGGAATTCGTTATGGATATAGAACTCCAGAATTCAAAAATTTAAAAGAATTGTACAAAAAATCAAGAACTGAAGGATTTGGAGATGAAGTAAAAAGAAGAATAATCCTTGGAACATATGTATTATCATCAGGATATTATGATGCATATTACAAAAAAGCACAACAAGTTAGAACATTAGTTATGAATGAATTCAATAAAGCATTTGAAAAATATGATGTAATTCTAACTCCAACATCACCAACAGTAGCATTTGATATAGGTTCAAAATTAGATAACCCATTAGAAATGTATTTATCAGATATATGTACAGTATCTGTAAATATAGCAGGACTTCCAGGAATATCAATACCAGTAGGAGTTGATAAACAAGGAATGCCGATAGGAATGCAATTGATAGGAAATAGATTCCAAGAAGAAATGATTTTAAATGCTGCTTATACAATAGAACAAAAATTAAAATTTAGAGAAAATTATAAGCTACAGTAAAATGAGACAATGAAACAATGAAACAGTAGGGACAGTGTAAAAATGTCTCATAATTTAGTCAGATAATGTCGAAACTTAAATAATTAACGAAAGAAGTTTGGTTATGACAAAGTTCGACAAAAAAGTGAAACATTTTAGTACTGTCCCAGGTGTCTTACAGAGGAGGATAATAATGTCAAGAAATGATTATCAAGTTATAATAGGACTAGAAATACATGCAGAGCTATCAACAAAAACAAAAATATTTTGTAGTTGCCCAACAGAATTTGGTGGACAACCAAACACACATGTATGTCCAGTATGTATGGCAATGCCAGGAGCTTTGCCAGTGCTAAACGAAAAAGTAGTAGAATATGCAGTAAAAGCAGGACTAGCTACAAATTGTGAAATATCAAGAGATAGTAAAAATGATAGAAAAAATTATTACTATCCAGATTTACCAAAATCTTATCAAATATCACAATTTGACAAACCACTTTGTGAAAATGGATATGTTGAAATAGATACAAAAAATGGTAAAAAGAAAATAAGATTAGAAAGAATTCATATAGAAGAAGATGCAGGAAAATTAAATCATGATGATTTTGGTGGCGGAAGCTTAGTAGATTTAAACAGAGCAGGAGTGCCGTTAATAGAAATAGTATCAAAACCTGATTTAAGAAGCGCAGAAGAAGTGGAAAGCTATATGAGAAAAATAAAATCAATATTAGAATATATTGAAGTTTCTGACTGCAAAATGCAAGAAGGTTCATTAAGAGCAGATGTTAATGTTTCTGTTCATAAACCAGAAGAACCATTTGGAACTCGTACAGAAATGAAAAACATGAACTCATTTAGAAGCATAACAAGAGCAATTGAATATGAAATAGAAAGACAAATAGATGTATTAGAAGATGGCGGAAAAATAGAACAAGAAACATTAAGATGGGATGATGTATCAGGAAAAACATTCTCAATGAGAGATAAAGAAGATGCTCAAGATTATAGATATTTCCCAGAACCAGATTTAGTAGCAATCAAGCTTTCAGAAGAATATATTGAAAACATAAAAAATACTTTACCAGAATTGCCAGAAAGCAGAAAACAAAGATATTTACAAGAATATGAATTATCTGAAAAAGATGCGAACATTATTACAGCATCAAAATATTTATCAGACTTATTTGAAAGTGCGATAAAAGTATGTAATAATCCAAAATCAGTTAATAACTGGATAATATCAGACATATCAAGAATATTAAATGAAACAGAAACTGAACCAATTGCTATACCTTTTGATGGAAATCAATTAGGAAAATTAGTTATACTAATTGATAATGGAACAATAAGCTCAAGTATTGGAAAAAAAGTATTAGAAGAGCTATTTGAAAAACCAAGAGATCCAGAAGATATTATAAAAGAAAAAGGTTGGATTCAAATTTCAGATGAAGGTGCGATAAAAGAGATTGTAATGAAAATATTAGAAGCAAATCCACAATCAATTGCAGACTTTAAAGCTGGAAAAGATAGAGCTTTAGGATTTTTAGTTGGTCAAGCTATGAAAGAAACTAAAGGAAAAGCAAATCCTAAAATGTTGAATGAAATGTTTTTAGAAGAATTGAAAAAATAGAAAAGAAAATCGTTATAGAAGTTTTTATCTATAGCGATTTTTCCTCTTATATTACTCCAGCCTTAATTTTGTCTACTACTAATCCACAAATAATGAACTCAACTCCAAAGATTAAGCTCAATTTAAATAGAATAAAGCCAATACTAAAAATGATAGGAGTAGTTAATGATAAATTATATGTAACTAGAATGATTAAAGAAATTATCCCTAAAATAGAGCAAAATCTTAATCCGTTTTTCATAATTATTTTTGTTAGTTTATTTAAATCTTTAAAATTATTTATAATATTTTTAATCATATGTATCACCTATAAATAATGATAACATGTAAAATGAAGAATATCAATGGAAATAGTTGGTTTGAGTTTATAATATATTTTAGCTTTTGAGTTTGGATATGAATAGGAAAATGAAGTTAGAAAGAACAAAGTTGACAAATTATGTAAAATAAACTATAATTAAAACATAGAGAAAATTCTAATAGCAGAAGGAGGAAATAATACTATGGCAAAATATGAATGGAGACGGGCATACTTAAAGGAAGCAGGAATAATCGATTTTGGCAAAGGAGAGGCAAGTTATGCAGCTGGAGACTTAAGAAGATTTCTGGAGGAAGCAGGAGAAAAGGGAAAGGTTTTTATTAGAGATAAAAAAGTACAGCTCTATTATAATTCTGAGACGGGCGACATTTTCATTCCAGAAGTTTACAGGGAAACGAGGGTTGTAGAGATTAAGAAAGCATTTCTCCGTTTCATTTCAAGAGATGACCATGAGGATGTGCCATATAAAGTAGTTGAAATTGAAGAGTGAGTAAGTATTATTCTATGCCAGCAGAGTATATAACTTTGCTGGCAATTCCTTTTGGTTCATAAATTAAGAAGTAATTAAAATACAACAAAAAATCTGTAAGCCTCCTTACAGATTTATAAAACAAAAACTATGCATAATTTTCATTTTTAGTCTAAGCCATAGCTGCATTTAATTTTTTTGATAAACTAGATTTTTTTCTAGCTGCAGTGTTTTTTACTATAACACCTTTTGTACAAGCTTGATCTATTTTTTTAGTAGCTTCTGAGAATAAAACTTTTGCTTCATCCATATTTCCAGCTTCTATAGCTTGTTCGAATTTTTTAACAGCTGTTTTATAAGCTGATTTAATCATATTATTTCTTAAAGTTTTCTTTTCAATTACTTTAACTCTTTTTTTTGCTGATTTTATATTTGGCATGTTTGCACCTCCTCTTAGTCTTTATTTCAATATAACATTGATTATTTTAACATATATTTCTAATTTTTGCAAGTAATTTACAGAAAATTAAGCAAATTATTTTTTATCTGTATTTTTAGCTGTTTTAGGAATTACAATATTTTTAGGTTTTTTATTAGAACATTTGGGTTTACCTGTATTTAAATGGTCATATACATGTGAAATTTCTAAATTAGAACCATCCCCATTAATAATTTCTATTTCTTTTCTAGTTTCACTCATATATTCTACCTCCATATTATTCTAAAATAATACTATCATAAAAGTATTAAATTGGCAATAAAAATATTGACATAATCTAAAAAAAATGTGATAATACTAAAGTATAATTTTAATGATAAAGTAGGGAAAATAATGGAAATAGAAAAAATAAAATCAATAATAGAAGCAATTCTTTTTGCAGCAGGGAGGCAAGTAACAGAAAAAGAATTAATGATAACTTTAGAAATATCAAGAGAAGACTTAGAAAATATAATACTTTCTATGCAAGAAGATTATAAAATGCAATACAGAGGAATAGAAATAATAAAAGTAGATAATTCTTATCAATTATGTACTAAGAAAGAATTGTATGAATATATATATCCAATATTAGACAAAAGATCAAAACCAAATTTATCAAATGCAGCATTAGAAACAGTTTCAATAATAGCTTATAATCCTAATATAACAAGAGCAGAAATAGAATCAATAAGAGGAGTAGGAGCAGATGCATGTATTTACAAACTACTAGAATATGAGTTAATACAAGAAGCTGGAAAAGCTGATTTGCCAGGAAAACCGATGACATATGTAACAACAGATAAATTTTTGAAAATGTTCGGATATGCTTCTTTAAGTGATTTACCAGAGCTTCCAAGATATAAGCTAGATGAAAATCAACAAATTGTAATAGATGATTTAATCCAAAATGAAGAAACAGATCAAAATATAGAAACAGATCAAAATGCAGAAACTGAAAAAGATGAAGTTATAAAAGAGGCTCCAGAACCCGAAAGGGAAGAAGAAAATCAATAAAATAAAACGTTAGATTAAAATATTGTGACAAAAAGGTATGTCACAATAGAGAAAATTTACCAGACGGAAATTTTGATAAAAATTTTCGGATGGCGATGAGGAAAGCAAAGCTTTCCGAAAGGAGGAAAAAAAATGAGATTATCAAAAACAGGGATGAGAACAACAAAATTAAATAATATAGATGAAATGTATCCAGGGCAAAGTATATTACTACAAACTGGACAATTAGTTCAATATGGAGCAGGATTATTTGCATATAATACAATTCCGCTATTAATAAAAAGAAATATAGAAAAAATAATAATAGAAACTTTAAACAAATATGATTGTATAGAATGTTTACTTCCAGCTTTGCAACCAGATACAATTTGGAAAAATTCAGGAAGATATGATCACTATATAAATGATGGAACAATGCTTATAACAGAGTCAAATAAAGGAACATTTTGTTTAGCTCCAACAGGAGAAGAAGCTGTACTAGAGTTTGCAAGAGAAAAATTAAAATCATACAAAAACTTACCAGCTACATATTATCAAATAAGTGAAAAATATAGAAATGAAATAAGAACAAGAGGATATTTATTAAGAGGAAAAGCATTTACAATGCTTGATGCATATAGCTTTGATATTGATGAAGAAGCAATGGCTAAATCTTATGAAAATGTTAGAAATGCATTTTTAGAGATATTTAAAAAAATAGGATTAAATGTAATTCCAATAGTTGCTGATAATGGAGCTATGGGTGGAAAGAAATCAGAGGAATTTATGATGATTTCTGAGCAAGGCGAAGATAAGATTCTTTATGATGAAAAAACAGGTATTGGATTAAATACAGAAATATTAGAAAGAGAAGATTATAAAGAGTATTTAAAAGATGAATATGGAATAGAAGATATTTCGAACTTTAAAGAAATTAGAACAATGGAACTTGGACATATATTCCAATTGGGAACAAGATATTCTGAAATGATGAATGGTAAATTTACAAATCAAGATGGAAAAGAAGCATTATATTATATGGGATGCTATGGAATTGGTGTAAGTAGAACAGTTGCAGCAGTATATGAAAAATCTGTAGTTAATGATACAAAATGGGGACCATGTGGTTTTGTTCTTCCTAAATCAATTGCTCCTTATATGGTTCAAATTGTTCCTAAAATGGATAATGAAGAAAAAGTAAATTTAGCTAATAAATTGTATCAACAATTAAATGATGAAAATATTGGTGCTATTTTAGATGATAGAGAAGATATTACAATAGGTGCTAAAATTAAAGATGCAAAGGTTCTTGGAACTCCTTATTTAGTTATTTTAGGTGATAAACAAGATGGAGAAAATGTGGAACTTGAAAATATGGAAACAGGAGAAAATAAAATACTTAGCATTAGTGAATTAATAGAAATGCTAAAATAGTAAAGATATGCAATTTTCTGTGGAATGTATTTTGTTTCATAGAGTTTCCTATAAAATAGAAAAAGCGGAGCAATGCTCCGCTTAATTGATGTGGTATGTTTCTTTCCACAGCAGGCTTGCACGAGACTGCATTACAGCAGATCCGTCAAAGCTACCGCCATTCTTGGATGCTACATAAGGTAAGGGCCGGCAATTCCGGCTGTCGATAGGAAGATGGCGCCTTGTGGTGTCTTTTCTTCCCATTTTGTACGTCTCATTTACCATTTTAATGTCTCTGAATGCCATAATATCCTCTCTTTCTGTCCCCTTTACAATGAGGACAATGCATACTAAAGTTACTAACTATACTTATATTATACAACTAAGCTGCTGAAAAGTCAAATAGACCAATGGCTTAAAAATCGCTCGGTCTATTTGACCAAATAATTTTTAAGTGATTACTATACAAATATAACAAAGAAAACTGCCTCATTGGAGACAGTTTTAGAATTCACAATTTTTTGGTGTTCTAGGGAAAGGTATAACATCACGAATATTTTGCATACCAGTCAAATACATAATAGCCCTTTCAAAACCTAAACCGAAACCAGAATGAACGCAGCTACCATATTTTCTTAAATCTAAATACCACTCATAATTCTCAATAGGCATATCTAGCTCTTTCATTCTATTAATCAATTTATTATAATCTTCTTCTCTTTGACTACCACCAATAATTTCTCCAATACCAGGAGCTAAAAGATCAGCTGCAGCAACTGTTTTACCATCTGGATTTTGTTTCATATAAAAAGCTTTTATATCAGCAGGATAATCAGTAACAAAAACAGGTTTTTTAAATATTTGCTCACATAAATATCTTTCATGTTCTGTTTGTAAATCAATTCCCCAACTTACTTTAAATTCAAATTCATCATTATGTTTTTCTAACTCTGCAACAGCATCAGTATATGAAATTCTAGCAAAATCTGAATTTATAACATTATTTAATCTATCTAATAAAGTTTTATCAATAAAATTATTAAAGAATTGCATTTCTTCAGGACAATTATCTAAAACGTATTTGAAAATATATTTAATCATATCTTCTGCTAAATCCATATCATCATTTAAATCAGCAAAACATATTTCAGGTTCAACCATCCAAAATTCAGCAGCATGTTTTACAGTATTTGAGTTTTCAGCTCTAAAAGTAGGACCAAATGTATAAACATTTCTAAATGCTTCAGCAAAAGTTTCAGCATTTAATTGACCACTTACTGTTAAATGAGCAGATTTACCAAAAAAATCCTTAGAAAAGTCAACTTGTCCATCTTCTGTTTTGGGAATATTTGTTAAATCAAATGAATTAACATTAAACATTTCTCCAGCACCTTCAGCATCACTTCCTGTAAGTAGAGGTGTATTTACATATACAAAACCTCTTTCTTGGAAGAATTTGTGAATTGCATAAGCCAAAGTACTTCTAACTCTAAAAACAGCATTAAATGTATTTGCTCTTGGACGAAGATGTGCAATTGTTCTTAAATATTCAAATGAGTGTTTTTTCTTTTGAAGCGGATATGTGCTATCTGATAAATTTTGTACTTCTATTTTTGTGGCTTGTATTTCAAAAGGTTGTTTTGCATTTTCTGTTATAACTAAAGTTCCAATTACTTTAATTGAAGAACTAATTGTAAGTTTACAAATATCATTAAAATTATCTAATTTATCACTAAAAACTACTTGAACATTTTTGAAAAATGAACCATCATTTAATTCTATAAATCCAAAGTTTTTAGAATCCCTTACTGTTCGTATCCATCCTTCTAATGTGATTTCTTTATTAATATATTTATCTGTATTTCTATACAAATCTTTTATAACTAATTTTTCCATTTTGTACCTCCATTATTATTATGAAAAGATTATACAACAATATACATATAAATTCAATAGAAAATATGACAAAAAGGGACGCCCCCATTGTCATATTGTTAATATTGGTACATATTAGGTCTATAAGGATATTCAGCAATAGACACAAATTTTATAGAGTAAATATCACAATAAAGCAAATTTCCACTATCAATTGCTCTTAATAAAATATAACTAACACCGACATCTTCTAAAATACCAGTTCTATCAGTTAAATTATTAGTACCAATAAGAAATTCCACTCTAACTAATTTCCCAATTTGTTCCCTTAAAAAAGCTGGCGTATAAATATTATTTGTTAAAACTTCTGGTGAATTATTATTTGGAACTACATTTCTTTTTTCATTTGTATCATTTGAATTTTGATTCATAAAAACCTCCTAAAAGTTAAGTATTAGAATAAGAAGGTGTAGGCCTATAAAAACAATGATTAGTAATTCGAGTGTGGAATGTACCAGAACCATTAGAAGGAAAAGTTTGACTACATGTTGGTCTAAAAGGATTTAAGTACCACAAACATTCGCCTGCTTCTGTTAATCTGTTGCCAGCAATAGCCCAATCAGCAATATAATAATGCTCTTCAGTTGGAATCATATTATATATATTTTGTGGATTATATTGATTTTTGATAGTTTCTCTTGCACAGTCAAATTGCCCTTGTTGGAAAAGTATATTTCTAATACTTCCACCTTGTGAAATTCTTGAATATTCTCCAATTGGTACATTTACTCTGTTCATAATGACAGATGCAACAGCTTTCATTCCAACATCTCCTTCTCCACCTGCTTCACATTGAATCATTCTAGCAAGTAATTCTCTTTCAGAATAAGCCATGAAAATCACCTCATAATATTATATGAAATTAATATTTTTAGGTTTCGCTTTTTAAAATTATAGTGTAATTATTTAATAATATCTCTTTTGTCATATTATAGGAAAATTCTCCGAACTTCCTATAATATAAAGCATTTCACAGAAAATTGCTTTGCAATTTTCGCGAGCGAACAACGGGCGTGGCATGAAAACCAATCTAAAAGGTCAAAAAATTTTAATCATGCCACTGTTTTTATGTTATAGAAAAAATCGCAGATTTTCCTATAACATAAAAAATTGTACACAATTTTACTATTGTAAAATTGGCACACGAACAAAGACGCGTACTTTAAAATGTTTAAAACAGAAACAATGTTATTAATGTCTGCTTTTGTTCTTTTAAATTAAGAAAAAGACAGAAGCTTAAATGGGGAAATAATTGACATAACTCTAAAAATAATATATAATTATAATATAAAAAACTCAAGGAGGGAATTATGGGATATAGAATCATGCGGTTAAAATATGTTCCACTAGTCGAAAATGCTACCGTGGAACAAGGGATACGGTTAGAGAGACCCTATCATACTTTAGACATAGGGTATGGAAAAATTACATCAATGTATACCCCAGAATATGATTTGGAAGTGAGAACGGTATATGATTATGATGTAAAAGAAATGGGTGACGGATTCAAACAGATATGCTTGCATACTCCTATAATAGAGGATGTAAAGGAGGAAGAGGCAGTAATGCTAATTGTACCATATGCATATGTACTTAAGTGGTCAAATGGCGTAAAAAGGATTGCTGGGAGATACCCAACAGAGGGTGTGTTCCTTTTAAAGCCTAATGACAAAATAGTTGTAGGGAAAAGTGAAAGGACAAAAGAAGAATTTGCAGCGGTACAATTTGAAAACAAGATGTACATGATCAAAGTGCATGACGAATGACGAATAATTCCAGTAGAGGTGCTTATTATTAGCACCTCTAACATTTTAGAACAGAAAGGAGACTTACTATTATGTTATTAAAATTTTTTGGAATAGGCTCAGGATTTTCTGATGAACATACTTCAGCCTACTTTTTTACAAAAGATAAAGAAATGGTTATAATTGATTGTCCTGTTTCAACTTTTCAAAAACTAAAAAATATGGACATATGCAATTATAAAAAATTATATGTTCTAATAACACATACTCATGGGGATCATATAGGTGGATTAAGCTTATTTATACAATATGCATTTTTTATTTTTAAAAAGCCAGTTTATATTATAGCTCCATCTGATGAAGTTGCTAAAGATATTATTAAGTTACTTGAGATTCAAGGAGTTGAATATAGAGAAGGATACGAATTGTTAGATAAAGATCAACTAAAGAAAATAGATTGGTATCGAAATAGTATTTTAACAGAACATGCTCCTGAGCTTGAAGGCAAATGTTTTGGATATAATCTTGAGATAGATGGCAAAAATGTAATTTATACAGGTGATACATGTACATTAGAACCATTTATGCCATATCTTAAAGAGGGCTCTGTTCTATATGTTGATACTTCTGTGTATTATGGTAGGATTCATTTAAAACTGGAAGATATTTTAGAGGATTTTATTTCACTTACAAAAAGAAATATTAAAATATATCTTATGCATTTAGATGATGTCTTAGCTGCTGAAAAAATTATTAGTGATATTTCTAAAATTGAAATAGTAGCACAGAAATAAAACAAGTACTTGACATAATATTTTGAAAATGGTATAATAAGGATGTTAACTATAAAATAAGCGCCTCAAAGAAGG
Organism: uncultured Clostridia bacterium; assembly: GCA_948891265.1. Classification (GTDB taxonomy): domain Bacteria; phylum Bacillota; class Clostridia; order TANB77; family CAG-508; genus CAG-269. The sequence continues at coordinate 10,995 of CAQUBD010000011.1, read as the reverse complement.
GAGAAAAACATGGGAGGACTTCATATTTTTCAATTGGAATACGAAGCATGTAAACAGAAAGCTAAAGTTGTAGATGGCTATGAAATGTGGTTATCACTGTCGCCATTACGACGGAATACATTTGGATATGCTGGATATGCTACGATAGAATCAAATTATACACCAGAAGAAAAACGGCTGATAACTTCTATACATTCATATATTGTAAAGGAGTTAGGTGATGGATTCAAAAAAATAACATTAGGAATATCAGACTCTGTAGCAGTAGAAAAAGAAGATGCAATTTTCTTAATGGTTGGTATGGGAGTAGACAACATTAGAACCGAGAATGGAAAGAAAATTGCAGGACGTTTTTTTGACGAAGGAATTTTCATTCTGCAGCCCAATGACCAAATTGCTGTAACCAGAGGAGGGGTGACAGAGGAATTCGTAGCAATACAGTTTGAGGGACAGATGTATTTAATTAAAAAACATAAAAGAAATACAGATAATTAGCTTTAAAGGCGAAGGTAGCATGATTGAATTTTGATCATGCTACTATTTTATTATATAAATATATTCCACAGAAAATTACTTTGTAATTTTCGCGGGCGAACAAAGACGCGTACTTTAAAATGTTTAGAACAGAAACAATCTTATTAATGTCCGCTTTTGTTCTCTTATACCACTTGTTCAAATATTAAAAAAATATTGCAATATTTCTATATTATATATATAATTAAAACAATAAAAATGTAGCCATTTGAATGAGAGGGGTTATAAATATGAATAAAACAAAAAGGAAAATATTTGAAACATCAATGAAATTATTTGCAGAAAAAGGATATGATGCAACAAGTATAGAAGAAATAACTGCAACGGTAGGAGTGGCAAAAGGAACATTATATTATCATTTTTCTAGTAAAGAGGAAATTTTTAATTTTTTAATAGAGGAAGGTATAAAATTATTACAAAATAGCATTGACATCAAAACAGCAAAGTTAGACAATTATATAGACAAATTAAAAGCAGTAATATTAATTCAAGTGAAAATTGTTAATAAATATGAAGATTTTATAACAATATTATTAAGCCAGTTTTATGGTAAAGAAGCTAGAAATCAAATGTGCCAAAAATTTGTATATGAATATATCCAAAAAATTGAGAAAATAGTTGAAGATGGGATGAAAGTAGGGCAAATAAAAGAAGGAAATGTCAAAGCAATTGCTTCAGAAATATATGCATTAATAGCTTCAACATTAGTTTATAAAATGAAGAATCAAGAAGAGATGGATATTATAAAAATTTACAGAGAATTTGAAAATACTATAATTGAAGGTTTAAAAGAAAAATAAAAATTATTAATGACATAAGATGTAGGAAAGGAAAACACAAATGAGAGATGTGATACATGAATTTGAAAAATTTACAGATTTAAAAGATATGTTAAATAAATCAGTGGAAAAATTTTCAGACAGACCAGCATATGTATTAAAAACGAAAGAAGCTGGAAAATTTAAAGAGATAACATATAAACAATTTAAAAGCGATATTGATTATTTAGGAACAGCATTAATTAATTTAGGTTTAAAAGATAAAAAAATAGCTATTATAGGAGAAAATAGATATGAATGGGGCGTAAGCTATTTAGCTGTAACTAATGGAACTGGTGTAGTTGTACCATTAGATAAAGCACTACCAGACAATGAAATTGAAAACTTAATAATGCGTTCAGAAGTAGAGGCAATAATATATACAAACAAATATGAAGAAATAATGAATAAATTGAAAGATAAAAAAAATACAAATTTAAAGTATTTTATTTCAATGGATTTAGAAGAAGGTAAAGACAGTGTAATTTCTTTAAGAAGGATAATAGAAAAAGGAAAACAGCAAATAGAAAATGGTGATAAAAAGTTTTTAGATGCAGAGATTAATCCAGATATAATGGGAATAATGTTATTTACATCAGGAACAACATCACAGTCAAAAGCAGTAATGTTATCCCAAAAGAATATAGTAAGTAATTTGATGGATATAGCAGCAACAATAAAAGTAGATGAAAACGATAGATTTCTTTCATTTTTACCATTACATCATACATTTGAATGTACAGTTGGTTTTTTATATCCAATATCAAAAGGGAGTTCAATCGCATTTTGTGAAGGATTAAGACATATAGCAGATAATATAAAAGAATTTGAAACAACAATAATGATATCTGTACCTATTTTATATGAAGGAATGGGAAAGAAAATTTTAAAAGCAATTGAAAGTAAAGGGCAATTAAAAAAAGTAAATTTAGGAATGAAAATATCTAATGTATTATTAAAAGTTGGTGTAGATGTAAGAGATAAGATTTTTAAAGAAGTACATCAAAGTCTAGGACCAAAAATGAGATTAATGGTTGCAGGAGGAGCTGCATTAGATCCAGAAACCGAGAAACTATTTAATAGTTTAGGAATAACTATGCTTCAAGGGTATGGGTTAACTGAGACTTCGCCAGTTATAGCCGCAGAAGATGATAAATATGTAAGATTAGGTTCAATAGGAAAAGCATTTCCAAGTTTAGATGTAAAAATTGAAGATGAAAATGAAGATGGAATAGGGGAACTATTAGTAAAAGGACCAACAGTAATGTTAGGATATTATCAAAATGATGAGGCAACTAAAGAAACAATTGATGAAGAAGGTTGGTTACATACAGGAGATTTAGCAAAGATAGATAAAGATGGATTTATATTTATTACAGGAAGAAAAAAATATGTTATAGTGTTAAAAAATGGAAAAAATATTTACCCAGAAGAATTAGAAATACTGATAAACAAAATAGCAGGAGTATCAGAAAGTTTCGTATATGGAAAGCTAGAAAAAGATGGAGATTATAAGATATCTGCGAAAATAGTCTACGATAAACAAATTATGAATGATATTTATGGAATAACAGAAAAGGAAGAAATAAGAAATAAATTATGGCAAGAAATTAAAAGTATAAATAGAACAATGCCAACATACAAATATATAAAAGATATAATAATAACAGATGAAGAATTAACAAAAACTACTACAAGAAAAATTAAGAGACACGAAGAAATGAAAAAGTTACAAGAAAAATAAAAAAAAAGGAAAATGCACATATATCAATAAATAAAAACAATGTTACAAAAATATTACAAAAATGTAACAAAAATGTAAAATAAAAAAGCTGCAATTCTATTGTAGTTTTTTGTTTAATATTGTATAATTATAAAAGAAACAGTAAAAGCAATAAAGCGTAGGATAAAGGAGGTTGTTTACAATGTCTAGATCTGGCATAGTAAACGTGAGAATGGTAATCACGGAAGAAAAAATCTTATCAAATATAGAAAAAGTACAAAAAATGATAAATCCTAACAGTAAGAAGCAAATTGTACAATTAGAGGAAGACGCTTACTTTAAAGATTTAATCGAATCTATAAAAACATATTTAATTGAATATCCTAAAAAGAAGAATTTCCCTAGTAGTGTATACAAAGCTGCATATGGGTTAGTTGAATATGCAACAAATCAATTTGAAGAAAATACTAAAAGAATAGAAGAATTAATAAGACAAAGAGAACAAAATATATCTTTAGCTGGACAATTAAAAGAATTAATAGAAACAGTTGACAATAAGGAAAATGATTGGAAATCTAAAGTAAAAGAAGCAGAGCAAAATTTTGCAGAAGATATAATAGATACATTGAATTTAGTTGCAAGATGTAAAACTAAAAAATCACAAAACTATGCAGATGCTATGAAATTGTTAAATGCTAGAGTGAATAACTTAGAGTCTAACTTACATATAGAGATAGATATGGAAAGAATAGAAGATAGATCAAAAGCATTAAGCTATATAGGGATAGAAGTTGCAGATGCTTTAAAAACTATTCCAACACCAATAGAAGAACCAGTAAAAATAGAAAAAATAGAAGAGCAACAAGAAGCAATGATTCAAGATAATGCGCAACAACAATATATTGAGCAAACTACTTTTGAAGCGAAACCATCATTATGGGAAAGAATTAAAAATTCAAAAGTTGTTAGAGCTATTAGATATATTACTAAGATTAGAATCGTCTTACAATATCCAGATGCACTTCCAGAAGGAAGAGGGGAAAATTCTTAATAACAAGTGAATATAATTATAATTGAGGGATTTAGAAAAAATTCTAAAATCCCTCTAGAATTTTTATATTATATGAAAGTTCTATTTATGAATAAATGTTTAATTATATCATCTATAAACTTTCCTATAATATAAATACATTCCACAGAAAAATTGCTCAGCAATTTTTCGCGGGTGAACAAAGACATAGACTTTACAATATCTAAAACAGAGAAAATGTTATTGATGTCTGCTTTTGTTCTTATTTGATAGTAATATAATTAGTGCAGTTTTTAATATTTGTTATAATGAGTAGATTTATTAATAGAGATAAAAAAATTTAAAAAATTGAAAAAAGCTATTGACAATGTATGAAAAATAGTTTATACTTTATCTTGCGTTAAGCAAAAATAAATAAAATGCTCCCTTAGCTCAGTTGGTCAGAGCAACCGGCTCATAACCGGTGGGTCCAAGGTTCGAATCCTTGAGGGAGCACCAAAAAAGAGCTTTCACATAAATGTGAAAGCTCTTTTTTATATAATAGGAAACACATTCTACAGAAAATTGCATTGCAATTTTCGTTGGCGAACAAAAACGGGGCATGTAAGTAAGCTAAAATGTTAAAAAATTTTAATCATGCCCCTTTTGTTCTACTCTAGGAAAGTTATAATTTCCCACATTACAGATTAATATATCCGCAGTCTTTGTGATTTTTAATTTCTCTTATCCAACAATTTTTAGGATTTTTTTCTTCATGAAACCATTCGGGTGAGTAGTGAAACCACCTCAACAAAAAAGTTCTTAAGGTTGTGCCATGGGTGAAGATAAACAAGGTATCTATCCCATGTTTTTCATAGTCACGATGGATTGTTCCCATAAATTGATGAATGCGAAGTGCCACATCAAAAGGGCTTTCTCCAAGAGGCAAACGAGCATAAAATTTCCCACAGTTTTGTCTCTGGCGTTGATACTCTTCATATTCTCTGGGAAATAGAGTACCCCATTCTTTTTCTGGAACAGAATCAAATAGTCCAAATTGTTGCTCAATAAGAGTTACATCCTCTCTTATATCTTGGATATTAAGGGAATAATTAAACTCTTCACAGGTCTGTCTTGTTCTGCAATATGGACTACACCATATTCGTGCATTATCGAGACAAATATTTTGTTCTTTACAATAGTTTGCAAGCCAAATTCCAGCTTCGTGTGCCTGTTTCTTTCCAGTATCACTTAAAGGTACTAAGTGGTCTGGAATACGCTTAATGTAATTGCTTCCGTTATTGGCTATAGATTCGCCATGCCGAATAAGAAAAATATGCATATAATCATCCTTTCTATAATATTATGTAAATATTATATTATGCATTGTTTAAATTGTCAATATTTGAATGATTTAAGTTTAGATTTTTATATATTATAACTTTCAAGTTTGAATATAAATAAAAAACCGAAACTTAAATTATTTTTATGTTGTAAATAAATTTTTGTTATGATATAAATGTAATATAAAGTACTAGTGGAGGAATAAAATGGAGCAAAGTAACAGAAAATATATAGCAATAATTGAATTTTTAAGAAAATTTATTAGTGTTTTCTTTTCACTATTTTTTAATATATATATATTAAAAATTGTAAATAATGATATGAATTTTATATTAAAATATACAGTATATTCAGTAATGCTAGGATTTATTTTAGAATACATATTATTGAAAATAATAAATTCTAAAAATGCTAGTCTTATTTATAGATCAAGTTTTATTTTAAGTGTAGTAAGTATTTTTTTATTAATAAAATATAAAGAAAATATTATAAAATATATATATTTATTTAAGACACTTGAAACAATGAGCTCATTATTTTATGCAGTACCATATGAGCTTATCATAATTGGTTCAAATACTAATGGAACAATGAGTACTTATTTAGCTAACATAAATATACTAAAAAGTATTACTACTATATTAGCACCAATATTTTCTGGATTTATAATAGAAAATTTTTCATATAATATGTTGTTTATTTTTTTATCGTTCGAAGCATTATTAATCATTTTGATATCTCTAAAAATAAAAAATTTTACAGCTATTGATAATAAAATTGATTTAATAGGGTTCTGGAAAATAGCTAATAAGAAGCAACATTTAAAAGATATTTATAAATGTATGTTTTTTAGAAGAATATCATCTCAAGGAGGAATAACAGAATTGTTGCCAATTGTTTTATTTTTAAGATTAGGAACAGAGTTGAGTTTTGGTGGATATAACACAATGTTTGCAGTAATATCGGTTTTTTCATTGCAAATGTTAAAGATAATTAATTATAAAAAGATAAAGAAAAAATTTTATCCACATTTAGCAATAATAATATTTATTTCATCATTGTTTGTTATATTTAATGCTAGTTTTGCAACATTACTAATTTATTATATACTAATGAATTCATTTGGAACAATAATTGAATCAGAATCTTGTAGTGAAGTATATGCAGCAATAAAAACTGATGATTTAGAAGTATATAGAAAAGAACATATGATGACTTATAATATTTATATGTTTATAGGACAAATAATAAGCTATAGTCTGGTATATATATTATATAATTATTTTTATAATGTAAATATATTATCAATAACAATTGCTATATTAATGTTCTTCTTAATTATTTCTGCAGTTTATCTAAGAAAAACAGAAAATTACTTATATAATAATAGTAAAATATAACATTAATAAATGTATATAATTTTAGAAATTATATAAAATAAAATACAAAGGAGGTTTCATTTATGGAACAGAAAATTAAAGCTGTACAATATGGCGTAGGAAAAATGAGTATATATACAATGAGATATATGCTAGAAAAAGGAGTAGAAATAGTAGGAGCAATAGATGTAAATCCACAGGTAGTAGGTAAAGATATAGGAGAGATATTAGGAAGGGAAAAATTAGGAGTAGTAGTTACAGATGTAAAAGATGCGAGAACGATGTTAGAAAATACAAAACCAGATGTATGTATAGTAACAACAAGAAGTTTATTTTCAGAAGTAGAAGAAGCATTTATGCTATGTGCTGAACTTGGAATAAATGCAATATCAACATGTGAAGAAGCATTTTATCCAGAAAACTCAAATCCAGTACTAACAAAGAAGATAGATGAACTAGCCAAAAAGAATAATTGTACAATAACAGGAACAGGATATCAAGACATATATTGGGGACAACTAATATCGTCAATAGCAGGGTCAACACAAAAAATAACAAAAATAAAAGGAAGTTCAAGCTATAATGTTGAAGACTATGGAATAGCACTAGCAGAAGCACATGGAGCAGGATTAACATTAGAAGAATTTGATAAACAAGTAGCATCGGCAGATAGAATATCAACAGAAGAAAGACAAAAAGTAATAGAAAGTGGGGAATATACACCATCATATATGTGGAATGTAAATGGATGGCTATGCTCAAAATTAGGATTAACAGTAGTTTCTCAAACACAAAAATGTGTACCACAAACATACGAAAAAGACATATACTCATCAACATTAGATATGACTGTAAAAGCAGGTGATGCAACAGGAATGAGTGCAGTTGTAACAACTGAAACAAAAGAAGGAATAATAATAGAATCAGAATGTATAGGTAAAGTATATGGACCAGATGAATTTGATAAAAACATTTGGACAGTTGAAGGAGAACCAACAACAACTATAACAGTAGAAAGACCAGCAACAGTTGAGTTAACTTGTGCAACTGTTGTAAATAGAATTCCTGATGTAATTAATGCAGAACCTGGTTATGTAACAACTGATAGAATTGGGGATTTAGATTTTAAAACAAGAATGTAATGGGACAAGTGGGACAGTACGAATCTGTCTCACTTTTTTGTCGAATTTTGTGATAGGCGAATTTATATGATGAAAGACCATTGACAAACAAAAACAAATGTTTTATAATAAACATGGTGATATTAATATGGAAAAGCAAATATTACATGTTGATGTAAATAATGCATTTTTATCATGGCTTGCAGTATATAAATTGCAAAATGGAGGAAAAATAGATATAAGAGATCAAGTAGCAGTGATAGGAGGAGACGAAACTAAAAGGTCAGGAATAGTTTTAGCAAAAAGTTCGAAAGCAAAACAATTTGGTATAGTAACAGGAGAAACACTATATAGTGCAAGACAAAAATGCAGAAATTTACAAGTATATCAAGGAAACTTCAAAATATATAGAGAATATTCAAATAAGCTATATAACCTATTATTAGAATACACAGATAAAATTGAAAGATTTTCAATAGATGAATGTTTTTTAGATATGACAAATTATTTAATGAAAGACACTTTATTGAACAAAGCAAAAGAAATAAATAAAAGAGTAAAAGAAGAATTAGGATTTACAGTAAATGTAGGAGTATCAAATAACAAATTACTCGCAAAAATGGCATCAGACTTCACAAAACCAGATAAAGTACACACATTGTTCAAAGAAGAAATAAAAGAAAAAATGTGGAATTTGCCAATATCAGAATTATTCATGTTAGGAAAGAAAACAGTACCAAAATTATATAATATGAAAATGAGAACAATAGGAGATTTAGCAAATACAGACAAAGAAATGCTAATAAAAAAGTTCGGAAAACATGGAAAAATGATGTGGGAATATGCAAATGGGATAGATGAGTCAGAAGTACAATATATGCCCGAAAAACCAAAAAGTATTGGAAATTCAGTAACATTACCAGTTGATATAAATAATATAGAACAATTAGAAGAAGTTCTGTTAGCTTTAACAGAGCAAGTTACATATAGATTAAGAAAACAAAATATGATAGCAAATGTTGTTAATGTACAATTAAGAACTAAAGACTTCCAAGACTTTTCACATCAAGCTAAATTAGATAACCCAACAGCTAATACTAAAGATATACTAAAGAAAGCAAAGTACTTATTAAATGAAATGTTTAAACAGGGGATGTTTATTAGACTTATAGGTGTTAGAGTTGATAATTTAATATCAAAAGATGAGATGCAAATTTCATTGTTTGGAAATGCAGAGAGTGATGAAAAACAGAAAAAGTTGGATAATGTTATAGATAGTTTGAATGAAAAATATGGTTTTAATTCTATAACTAGAGCTGGAAAACTCGAGGCTAAAAAAATAGTTAAAATCACTAGTAAAGATGAAGAAAATTGAAAAAATTTTTAGAAATGTATTGACAAAAACTTATAAAAAGCTTATAATAGCTATTGTCGAAAGACAAACATTTTTCTAAAAATTTATATGGGTAGGTGGCCGAGTGGCTAAAGGCGGCAGACTGTAAATCTGTTCTCATTTGAGTACGAAGGTTCGAATCCTTCCCTGCCCACCATTAGTATTATCAAGGCTTTCATCGTTTTGATAATATTTTTGTTTTTAAGATATATCTAACAAATATCTAACCAAATTATAAAGTATCTACTTCTGTATAAGTAGGTATATTTTTTTGTCCATTCAAAATATTAGATAATACATTTGCTGATTTTTGTTTTACATTTGTATCTAAATGAGCATATATATTAGCAGTAGTATTGAAATTAGAATGTCCAAGCCACTCTTGTATTTCTTTTAACTGTATTCCTCTAGCTAGTAATAAACTTGAACAGCTATGTCGTAAATCATGAAATCTGATTAATCTTAAATTATTGTTTTTTAGTAATCTTTTAAAATGCTTTGTTATAAAGTCTGGTTTTATTATATTACCTAAAGAAACAACACAAATATATTCTTCATATTTTGCATTATAATCATTTTTACATAGCTTTTTATTGTTTTCTTGTATTTGCTTAAATCTTTTTAATATTTCTGCTACTTCTGGAACTAAAGGTAATGTTCTATAACTTGTCTTATTTTTTGTTCTATCTTTTCCAAGTTAAAGTTGCTAATGCAGTAATTCACTTTTATGAAACAAGTCCACATCTTCATATAATTGGCATTCCAATAAAAGAGCGGATATAAAAATGGAATGAAAAAACAAGTAGCAAAATCACAAATATTTACAAAAGAATCTCTAACACGAATACAAGACAAAATGAGAAACTGTTGTATAAAGTCATTTAACAAAGTATATGAACAAGATTATCAGCTTAAAATAAAAGAAAAATGTAGAAATCAAGATATTCCAGTTAGTCAAATGCAAAACTATAATAAAGTAAAAAAGCAATATGAAAAGAATAAGAAACTATTAGAACAAGCAAATAAAAAGACAGATTTAGTAAATGAAAATGGCAATAATATTAAAGAAATAGTATCTAATTTAAAGCCTAACCTAGTAAACAAAAAGAAATAAATATATTAAAGCCATTCAAATATTTATGGAACAAACTAATGAAATTTATAAATAATAAAGTTAGATATTCTAAAAATGAAATCTATAAAAAAGTATATGAAGAACTTAAAAGTGATAATATTTTAAGACAAGAAGATATTGATTTTATAGATAATAAAAACACTAAAAAAGAAATTATTGTGTGCAGTTGATGAACAATATAACAAAACGAAATTCTAAAATCTTCTTAACTACAAGCATTTACTTATGACTTCGGCACAAGCAATGGGAACTAACTGAAAAAGAGCAGAATATTTTTGTATTTGAAGCGTTTTAAAATATTTATAAGGTACTTCAAAAATAAATTAAATATAAGATTTTTTTAGAATTTAAATGGAGAGAATGAAATTGATATTCATTCTCTCCTTGCTGTTCTAATGAATGATTTACTTACGGTTATTCAGGAAATTGTAGTGTTTGCTTAATCAAGTTGTCATCTTTATCATAACCTTTGTATAATACCATTTGAATAGACATTCATGCCTTTACAGACACCACCATAAACGAAAACATATAATTGA
>CAQUBD010000010.1 GCA_948891265.1 uncultured Clostridia bacterium | reverse complement strand
TACAATTTTTAAGCTTACGGTTTTATGCTTTCTCAACTAACGAAAATATTCTTAAATTCTTGTTCATTAATTTTTTCTCTTTCAAGTAATGTTTGAGCAATTATATCTAATTTGTCCCTATGTTCTATTAATAATTTTTGTGCTTCATTATATGCTTCATCAATTAATAGTTTAACTTCTGCTCCTATTTTATCTCCTATATTTTCTCCAAATACGAACATATCATTCTGTTCTTTCCCTTGAAAATCTATTGGTCCTAAGTTATCGCTCATACCATATTTTGTAACCATTTCTCTTGCTATTTTTGTTGCAACTTCTATATCATTACTTGCACCTGTTGAAATATCATCTAATACTAATTTTTCAGCAGCTCTACCACCAAGTAATGCAACTAATTTTTCCTTCATTTCTGTTTTTGATATATAGTATTTATCTTCATCAGATTTATACATTGTATATCCACCTGCTACACCCCTTGGAATGATTGATACTTCTTTTACATCTGTTTGTGTTTCTAGATATTTACTTACCACTGCATGTCCTGCTTCATGATATGCTGTTAATTTTTTGTCTTTTTCTGAGTATGTTCTGCTGTGCTTTTCTAGTCCTACTGTTACTTTTTTAACAGCTTCTTCTATATCTGAGTTTTCTATATCTTCATGTTTATTTATTGTTGCAATTATTGCAGCTTCATTTAAAATATTTGCAAGTTCAGCACCTGTAAATCCTGCTGTGTCTTCTGCAATACTCTCTAAATTAACATCATCAGATAATCTTTTGTCCTCACTGTGTATTCTTAGAATGTCTAATCTTCCTTTTAAGTCAGGATTTGGTATTGTTATTTGTCTGTCAAATCTTCCTGGTCTTAATAATGCTTTATCTAACATTTCTGGTCTATTTGTTGCAGCTAGTACTATTATAGTTTCTTCTGAGCTAAATCCATCCATTTCAACTAGTAATTGATTTAATGTTTGATTGTTTTCTGTTTCTGCTCCGCTGTTTGATGTTCTTCTTGCTCCTATTGCATCTATTTCATCTATAAATACTATACATGGAGCTAATTTTCTTGCTTTATCAAATAATTTTCTTACTCTTGATGCTCCAAGCCCTGCAAACATTTCTATAAATTCTGATCCACTCATTGATATAAATGGTACATCTGCTTCTCCTGCTATAGCTTTTGCTATTAATGTTTTTCCTGTTCCTGGTTTTCCATATAGTAAAACACCTTTAGGAATTTTTGCTCCCATTTTAGTAAATTTTTCTGGCTTTTTCAAAAAGTCTACTATTTCTATTAATTCTTCTTTTTCTTCATCTAATCCTGCAACATCTTTAAATCTTATTTTTGTTTTTCTTTCTGTATCTTCATATACTTGTCCCTTTTCTCCTAAACCTTGCATTTTAAATATCATTATAAATAATGCAAGCATTATAAATGTAGGAAGTAAACTTAAAAGTGTTGCTGGAATTTGCATTAATGCACTTTTTGGTTTTTGTATTAATTCGATATCATTTCCCTCTGCTACTTTTTGTTGTACTAATTCTATAAATGCTTCTGTATTTGGAACTATTGATTTTTTTTCTTCTTCAACATCTTTCTTTTTTACCTTTATTGATGTGCTACCAACTGTCATTTCTATTTTTTCTATATTGCCATATGAAATTTCTTTTATTAAATCTGTATATGCAAGTGTTTTATCATCTTTATTTTGATTTTTTGTAAGATAATAAATAGCTACACCTGCTAAAATAACAACTATTGCCACTAATACTATTGATGATATTAGCAAACTTTTCTTTTTATCTTTTTTGCTATTTTTATTTTTATCCATTTATTCTCCTATTCCCTTCCTTATTAATAATATTCTATTTAGGCATTTGACCCTTCTGGCTCTTGCCCTTGATTTTTATCTTGTTTTTCTTCTTCCTCTTCATTATTATTTTTGTCTTTTTTATCAGTGTCTCTGTTTTGCTCTTTCTTTTCTTTTTTATCCATCTCTTTTTGTTTTTCAGTCATTTCTTTTTTTAATTCTTTTTCTACTTCAACTATTTTTTGAACTTCTCCTTGTTTTTTATTAAAATCTGATTTTAATATAAATATTGCTGCCATCATATAAATTGATGTTACTAATATATACATCATATTGAAATATTTTATATAATAATTGAAAAATGCATTTACTATTATATATATCATATCTAGTATTGTTGGTAATGTTATTGCATATACAGCCATATTAAATACTGCTACATATCTTATTTTTAACTTTAATATTATAGTAGCTAGATATCCAAATATACTAATAGCAGTTATATTAACTAAGGTATTTATGAAATAAATGATAAATGTATATATGAATAATACTAAAAATAAATTTAGATATAATGGTATCATATTATTTCCAGTTAGGTATTTCACTAAATCTTGTTTATTAAACTCAGTTATTCCTTTTTCACTAAAAAAGTCTTTATAACTATAATCGATTGTTCCTTGTAATCCAATTTCTTTTAATATTATTTTATCTTTTAAAATAATTATTGAATTTTCTTCATTTTGAATTTCATTCATATATTTATTAATATCTTCTTCCTTATCTGCTTTTGTATCAATAATTATTTTTCCAAAATCTGCTGTATCTCCTATTATTGGTTCTTGTGAATCTATAGTCAATATTCCATCATTATAATTAAGTTCTGGTGATGCATCTTCTATATATTGTGCTAGATTTTTTACTTCTGAGCTTGTTCTATAAACTGTAACAGCAGATGAGATTATTGCTAATATAATAATTAATGTTGCTAAGTATTTTATAGCTTTTCCAAATCCTTCAGCTGATAATTCAGAATATTTTTCTACTTTATCTATTGAATACCATATTTTCTTAAAAAAACCTTTCTTCATTATTTTTTCTTCATTTTCTTTATTTATGTTTTCATCTTTATTTTGTGGATTCTTTTTCAATTTATTTCCACTCCCTTTCAATCGTTTTACTCGTTCATCGTCATCCAAAATTTTTCAAATTTTGTCTGCCAAACTATTTAACTCCATACTCTTTTAATACTGCTATCAATATGCTTAATATTTGTATTAAAAATTACTTCGTCATTTACTTTTACTTTTTTTCCAGTTATATCTGCTACAACATGGTATGTTCCAATTCTTCCCAAAATAGGACAATTCTGCCCATTTATTTGTATATACAATTGTTGTTTCTTTAGTAAATCCTTAATATCTCTTACTACATATCTAATTTTATCAATTAGTCTAAACATATCTCTTCCTGTTTGCATATTTACTCCATCTGCATACCCACATGGAATTACTGCAATTTTTGTTTCTTTTTTAGTTTTATATGAATTTGAATATCCTATATTAAATCCTTTTGGGATATCCCTTATTTCAGCTACTTCTGATTTTAAATACCCTATTTTCCTTAATCCCATAGAATTTTTAAATGCTATTCTTCCTGTAAATGCAGATCCTATTCTTACAGCATTTAAATGCATATTCGGAAATTTTATAAAAGCTGATGTATTACATATATGTAACATTCCTGTCTCAATTTCGTTCATTTTTAAAACTTCAATACAATTTATAAATCTATCAAATTGTAATTTTGTATACTTATCGTCATAATATGCATTTGAAAAATGCGTGAAAGTACCTTCTATTTTAATATTTTTTAAATTTTTTATTGTTTGTATCATTTCTTCTCTATTGTTATGAACAAATCCATATCTTCCAAAGCCAGTATCAATTTTTATATGAACTTTTATTTTTTTATTTAATTCTTGTCCGATTTTATCTACAATTTCTGCACATTCTTTAGACCCAATTGTAATTATTATATTGTTATTAATCAATGTTCTTATATCTTCTTCTATACTAGTAGAAGATAACATTAATAATTTCTGTTTGATTCCCGCATTTCTTATTTTTAGAGCCTCCTCTATTGTTGAAACAGCAAAAAAATCTATACCATTATCAATTAAAAAATTTGTATATTCTACTATTCCTAATCCATAGCCATTTGTTTTTACAACTGCTATTATTTTTAGATTATTTCCATTGTCATCTGGCAAATTTGTATTTGCATATTCTTTTATTTTTTCTATGTTATATCTTAAATCTTCTTTTTTTATTACTACCGATTTCAATCTTTTCCTCCACGCCATGTCCCATTGGGGACGTTTCCTGTCTAATGTTTACAGAATTTATTTCATAAATTCTGCATAAGATATCTGTAACTCGCTTTGCTCGAACAGCTATCTTAATTTTTGTCCCATTGGGGACACATCTTGTTTATTTTTTCTTCAAATTTCTTTTTATTTGTCTTAATGTTCTAAATGCTTTTTCTGAAAATTTATATAATTTATACCTTATAGGTTTAAATGGTATATATATTTCTCCTATAAATTCTGTAAATTTTGCTCCAAATCCTTTTTTAAATCTATATAATCCATATTGTGGATGGCTTTCGTCTACGACTCCTGATACCCCTCTAAAGTCATATATATCATCTTTTCTTGCTATTGCCATTTTTATCATTTCCCATTGCAATAAATAGTTTGGCATTAGATTTCTATGTTGATTACTACTTGCTCCATATAGATACCATGTTTTATTTCCATAAAAGATAGGTATTACTCCTGATATTGGTTTGTCTTGGTAGTATGCCATTAGTAATTTCATATGTCCTTCAGGTACCATATTGTCATACATTTTTTCAAAATATTCTAATGGTCTTGTAATAAATCCATCTCTATTTCCTGTTTCTATCATTATTTTATGGAAGTCTTTTAAATCTTCTCTGGTTCCTTCTTTTACTACTACTCCCTTTTTTCCTGCTAGACGAATATTATATCTCCATTTTTGATGGAATCCTGCCATTACTTCTTCTTCTGTTTTTCCTTTTATATCTAATCTAAATACGAATCTTGGTTGTATTTCATCTTTAAAATCTTTTGCATCGTCTTTTATTTTATATCCTAAATTTGTTACTATATCTCTAAAAATTTGATCATCTGTTTCTATATCTGGTTCTATTCTTAATACTATTGAATTATATTTCTTTGCTAATTCTTTTGCCCCATCAGTCAATTGTTTCATTACTGATATATCATGTATATCACATACAGGCCCTCTTGATGAATACATTATATTACCAAATATTGGTATCTTTCTTATCCATACACATAATGAACCTATTATATTTTTTTCTTCATCTTCTGCTAATATTACTTCTGGTTTCCAGTTTGCTTTTTTTATTTCTGCCCATTCTAATGCTTGTTGGAAATTGCATCTTTCATGTTTTTCTAAAAATTCTTTATATTTCTTTCTCGAGTCTTCATCTGTTACAAATCTCATTTCCTTGTTTTTTTCCTCCTAAATATTATTTACTGTTTATTCGTATTTTACACCAATACTAATAATTTTACAAGTAATTTCACTGAAAATTTACACTGCCATATTTTTAAGTGTTACAATTAACAGTTTAATTAAGTTGTTGATAAAAACGATTTTCTCATTTTTTATTATAAGTTTTTTAGATTAATTTTGGGTGTTTGTGAATATTATATTGGATATTTTTATTATTATTGTCTATAATATAAACATGAATCAAATTTTAGAAACAACATTAAATACTAAAAAAAATAAATCTAAAAAAATATTAAAGTTACAGTTATATTTTTCTATATTATTTATTTTTATTATTGGAATATTTATATTTTATAATAATTTTAAATTATCGCAAAAAGAAAGATTTTCCAATCAAATTCTAAATAACTATAATATAACTAAACTATATTCTAATTTATTTTCTAATGAATTATCAAATTTTAATGAAAATAATGAGATTTCTTCTGTTATAGGAATTATAGATATACCAAAAATAAATGTTTATTATCCTGTTTTTTCAAATTATACTGATGAACTTTTAAAGTTTTCTCCTTGCAAGTTTTATGGGCCTTTGCCTGGAAATGTTGGTAATTTATGTATTGCTGGTCATAATTACGATAACAATAAGTTTTTCAGCAATATTTCTAATCTATCTATAAATGATGAGATAATTATTTATAGCAATTTTAATAAAAAATATTCTTATTTTGTTTATGATGTTTATGAAGTTAAATATGATGACCTTTCTCCTATTCATTCTTATAATAAGGCTTTAAAAGAGCTGACTCTTATTACTTGTAATAATTTAAATAATAATAGAGTTATAGTTAAAGCTAAAATGTTAGAGCTGTAAAAATAAATATTTTTACAGCTCTAATAGAACAACAGTGGCATGATTAAAATTCTTTGACCTTTTAGATTGGTTTTCATGCCACGTCCGTTGTTCGCTCGCGAAAATTGCAAAGCAATTTTCTGTGAAATGCTTTATATTATAGGAAGTTCAGAGAACTTTTCTATAATATAAAAAAACTAAGATGAAAATTCAAACTTCATCTTAGTTCTTAAATAGTTTTTAAAACAAAATATATTTAATGTTATTTAAACCTTTTTCCATAGCCAATTAATGCCTTTACTATTGATAGTCTTTTTATTAAATTCTTTGGCTTCTACTTCATCTGCCCACAAATATGCTAAAAATGTTACTAATATAAATATAAAGTCTATAGCCATATTATAGCATAATGTAGAATATAAATACGAAAATTCTTGTTTTAAAGTTAACATTTGTATTGTATGTATAACTAAATCTATTACAAATGCGAATAGTGGAATTGCCACTACTAAGCTTTTCTTTATTTCTTGTGATAAATATATACATAGTATTGTAACTATTAATACTAAAAATAGTGTTAATAAATTTGTCATATCAAATATAAACATCTTATAGAGTCACCTCATTTTTTCTTTTGTTTGTATGAATATGTTATATCATTTTTTGTATATAAATTCAATATATTTTTCATTACATTTCTATTACATTTTTATTTCGTTTTTATTACTTGATTTGTATTTTTTATCCTAATTTTTATTTTTAATAATTTATATCTTTAATTAATATATTATGTATTATTTTAGTTTTTCTTCTATTAAATCTGCTATTTCTCTTGCTTTTTCAGTTATATATTCTTGGTCTTCTCCTTCTATCATAACTCTAACTAATGGTTCTGTTCCTGATGGTCTAATTAAAACTCTTCCATTTCCTGCAAATTCTTTTTCTAGTTTTTCTATTGATTGCTTAATTTCTTCATCTTTTTCATAATCATATTTTTTGTCTGAGCTTACTTTTGCATTTATTAAAACTTGTGGATATAATTTTATTATTTTTGCTGCTTCAGATGCTGTTTTGTTTTCTTCTAGTATGGCTTGTATTAACATTAATGATGTTAGTATTCCATCTCCTGTTGGGTTATAGTCTAACATAATTACATGCCCTGATTGTTCTCCGCCCACATTATATCCGTTTTTTAACATTTCTTCTAGTACATATCTATCTCCAACTTTTGTTTGGATTAATTCTAATCCATTATCTCTTGTATATTTGTGTAGCCCTAGATTACTCATTACTGTTGCAACTATTGTATCTTTTGATAATCTTCCTTTTTTTCTAAGATAATTTGATACAATAGCCATTATTTTATCTCCATCTATTTCTTCTCCATTTTCGTCAACAGCTAAGCATCTATCTCCATCTCCATCATATGCAACACCTAAACTCAACTTGTTTTCTATAACAAATTTTTTTAGATTTTCTAAATGTGTTGAACCACAATTATCGTTTATGTTTATTCCATCTGGATTATTGTTTATTATTTTATATTTTATTCCTAAAGCTTTAAATACTTTTTCTGCTACAACTGATGTTGCGCCATTTGCTGTGTCCACACCTACTACAAAATCTTCTTTGTTTATTTTTTCAATATTGTCATCAAAATTCTTTCTAAAGAAATATACATATTCATCTAACAAATCTTGTCTATATTCAGATACTCCTATTTTGCTACTAATTGCTGTTAATTCATCTATTTTTCCAGAATCCATTACTTCTTCTATTTCTTCTTCTAAGCTATCTGGTATTTTTGTTCCTTTATTACTAAAATATTTTATTCCGTTAAATTCAAATGTATTGTGTGATGCTGATATTACAACACTTGCATCTGCATTTAATTTTCTTGTTAAATATGCTACTCCTGGCGTTGGTATTACTCCTAATAATTTTACATTTGCTCCATAGCTTAAAAAGCCTGCTACCATTGCACTTTCTATTAGTGTCCCTGAAATTCTTGTG
This sequence comes from uncultured Clostridia bacterium, assembly GCA_948891265.1. Classification (GTDB taxonomy): domain Bacteria; phylum Bacillota; class Clostridia; order TANB77; family CAG-508; genus CAG-269. The sequence continues at coordinate 50,037 of CAQUBD010000010.1, read as the reverse complement.
TCTCTTCCTATTAATATTGTTGGTGTATGGTCTGTATGTTTTGATAACACATATGCTCCTGCTTTTGCTACTTTATACACTAGTTCTGGTGTTAATTCTGTGTTGGCTATTCTTCTTATACCATCTGTTCCAAAATATTTTCTCATAATTATACTTCCTCTCATTAAAAAATAGGAATTTGGGACGGGTTAAAAATCCCCAATTCCTATTTTTATCTTTTTTTTAAATACATAATTAACTTTTCTTTAAAAGTTAATATTGCTTCTTCTGGCTCTTCTATTTCTATTTTTTTATTTTTTAATGCTAGCATTGGATTTGTTGTTATTAGTTTTTCTAATTCTTCTTTTCCAATTATATATTCAATTTCTTCAAGTGCTCTTGGTATTGCTTTATATGTTGTACCTTGCCTATGTACATCACTCCCTAGAAAATGTATCATTTTATTTTCTAGGAATTTTCTAACTATAATTTCTGCTTTTTCTCCATATTGCCCTAATATACTTCCATAGTTTGCTTGCATTAATACACCTTCATCTATTAAATCATTTATTATTTCTGGATGTCTTTGTATAAATTTGTATCTTTCTGGATGTGCTAGTATTGGTATTAGTTTATTCTCTTTTAATGAATATATGACATCATATAAGTTCTCTGGTTTAGTATCTCTCGGCATTTCTAATAATACATAACATGTATTATTAATTGTTGATGCTTTACCATTTATTAATAAGTCCATGATGTTATCTGTAATGTATATTTCGTTTCCTTTATATAAATCTATTTCTATTCCTTTGTTTCTAAGGTTGTCTTCTATTACTTTTACCCATACATCTCTTTCTGGTATGTTTGTTTCATAATAGTTTTCTTTGTAGTGCGATGTTAATATTATTCCTTCAAATCCTGCTTCTTTTGCTTCTTTTATTAGATTAAATGTTTCTTCTATGTTTCTTGCTCCATTGTCTATGTTTGGTATTATGTGTGTGTGAAAGTCTATCATTTTTGTTTCCCCTTTTACTAGTTTTATTTTTCCTTTTATTATTTTATATATTTGCTTTTTTATTTAGCATGTGAATATTTTATCATATTGTATTTTTTGTAGCAAGATGTTTTTGCTATAAACTTAAAATATTATTTCCACTTATATTTTATTTTTAAATTACAAAATTCATTATATTTAATTATTTTATCTTTTTGTAATCTTCCTATTAAAATGAATGACTCAATATTTTGTGATTTTGCAAATTCTTTTATTCTATATTCAGAAAAATCTTTTCCTTTCACAAATAATTCGTAATCTTTTTCTTTTATTAAGTAGTTTTTAGCAAATATATCTGCATCATTTTCCTTTTCGCTATTTTCTGTATAATAATCTATCTTATTATATTCAATATCTCCATTTAAAATATGTCCTATTTCATGAAATAGCGTAAACCAAAATATATCTGCATTAGACTGTCTAAGTGTCATACATAATATTATTTTTTCTTCCTTCTTTTCTATAAATCCTTGCACTGGTGCTCCTGAAAAGTGTTTTACTAGTTGAAATATAATTCCACATTTACTAAAAATTTCTTTTAGTTTTTTTATCATTTCATTTGGATCTTTTTCAAACATTAATAATCTTATATTATCTAAATTAGCTATTAATTTTTCTTTTTTATATTCAGTTTCTACTTCTTGTTTCATAGCTATCAATTCACATACTCTTTGCCATACATATAGCGTATATTTATCTACTGATTGTTTAGTTACTGTTCTATATGCTACCTGATTGCTTAATAATTTTTCTATATAAGTTAAATCTTGTACTCCACATATGCTTCTTGTTAATAACACACTTTCTATATCATTATTAAAATTTTCTATAACTTTTAATTTTACTGCATACTCTAATATTGGTTTTATTTTTTTTACAATTTCAAATTCGTTTTGAGAAATATTGTTTTTTTCTTCAAATTCTATTATTTCTTTATCGTATATTCCTTGTAAGTTAATCCAAAAGCTTGCTGGTATTCCAAAAACATATTCTAAACTTTTGGCTAGTTTAGGTGAGATCCCTTTTTTTCTGTTTACAACTTCGCTTATATGTTTAGGCGAAAATCCTGTTCTTTCTGCCAATTCTTCTTGTAACATATTATTGTTTTCTAACATTTCTTTTAAAGTCTCTCCTGGATGAATTATAAATTCAAGGGATAATCCATTCATTTTTGTCTCCATGATAATCTAACACTCCTTTAATTATTATTATTTCACTTCCTAGTGATTCTGGTTTTACTATAAGTCTATAATTTCCAGTTATTCTTATTCCATAATAATTCTTTAGATTATTATTTAACGGATGTGGAATACCTAATCCTGTTTTTATATATTGTTTAAAATTTTCGCATGCTTCTATTTGATTATATCTTTGTTTGATTGTTTTTGCCATTCCTAACCCTACTTTTGCAGTAAGTATCTTCATATCTGTCATTATTTTTTGAATCTTCTGATTGTCAAATTGTATTTCCAAATATTTCAGCTCCTTTTATCAGGTTACCTGTTAGGTAATTTAATTGTATCATAAATATAAATTATGTCAATATATTTTATTCTAATTTTATCGCAAAATTTGACATATAATAGAACAAAAGCGGACTGATTAATCCTCACCACCTTTTAATATTTAGAACTCAGCCCACATCTAATTGTTCACCCACGAAAATTGAAAATCAATTTTCTGCTAAATGTATTTTATAGAAAAAATATAGTTTTTTCCTATAAAAAAATAAAAAAATATAGTTTTGTTTAACTATATTTTTTATTATATTTTAGTCTCTTGCAAACAAATCTCTTGTATAAACTTTATCTTTTACATCATCAAGTAAATTTTCTTGTCTATTCGCTAGTATAATTGAAGCATATTGTTTAAATTTATCAACATCATTTACCACTTCAAATCCATCAAATTCTTTTTTATCTAATGTAGGTTCATAAATTATTACTTTAACATTATTTGCTCTTAAATTTTTAATAATATCTTGAATAGCACTTGATCTAAAGTTGTCTGAACCAGCTTTCATTGTTAATCTATATACACCAACAATTTCAGGATTTGTTTGTAATATTTCTTCTGTTATGAAATCTTTACGTGTTTTATTTGCATTAACAATCGCTTCAATTAAATTTTGTGGTACATCTTTATAATTTGCTAACAATTGTTTTGTGTCTTTTGGTAAGCAATATCCACCATATCCAAAAGATGGATTATTATATTGATTTCCTATTCTTGGATCTAGGCATACTCCTTCTATTATGTCTTTTGTATTTAATCCTTTAATTTCTGCATATGTATCTAATTCATTGAAATACGCAACTCTTAAGGCTAAATATGTGTTAGCAAATAGTTTAACCGCTTCTGCTTCTGTACTATTCATAAATAATACATTTACATCTTTCTTTTCTGCACTATTTACTAGTATTTTTGCAAATGCTTGTCCTTTTTCTGTTTTATCTCCTACAATTATTCTTGATGGATATAAATTATCATAAAGTGCATTTCCTTCTCTTAAAAATTCTGGAGAAAAGAATATATTTTCTATTTCATATTTTTTCTTCATGTTTTCTATAAATCCAACTGGTATTGTTGATTTTACTACCATTGTAATATTATTATCATTCATAGATTTTACTTTTTCTATTATATCTTCTACACTAGATGTATCAAAGAAGTTCTTTTTTTCGTCATAGTTAGTTGGTGTACTTATTATAACAAAATCTGCTCCTGTAAAGGCTTCTTTATAGTCTAATGTTGCTTTTAGTTTTAGTTCTTTTCCTTTAAAGTATTTTTCTATGTATTCATCTTTTATTGGTGATATTCTATTATTTATTTTTTCTACTTTTTCAGGCATTATGTCTAATGCTATTACTTCATTATTTTGACTTAATAATGTCGCTAGTGATAACCCTACATATCCTGTTCCTGCTACTGCTATTTTCATCGCACTTTCCTTTCTAACCCTCTTATAAAGACCTCTCTATGGGCTTCACATCTTACTGTATTTAAAATGGTCAAATAAAATGATTCATTATATTTCCTTTTTGGATATTTTTTAAAAATTCTATGAAAAACCTTATCAAAAATATTATGATATTCTAATTTTTCAATATACTCATCTATTAGTTTATCAGAAAATTTATCATATTCTTTGGAAACAAATTCATTGTTTCTTATATTATTTGATCTTTCATAAAAATCATTTAAAATTGAATTATTTGATGATATTTTAAATAATCCATTTGACTTTTCCAATAAAACATATTCAACAGAATATCCTCTTTTATCAACATCTAATTCAACTAATAATCCGCTATTCCAAAATTCATCATCACGTCTATCAAATATGAAGTTACCTTGTCCATATAAAATTGTACCTCCATGATATTTTTCTTCACTACCTATACAATGACTATGTTGACAAGTAACAAAATCTGCACCAAAATCTATAAAATTTTCACATCTGTTTTTTAATTCAGGAGATGGAAATCTATAAAATTCTTTACCACCATGATAAACTATTATTAAGAAATCACAATTTTCTTTAATCTTCCTTATATTATGATAAGTTTCTATTCCTTTATATGGATTTGTACCTGAATGATTATCTGTAGCATTGCAGAACTCTGTTTCACATAAATTATAAATTCCAATTTTAACATCACCATTAGTAAAATATTCGGCTTCCAATTCTGAATTAATATTTTCAATTATACCAGTAGTACTTATCCTATTATCTTTTAATAAATTTAGAGTGTTATTTAATCCTTCAACTCCATAATCAAGAATATGATTATTTGCTAAACAAATTAGATTTGGATTTAAACTCTTTAATCCATTTATACACATTTCAGGTGCTATTAAATTAGGTCCTGATTTTTTTATAGGATTTAATTCTTCTCTTTTACCTATTGGACATTCTAAATTAAATAATTTTATATCAACATTTTCCCATCGTTCTTGAAAATTAGGATCAAGTTCTCTAAAAAAATCATTACTAAAAAAATATTTAAAATTACTTTCAGTAGGTACAACGTCTCCGCCAATCAAAACTTTCACTTACAATCTTCCTTGTATAATATATTTAGGTTTTTTATAAAGGTAGTACCTATAAACCTACAATAGTTTTATAAAATCATAAAAGTTTTTACGATCTTAACAATATTTTGTTAAATCTAATTTTTCGCCTAATTCATTTAAAGTTTCTTCATAACAAGAATTTATCAACCCACAATGAGGTGTAAAAGTATATTCACTAAAGTAAATCTTTCCATCTAAATTGTATAAATCCACTCTTGCAAAAGGTATAACTACATTTCCATCTTTTTTACATAAATTTTCTGCTATTTTAATCATAGTATCAAGTTGTTTAGGTTTATCAATTTTCTTTGATGCTTTATATTCTGGTAATATATCATTTAAGATGTTCCATTCTAAATCATAATTATCCCTTCTTAAATCTTTATCCCTTTCAGAACAAACTAAAATTCTATCGCATTTACCATTAAATACATAAAATTTATAATCTACAGGATTTTTTCCACTTTTATCATCTAGATATTCTTCAGCAATTATACAAGGTTTAATAAATTTATAATGATATTCATAAGTTTTTTTTGCATAATTTAATTTTAAATTTTTATTTAAAACTTTTTTTATTTTTTCAATATCAAATTTACTTTTATCATCACAAATAAAAACATCTCCTGAAGCATGGTTACATTTTAAAACAAATTTATCTGGTAGCTCAGATATATCAATTTCACTTGCATTAGAATAAACTTTTAAAGTTTCTGGTATATTAAGATTTTCTATTTTCAAATCTTTTACATATTCTTTTACTAAATATTTGTCAGCTAAATTAGCTTCTTTCTTTCCATACTTTTTTACAATTAAATATTGAATTTTTTCATTAAAATTTTTTGGATTTTTTAAATCTAATTTTGATTTAAACGCTTTATAATATAAATATTTATGTGTAACTGAAGGTGGTAGATTCCATAAAATATTACTTTTTACATTAATATAAATTTTTCTAAGTATATTCATAACTAATTTCCTCTTTTATAATTATTTTTTTAGTATTCTATTTTTAATAAATTCTCTTGCTTGTTTAAATTCTTTATTGTTAATATAACAAATATAGTAAATGCAGTTTGGTACAATAATACAAATAGCTGCTCTTATAAATAACTGCATAACCAAAGAAATATTAATTATCTTGCATAATGAATATGTAGCAACACAAGAAATTAATGTAACAACACCATATAATAAATGCGCTCTAAAATAATTAAATATAGAAATATTTTTAAAATAATGTTTAAATATTATTGTAGTTGCATATCCAAAATTTATTAATAGTATAGAAATTATCGTTGCAAGTATAATTCCATTAACACCGAATAGCTTTCCTAAAAGATAGTTCAATAAAATATTTAATATAGTTTCAACTACAGCTCTATATCTGCCCTCATACCATAACCCAGCAGCGCCATAGTAAGCAGACCTTATGTCTCCTAATTTCAAAACATAAAAATATATACACATTAGTATTACTGAACTAAAAGATAACATATTTTCATTGCCCATCCACAATTCCATAAATGGTTGAAACATGCATAATAAGCAAACAGTTGACCATCCTGATATCCACATATACACAAAATCAAATTTCTTCATATCACTATAATTTTTTTCGACACTTTCTACAGCAATACTATTTCCAATACTTGAAGTAATACTTGAAGTGATAATAGTCAAAACACCTGTAACAGCAAACATTATAGTATAATAATTATTATATATTGCAACAATATTCAGTCCTAAAAACATAGATAAAAAAATGCTGTCTAATGAATTTCTTGTAGTAGCGCATATTTTTTGAATCATCAATCCACATACTCTTTTCTTTATACTTTTTTTATCCTCTTTTGATATTTCTCCCTTACAAATATATTGTGGGTATTTTTTCTTGGTAATATATGCTGTTATTAAGTTATTAGTAATATTCATTAGTATATTTATTATCATATATATATAATAATTTTTTGTACAATATAGTATTATGATTTGAAGAATATATTGAATAATGACTGTTATTGAATTTACATTATTTATAATATCATTTCTTTGCATTGCATTTAAAAGTGCGCTTTTATATGCAAACAAATAATAAGTTATAACAGTATTAAATAAGTATATTAAATATAAAATATATAAATTTATATCACTTGGATATGATCCTTTAATAAAGTTAGGCAAAAATGGTAATACAATTAATCCCATAACCAATATTATAAATCCTATAATTCTATATATTCTCTTATAGAAATTCATTATTGAACATATTCTATTATCATCTTTTTCAGCTATTGGCTTATATAAACTGAAAACAATTGCGCTGCTAAATCCCAGTTCAGTTAAATTTAAAACTTGAAGAATAGAAGTAAATAAACTACTTAATCCTAAATATTCTGTTCCAAGTTTTTTTATAATAACTGTTCTAATTACAAAAGGAAATAAAAGAATTATTATCTTATTAAATACTCCTGTAAAAATATTTCTAATAGCATTTTGAGTTCTACTCACAATATCACCTCTTGTCCTTAATAATATTATGCAAATTTACAAATAGTTTCTTTATTCTTTTCTTTAACATATAATAGTGAACTTTCATTGTTTTCATAGATAATGAATGAGTTTTAATTATATTATTTATATTTTTTCTGTAATTTTCGTAATCTCCAATTTCATAATAATAGTAAACTAATGTACATGAAAAGCAATACTCTACTTCTTTTCGTTGAATTTCATCAATCTTATCATAATTTTTTCTGCACAAGTCTAATAATAAATTTTCACCTTTAATTCTTTTTTGAGGATTCTTACTGCTAATTCTAGGAATATTTTCTTCATGATATAATGACAATGTTTCAGGAACACGATCAACATTATACCCCTTAGCGAGTAGCTTTATGATTACTGTAGAATCCTGTTTACATGGAACATCAGAGAACATTCCAACATCTATAAGACACTCTTTCTTGCACATCCATTGAGATGTAGCAGCAATACATATACGCATTGCATTATATAAACAATTTCCTACATAGTCATAGTTATATTTTCTAATAACTTTACCATTAAGTACTGCATTACAATAACAGTAAACTAAAGCTAATTTATTGTCATTAGATTCTTTAAATAATTTTAGTTGCTTTTCTACTTTTGTAGGCAAATATTCATCATCATCATCTAAAAAGGCTATATAGTTCCCCTTTGCTGCCTGAATTCCAACATTTCTAGATAATGCTCCTCCTAAATTTTTTTCATTTCTTTTCAAAACAATTCTTTCATCATTGAACTCTTCAATAATTGATTTTACTTGTTTTGAAATAGAATTGTCTACATTATCATCTACAACAATTATTTCAATATTTTTGTATGATTGTTGTATGACACTTTTTATAGCTCTCCTTAGTTCATTTATCCTATTATATGTAGTTATTACAACGCTTACTAATTCATTCATTAACTAATTCACTTCCTAATATTAATTTTTATGCTTACATAGCTATATATAAATATATTTAGATTTTCTTATTTGCCAATAAAAGGTTTTACTATTATACAAATAATTTTTGAAAGTTTATGCGAAACAGATTTACCTTTTTTCTCTCCTAACATTTTAATAAAAAACTTATTAAAATTTTTTTCAAATTGATACATTAATAATTCATATTTTGTTTTCCATGAAGCTGTATAATGGTGAATTGAATAAGTATTTGGGGTTATTGTTATTTTACCAGTATCATAGTTCATTGGGCAAAAGTAATCTACTGGATATATAGTACATTTATTCTTAGTTTGCAACTTACCATTCATTACAAAACCATTTTTAACTAAAATTTCAGAAGTTATTATTGGGCAAGCAATTTTGCTTATATTATCACAATATTTAAATGAAATATTATTATATGCATCCAAATTTTGTTTAATTATTTCATTTCCTTTTACGGCCCCAAATCCTAATCCATTAGCGACATATTCTTTATTTTCAAATCCTATAAACAATTCATCTTTTAGTAATGAATCTATATTTCTTATCAGTTCTACATCAGTATCAAGATATATTCCTCCATTATTATATATAATATCAAGTCTTGCTACATCAGAAACAAAAGCCCACTTTTTCATTTCATATGCTTCTTTTGTAAACACATACTTATTTACATCAAAATTTGTTTCATCCCATCTAATAATAGTATAATCTGGGCAATACTTCTTCCAACTATTTATACAATCTAATGCACTTTGTGTTAATTCATTATTTCCGAACCAACAATAATGTATTATTTTAGGTATACTCATTTTGATTCTCCTTAAAAATAATTGTTTTGAACAATAAAAATGTAACATTCATAAAAATATATGTTGAAACATTTTCTACACACATATATATAATAAAAAATGCAATTAGAATAAATAAATTATAATTTTCATTTTTTAAACATTTTTTTAAAATATATATGTAATTAAATAAAATAAATATATAACTACTTAATCCATTTACTACAAGTATTCTAATATAACCATTATCCAATATATTATTTGTAGTTGGACTATTTAGATCACTAAAAACATTGCTTCCAAACAAATTTATACCATATTTATTTATATAATAATTTGCTTGCGAAATTCTCCCTGTCAATAAAGAATCTACATAAGCAAAATTATTATTATATACTATAGGTGCAATTGAAAAAAAAGCAACTAGCAAAAGTAAAAATATAAAAATAGAATATTGTATACTTTTAATTTTTAAAACATCTAACTTTAATAACAAAAATAAAAACAAATAAAAAGAACTTAATATTAATCCTGTTGTGCATTTTGTCAATAAAAAAACTGTTATTCCTGATATAAATAAAACTATTATATTCCATATTTTTATTTTATCTTTTTTTAAATAGCATATTAAACTTGTAATAATACAATAATATGCAGATGCCATATTAGGATGTCCTAGTCCAAAACTAAAACGCAGTCCTTTAACATCATTAATACTTGATATATTTGATAGTCCCAAAAGTGACATAATAATAAAAGTACTACAACATAATATAATTGTATATAAAGAATTTTTAACTATACTTTTAAATTCGATATTTTTCGATCCAATCAAAAATAAGGCAAACCAAACAATTCTCATATCAGATGTTTTATATTCTGATATTATTGAAACTATTAATATGACTAATGATATAATAATTTCTTTTATATTGTACTTGGTAATAAATATTTTTAAAATTATAATGGCAAAAGAAATATATGATATATATTTTATTGAATAGCTTGAATAACTTGAATTTGCAATACATATATGTATCAGCATCATTATCCATGCTATAAAAAAAATACTTTCCTTTTTATTTTTTATTTTTTCTATTTCTATCATTTTTAACTCCTATGTATAATTTTCTTGAACATAAAAAAAACATTGTTTTTAGTAATTCTTTGAAATTAAGTGTATTACATATAAGAAATTTTTTATCTATATTTTTAGGATAAATATCTTGATATATAGAGAACATTCTACAAGATGCAATAAAATACTTTGATAATACGCAATTTAGCATTTTTTTAGTTTCTTTATCTTCTATGTTTTTAAACATATCATACCATTCACTATATATTTCAAATATATCTTCTATATTCTTTTTATAGTTTTTGTTTGTAGTTATAGAATTTTCCCTTATAATATATTCATAAAAAATGTAAGATATTGTTTTCACTTTCTTTGCATTTAAAAATACTCTAGGTAAATATTGCATATCTTCATGCAATATTCCTTCTTTAAAGAATAAATCATTATTCACTAAAAATTCTTTTTTATAAAAGTTAAGCCAAGCAGGAGCGTAAAACTCATTATTTTTTATTGCAATATTTATGTATTCATTTCCATTATACACCTTATCATCTTGAAATGCGTCATGCTTATATAGTACAATCTTATCATTTCTAGTTTCTCTTGCTTCTCCTACAACTACATCAACGTCTTCTTTTTCTATAGCTTTAAGGAATCTTTCACATGTTTCATCATTTATATAATCATCTGAATCTACAAATAACAAATATTTTCCATTTGAATTATTTATCCCACAATTTCTAGCTGATGATAAACCTCCATTTTCTTTATGTATAACTTTAATATTTAAATATTTCTTTGCATAATTCTCACATATACATGGAGATTCATCAGTACTTCCATCATCAACTAATATTATTTCTATATCTTTATATGTTTGTCTAAGTAATGACTCAATGCATCTTGGTAATTCTTTTTCAACATTATAAACAGGTACAATTATACTTATTTTCATTTTTATATCTCCTTAATTATTTTTGCGGGCATTCCACCTATCACAACATTGTCAGGGAACTTATTTAAAACAACTGCATTTGCTGCAACAACACATCCATTTCCTATTTCAGCTCCATCTAAAAAAACTGCTCCCGAACCTATCCAACAATTATTACCTATTTTTATTCCTTTATGTGTAACTCCTTGTTCCTTAATCAATCTATTTTTATCTTCATATTTATGATTTTCTGAATGGAATCTAATATATTGTCCAGCTATTACATCTTCTCCTATATCTATTCCTCCAGCTGCGCCAAAAAAGCAGTCATTTGCAAAAGATGTTCTATCTCCTATACTTACTCCCTTGCCAATTCTTTGTAAACTTCCTGTACATTCTATTTTTGTATTTTCTCCGATTACTACACCTTTTCCAATATTCACGCCACTTGTAGATAACGCATCAATTTTTACATTGTTATGAATTTTAGTTTTTTCCCCTATTTTTAAATTTTTTCTAGAAATTAATTTTACTCTTTTTCCAATATAAATGTTGGATGATATATATTTTTTTCCAATAGATTTATAAATTCCTCTAATTTTCATCATTCCATATTTTAAACAAATTCTAATCACATATGAAATTTCAATCTTTTCATCTATTTCGAAATTTTCTTTTCCAGCAATTTTAGCAATTTTATTAATTAATTTCATTTTATCTCCTTATATAAATTTTCTATCTCTTTACAAAATTCATTCCAAGTTTTTATTGTAAAATCTTTTTGTATCTTATTTTTCATTTTCATAATTTTATCTTTATCTAAATTTTCTATCTTTTCTTTTAAATCTTTTTTATTATTTGTTTTTACTATAATCCCAAAATCTCCCACAATATCTTTAGCTCCTACATTTGCACTTATAATTACAGGCACTCCATAACTTAATGCTTCTAATACAGTAAATCCAAATGTTTCATACCACAAACTTGGTGCTACTAATATATCTGTTTTTGAAAAGATTTCCGGCAAATCATTTTGATTAAAACCATTTTCATGAATAATCATATATTTAGATTTATCTGTTACATTTCCATATACATTTAATTCAAAATCATCCTTTTTCTCTTTATATATTTCATCTAATACATCTTTTAATAAATAGAAACCTTTATATGGTTTTGTTGATGCTAAAAAAGTGAATCTAATCTTATTGCTTTTTATATATTTATTATTTCTATTATCCGAAATATCTTTATGAGTTATTGATACTACTTCATATTTTTTAGGTTTTATATATTTCAAATATATTTCTTTTGTAAGATTTGAATTAAAATGAATCATATCTATTTTCTCAAGCATTTCTATATAATATTTTCTTAAATCTTGGTATTCTTTTTCTTTTATACAAATTTCATTATAATTTTTATCATATTCTTCTTTTAATCCTGTTTCTTCATTTTTAAAAAATTTTTTTCTATGCTTTTTTCTTAAAGCTTTAACAAGTTTGAAATTTTTTAATAATCTATAAATTGGAGATTGCAGTATTTTGATTTTATTTAGTGATAGTGCTGAATAATTGCATTGTATACATTTTTTACAATTACAATCATCAACACAAGTTTCCCCATTATTATATAGTGTAACTTTAGGACATATCCCAAAATAATCATGTGCTGTAAAAATAATTTTTATATTATTTTCCATAGCAGCTTCTATAAATTCTTTATGCAATCCCATCAATGTATGAATATGTATAACATCTGGCTTTATTTTTTTTAGATATTTTAGATATTTTTCTTTATCACATTTTTTTGTATATTCTAAAATATCAATTATACCCTCATCTAAAGATATTGGTAGTGGATTGATAATTTCAAAATTTACTATACCATTTATATTTTTCTTTTTCCTAATTTTAATCTTATCATTATTAAAAAAATTTATCTTTCCTGGCCATAAAGCAATTACTTCATCTCCATTATCTTTTTGTCCACACATTAAATCATATACAAATTTAGTTAAACCACCTGTTCTATATGGTGGAAATCCTAAAAAATAATGTAATATTCTCATCTTCCTTTATCCTTTAAATATTTTTTCATATTTACTAACAATTGTTGTCCAGCTATATTCTTTATTAATTCTTTCTCTAGCTTTTTTTGACAAATCTAATATCTTTTCATAAGTAATTACATCACATTCATTTATCAAATTAGCTAAATTTTTATCATCTTTGTTCCAATATAAAGCCCCATCTTGTCCTACTTCTTTGTTGAAACCTACATCCAATAATAAATTCAACTTTGTTGAAGCTAGCGCCTCTAATAAAGAAGGATTTGTTCCTCCAACTTCATGTCCATGCAAATATCCATATGCATTTTCTCTTATCTTCTTTAATAATTCGCTGTCATATACAGTTCCAACAAATCTAATTCTTTCATCATCTTCAAAATTAAGTTCTTCTTGTAATTTATTGTAAAATTTATTTTTTTCAACATTTGTTATTATAACTAAACTTTTAGATGTTTCTGCTTTCATAAACTCTTTAATCATTGTTGCATAATTGTTTTCTGGAACAAATCTTCCCACGATCAAATAGTATTCATTAGCTTTTACATTTTTTTCATTATACCATTTTAGTAGTTTCTCATCGTTATCTTCTAATGTACTTCTCTTTGTTTCCGAACCATAAGCTATAAAAGTTGTTTTTGGATTGTATTTTTTGTAATCTTCTTTTATGTATTTTTCGATATTTAAAGAATCACAAATTAATAAATCTGCATGTTTTACCATTAATTTTTCTGAAATTTTCCAATATTTTTTAATAAGCTTATTCCATTTTTCTCTTTTCCATTCATGGCCATCAGGATTAACATATAGTGTTACTCCTAATTTTTTCAGTTGCTTTTTATAATGCCCAATAAAAGGTCCTATTCTACAAGCTAATATATATATAATAGCATTTTTTATGTTATTTTTCTTTATGTACTTTATTGATTCTTTTAATGCTACTATATCATAATATACTGCTTTAGCTGGACCTATATTAGGAACTTTTACAGTAAAACATCTTGCATTATTGTATTCAAACTGATTTCTTTCTTTTCCCATACATGCTACATGGTATTTTATTTCTTCATTTACTTTTTTTAATGTTAAATTTTCCACAAAAGTTTCAAATCCACCATACTTTGCTGGTATCCCCTTTGAACCAATTATAAATATATCCTTTTGCATTACTACATTGCTCCTTCTTTTTCAAATATTTTCAATCCTGTCTTTATCAAAAATTTTATATCAATCCACAAAGTTCTATCATAAACATAAGCAACATCCATATCAGTTCTCTCTTTAAAATCTTTATCGCTTCTACCATTTACTTGCCAATATCCTGTAAGTCCTGGTTTAACAGAAATAATAGTATTATAATTTTCTCCCATATCTTCTATTTCTCTATGTAAATATGGTCTTGGCCCAACTAAACTCATATCTCCTTTTAATACATTAATAAATTGTGGAAATTCATCAATACTTGTTTTTCTAATAAATTCTCCAACTTTAGTTATCCTTGGGTCATGTTTTAATTTTTTATATTTCTTATATTCTTTTCTTGCCTCTTCATTTTCTTCTAAATATTTTTTTAGTTTTTCATCAGCATTAACTACCATTGATCTATATTTATAAAATTTAAAAGATTTACCATCTTTTCCTATTCTTTCTTGAGAATAGAATACTGGTCCATTATCTTTTGATATAAGATTTGCTATATATATTGCAACTGTTAATGGTATTAGAGCAAGCACACCAATTAGCCCACCTAAAATATCTAATGCTCTCTTGCAAAAATTATATCTAATATTTTTTATATCAACTCTTGCATTTCTATTTGGTTGTACTATTACTTTTTTATCTATAATAACTTGGCTTTCGCCAATATTTGTATTCATGTACAATCCCCCCAAAATATATTATTTTTCTTATAAATATTCTAAACAAATTATATATATTTTTCAACATAAAATCAACCCTTTTTCGTCAATTTCTGCAACTAATATTTACCTTTTTTGTATAAAAAATCAACATAACTTTAAAAATATTGAATATTCCAACGCCAAATAATACTCCTATTGTATCTATAATAACATCTTTAATTGCTGGTGTTCTGCCACCTGAGAGCATTTGGTGTAATTCATCTGATATAGCATACATAACACCAACTAGCACTACAACTATTAATTTATTTTTACTTTTAATATTATATGTATTAATAAATCACATCATATTTATTCCTAAAATGGTATAAATTGTAAAATGTGCTAATTTTCTAACCACATATTGACAGTTCTCTATAAATAATTCTTTTTCTTCTCCTTCCATGTGTTTGTCTATCTGCAAGATTTCTATTATTCTTCTTGTAAATCCCCTACTAGTTGATCCAGATTTTTCTCCATTTTGACTAGAAAAAATAAAAATCATTGTAAAAGTCATTATTGATAAAATTGCGAAAATTATTCTTTGTATTTTTAAATTCATTTTTAAACTCCTCTATATTCAAGTCATAGTATCTTTTTATTTCATATTAATTAAAAGTTATAATATATTATATACTACAAAATGTTGATATATAAAATTGAATATATACCAACATTTTAAACTAATTATTTCGTATATCCTGTTTTATTTATAATGCTTTGACTAATTGATTTTACATTTTGTGATGGAGTATAATCATTTTCTCCAAAAGCCTCTTTATGTAATTGTATTACATTACTTTCTAATGTAACTGGTATTCCATACCATCTATCCATAGTCTTACCTTTTGTATCATAAGGCCATCCTATACTATTTGAAACTTTATATTTAGCCATATCTGGTGCTAAAGATAATATATCTCCTAAGGAAATATTTGTATATACTTGTGGCAAAATACTATCAGCAAAAGAATTTATTTGAGCAAGATTTCTTGTTTTTAATTTTGAAAACATTGCTTCTATAACAGTTCTCATTCTTTCTGTTCTTTTATAATCCCCTCCTGCTGTATATCTAATTCTTGAATATGCAACAGCTTGAACTCCATCTACTGTATATGTTCCTGCTTGTGTTATATGTTTTGATGATTTTCCTGTAACTTTGGAAACTTCATCTATATATCCATTTATATATTTTGTTTCTTCTGACGTTATTGATAATTGTACTCCTCCTAGTTTGTCTACTGCTTCTGATACTGAATCAAAGTTAACTGTTACAAATTCTTTTATGTTTAAGTCTAAGTTTTTGTTAAGTGTTTTTATTGCAAGTGGTGCTTCTCCATAAGAATATGCATGTGTTATTTTATCTAATCCATGACCTTCTATTTGTACATACGTATCACGATATACAGATATTAATTTTATTTCTTTTGTTTTATTATTTATACTAGCAATCATTATACAGTCGCTTCTATTTCCTACTCCATAGTCATCTGACCTACTATCTACTCCAAATATTGCTATATTTCTGTATCCTGATAAGTTTTCATCAATTTGATTTGATATTCCTAATTCCGCCTCATTTATTTTTACTTTTTGCATTTTTCCTAATTTGTTATTTACAAACCAGAATATTGATGCTAATAGTATTGCTAAAATTATTACTAGTGTTATTACTATTCTTGAAAAAATTTTAAGTCCTGTATTTCTTTTCTTTTTACTTTTTCTATCTGTTCTTCTATTTTCATTATTATCTTTTCTAAATACTCTAGGTATTTCTTCCTCTTCTACTATTCTTCTTTGTTTATTATTTTTACTATGTTTTCCGCTCATAATTATCTCCTCTAATTACTAAATTAATTTTCACATTTCATATTTTATATTTATATTAATAATTTGTCAAATTTTTTATGGTAATTTTCTGTGGAATGTGTTTTGTTGTATAGAAAAATTAATTTTTCTATATAATAAAAAAGCCTACAGATATTTTTATATCTATAGACTTTTTATTTTTATGCATTTGCTTTTAATTTACAAATTTCATAATTTAATCTACTATGTTCTAATTCATTTTCTTTTTGATATCTATCTATTTTTCTAACCACTTCAATGTGATTCCTTGTTTGATTATTTAATATTTTAGGAATATTAATATCTACCATTATATCTAGTTTTTGCTCTATTGATTTTAATGTTGGTTTCACAGTATTAAATACTTCATCTTTTAGTATTAATGTATCATCTGTTAATTCTTTTACTTGTTTATTCAATTTATCTACATTTTTCTTTAATCCTGCTACTTCTGTTTTTAATATTGTTACATCTTCCTTTAGTTCTGCTACTTCTGTTTTTAGTATTGTTACATCTTCTTTTAGTTCCTTAATACCAGAATCTAACCTTTCTAGTTTTTCTATTACTAATTTTTCAAACTCTGTACTCATATTTATCGCCTCCTTTCTTCATATTTTTAATTGATTTCTTTCCACCTCAAGAATAAAATATAAGGATGAGGCATAATTTGTTTGAATAAGTTGTTAAAACTTATATTTGAAAAAAATCTTTTTAATTGTATCTTTTATAATACAATCTTTTGAATAATTAATTTAAAATGAATTAAAATAAGTATGGCATTATATTACCATACTTATTTGTAAAAATCAACTATTTTATAAAACTTTTTTATATTTTAGTTTGATGCCCATCTTAGCATTTTTATATCATTATATTTTTTTAGAACTTGTTTATATTTTTCGTATTCTTCATCCCACAATTCTTTTGGTACTTTATCAAATGCTGTAAATATTTTTTCCGCTTCTGATAAATATATAACTTGCTCTTGCGGTGACATTTTTTGATATTGCCTAGCAAATCTATATAGTTTATCTAACATTTCATTTGCTTCTATAAAGTCCCAAAAATCTTTTACTTTTATTCCTAATAATTTTAACTGCATTACTGCATATAATGCTAAAGCAAATACTACGAATACTAATATATATATAATTAATAATAATTTCATTTTTACCACCTTTGGTTTTTTCAATTGTACTTCTTAATTATACCATATATGACATTTTTTTGCAAATTTTGATCACTTTTAATACACATTAAAATTGCTAATATGTATTTTTCTCTAGTCTTGCTTCATTTTTTATTATTGCCATAATAATTTGTACTGTTTTCTCTAGGTCATCATTTTTTATAATATAATCATATAAATTTATTTTTGATTCTTCATATTCTAATCTACTTAATCTTAATTCCATTTCTGCTTCACTTAAATTGTCTCCTCTATTAATAAGTCTATGTTTTAATTCTTCTTTATCAACTTTTAGAAATATTGTTACTAATTTTGTCTCTTTTCCTAATGTTTTTATTAAGTTCTCAGTTCCATTTACTTCTATATCTTTTACTATTATCTTTCCACTTTTTATCTTCTCACTCATTAATTTTATAGATGTTCCATAATAATTTTCATGATGAATATCATATTCATAGAATTCCCCATTTTTTATTTTTTCTTTGAATTCATCTTTTGTTATAAAATGATATTGAACTCCTTCTTTTTCATTATTTCTAGGTTCTCTTGAAGTAAAAGATGGCAGTGATACTACATTTTCAATCCTTTTTATCAATTCATTTTTTATAGTATCTTTGCCTGCTCCTGATACCCCTGATAATATTACTAACATAATATTTATTCTCCTTAATTTTTTAAATATATTATTCTTCTACTTCTTCATTTTCTTCATTCACAATAGTAACTTTACCTTCTGCTAATTCATTAGCAGCCAAAGTAACTGGTGACTCTTCCTTAACTTTAGTTAATGGTTCATCTCCCATTGCAATTTGTCTAGCCCTTTTTGATGTAGCTATTACTAATTCATATCTGTTTTTTGATTTTTTTAATAATTCTGTAACTGTTGGTTTTACTATCATATTCTAACTTCCTCCTCTAATTTTTTATAATTTTATTCTTCTTCTTGCATTTGTGTAACTGTTGTTGTTATGTCTTTGTCTAATCTTCCTGCTACTGTTTCTGGTTGAACAGCTGATAATATAATATGTCCTGAATCTGTTATTATTACAGCCCTCGTTCTTCTTCCACATGTTGCGTCAACTGCTGTCTTGTTATCTTTTGCTTCTTGTACCATCCTTTTTATTGGCGCTGATTCTGGGCTTACTATTGCTACTATTCTCTCTGAAGATACTATGTTTCCAAATCCTATGTTTACTAACTGCATAAAACTTATCCTCCTATTCTATGTTTTGCACTTGTTCTCGTATGTCTTCTAATTCTGTTTTTATGTCTATAACTCTATTTGTTATCTCTAAATTATTTGCTTTTGAACCAATTGTATTTGTTTCTCTGTTCATTTCTTGAATTATAAAATCTAACTTTTTTCCTATAGAATCTTTATTATTATCAGATATTAACTTTTCAAATTGATATATATGACTTTTTAATCTTGTAACTTCCTCTTCCACAGAACATTTATCTGCATATATTACTACTTCTTGTGCTATTCTTGATTTATCTATTTCATCTGATTTTAATATTTCTTTTATTCTTCTTTCTAATTTTACTACATATTCTTCAATAAGTCCAGTAGATTTTTCTGATATTTCTTCTATTTTATTTTGTATATTCTTTATCCTTTGTTGTAAATCTTGTGCTATTTTTTCTCCTTCTATTTTTCTCATTTCTAATATTCTACTTATCGCTTCTTTTGTAACTTCCATTATTTCTCTTTTTATTTGTTCATCATCGTTTTCTATTTTAATTTTTAATACATCTGGAAATTTTGCTATTTCTATAACATCAATATTGTCTACAATTTTTTCTTCTCTAGCCAACTCTTTTAGTTGGTTTATATATATTTTTGCAAGTTCTTTATTTATTTCTACATTTTTACCTTCTTCACTATTATTTTCAAATGTAATGAATATATCTATTTTTCCTCTTTTTATATTTTCAGATATTTGTTTTTTTATGTCTTCTTCTAAATAACTTAACATCCTTGGCATCTTTATGCTTATGTCTAAATATCTATGATTTACACTTTTTATTTCTACTTGATATTCCCTATTTTCTATATTTAAATTTCCTTTTCCATATCCTGTCATGCTTTTAATCATTTACTTTTACCTCTTTTTTATTATTTGATGTCTTTTGATCTTTTTCAGAAATCTTATCCTGTTTAGATTTTTTCGTGTTTTTGTTTTGGATTTCCTCGTTTTTTGTTTCTTTATCTTTTATTTTATTCTTATTATTTTTAGTCTTTACTTTTGCTTTTGACTTATCATCTGAAATTTCCTTATTTTCTTTTTTCTTTTTTGTTGCTTCTTTTTTTATTGGTTTATCCTTTTTTACAATTTCTCTTATATCACTAAGATTCTGTGCAATCTCTTTTCTTCCTTTGGTATATATAATAATACATTTTAGTATAAAATATATCGCAAATATATAAGATGCTACCAATGAATAGTTTCTAAAACCAAAATTGAATTTATTTGTTATATGTTCAATAGTTAATGTATATGCCGATAAAATTAATATTTCTATTCCTTGTACTGCTAAATCATCACTATCTTTTTTATATGCCTTTTCAAATATGTAAATTGATATAAAAAGTATTATCATAGTAAATACTTTTATTCCTGTTTGCATATAGTTACTATTTACATTTTCATATATTACATTTAATACTAAAAAGTATAATAGAACTATTATTGCTTTCAAAATATTTAGATATATTTTTTTAAAATATTTTTCATTTACTTCTTTCAATTTTATCTTTCTCTCCATTCTTTATTTTTCTAATTCATACATTATAATGCTTAATATATTCAGTGCTACTGTTTCTGTTCTTAGTATTCTTTTTCCTAAAGTTATAATTTTTGCATCATTTTCTTTCATCTTTTCAATTTCTTTTATATCTATTCCACCTTCTGGTCCTATTAGAACTCCTATTTTTGTCTTAATATTATTCTTATTTTTAATAATATTTTCTTTTATGTTTTTAATTTGCTCTTTTAATGTATTTTCTTTTTCATTTTCATAGGCTACTAATACTATATCATATTTTTGTATTAAATCACATACATTTTCTATATTTATTATATTATTAACTTTAGGTATTATATCTCTTCCACATTGTTTTGCTGCAACTTCTGATATCTTTTGCCATCTATCTATTTTTTTATTTTTATCTTTTTCATTTAGCTTAACAATGCATCTTTTCATCTCTACAGGTGTTATATCATATACGCCTAATTCAACAGATTTCTGAATTATATATTCCATTTTATCTGCTTTTGGTAATCCCTGAAATATTGTAACTTTTATATTTGCTTCAACTTTTTCTTCTACCTTTTCTTTTATTTTACACAATATATTTTCATTACTTATATTCTCTATATTACACAAATAGTTTTCTCCACTTTGGTTATTACATATTTGAAGTGTGTCACCTATTTTTCCTCTTAATACCTTTTTTATGTGATTTACATCTTGCCCTAATATGATTATTTTATCTTCTTTTATTTGTTCTTGTTTTACAAAAAACTTTGGCATATTTATTCACTCCATATTTACAAAATTAAGTTCACTATTTTATAAGTTTTTTCTATTTTTGATATATTTTTTATATTTTGCATTATAACATACTATTTTTTATTTTTCAAATAATCCTTGATAAATCAATAGTTATGTAACTTTAATTATTCTTCTTTCATCGTATTTTTAAATTTTTTTTAAAAAATTTCATTTTTTCTATTGACTTATGTAAATTAACATGTTATAATAAGAATGTACTTGCTCAAGAGCAACTGTACATGTAACTGCCAACAGTACTAATTTATTGTACTGAAGGTAAAACCTGATCATAGTATGTCGTAAATGGAGGTAAGCCTATGAAAAGAGCAGGACCGAGTAATTTTACAAAAAATATTATTTCGCTTAAATCATCTTTTCGGTAGCAGCCGGCGGCAGCGCAGCGTGCGCTTATTAGGGAGAAAACGCCTATGATTAAATGTGAAAATGGCAGTTTCCCGGTGGGATTCGTCCCTCCGGTGTGGTTCACTTAACTTAAGTGAAAAGAGATGTGAATGTACGAGTCTAAGCATCTTTTATGCCACTAACAAACAGACTCACCATTAAATTAAAGAAAGAGAGTACCCGCCTATTGAGGCCGCGAAGGGTGCTCTTCTTTCACATTATAGAACAAACATTAATAGAACTTTCATATAATATGAAAAAGTATAGAAATCAATACAAATTTCTATACTTTTATTTACAGAAAGCCAAAAATAATAGCTAATACTAAGAACTTCCTATTTGTTCTTATTAATAATTTTCAGCTTTTATTTCAAAATAAGCTTTTGGATGAGCACATACTGGGCATATTTCTGGCGCATTTTTTCCAATTACTATATGTCCACAATTTCTACATTTCCAAATTCTATCTCCATCTCTACTAAACACTAATCCATCTTCAACATTTTCTAATAATTTTAAGTATCTAGCTTCATGTTCTTTTTCTATTTTAGCAACTTCTGAGAATAAAAATGCTATATGATCAAATCCTTCTTCTTTAGCTTCTTGTGCCATTCTGTCATACATATCTGTCCATTCATAGTTTTCTCCCTCTGCTGCAGCTTTTAAGTTTTCTGATGTTGTTTTTATATCTCCACCTTGTAATAACTTGAACCACATTTTTGCATGTTCTTTTTCATTATCAGCTGTTTCTTGGAATATTGCAGCTATTTGCTCATAGCCTTCTTTTTTTGCTTTACTTGCAAAATATGTATATTTATTTCTTGCTTGAGATTCTCCAGCAAATGCCTCCATTAAATTTTTCTCTGTTTTTGATCCTTTTAATTCCATTATATTTCCTCCTTTAGGTTATTTTTCGTATTAGAGTTTATACCAAAAGTACACCTTTGTCAAGAAGTAATTTACTTTATTATTTAAAAATGTTATAATCTATTTGGAGGAAAAGAAATGATTGATTTATTATCACCCGTTGGTGATTTTGATTGTTTAAAAGCAGCTGTTCAAAATGGTGCAGATAGTGTATATTTTGGAGCTAATTTATTTAGTGCAAGAGCATTTGCTTCAAATTTCAATTTAGAAGAACTTGAAAGAGCTATAATATATGCTAAAACTCGAGGTGTAAAAACAAACCTTACATTAAATACATTAATAAAAGATATTGAATTTAAAGATGCTCTTACTTTAGCACAAAAAGCATATGAATTTGGAATAGATGCAATAATTGTACAAGATTTAGGGCTTGCAATAAAATTAATAAAAGAATTTCCAGATTTAGATATCCATGCAAGTACTCAAATGTCTATTCATAATTTACAAGGTGTTTTAGAAATGCAAAAGCTAGGTTTTAAAAGAGTTGTCCTTTCACGTGAGCTTTCTATTAGAGATATAGAATATATTTGCAAAAATTCAGATATTGAAATTGAAGTATTTGCCCATGGAGCTTTATGTATTTCATACTCAGGTCAATGCCTATTCTCTAGTATGATAGGTGGTCGCTCTGGAAATCGTGGCAAATGTGCTCAAGCTTGTAGATTACCATATGAATTTTTAGAAAATGATAAAAAAATTGATTCTGGTTATCTTCTAAGTCCTCGTGATTTATGCGGTTTAGATTATATTCCTGATTTGATAAATGCTGGTGTAACTTGCCTAAAAATTGAAGGAAGAATGAAAAATCCTGAATATGTTGCAACTGTTACACGTATTTATAGAAAATATATCGATTTAGCACAGTCTGGTATGCCTTATATAGTTGACAAAACTGATAGAACTACTTTATTACAAGTTTTTAATAGAGGAATGTCTTCTGCTGGCCATCTTTTAGTAGAACCTAATAAGAATTTAGTTTTTAAAGAAAAACCTAATAATATGGGGCTATTTTTAGGAAAAGTCGAAAAATATAATAAAAATAAAGGATATATTACTGTTAAGTTACAACAACCTATTGAAATTGGAGATACTATCTCCTTAGAAAAAGAAGATGGTACTTATAATATTTCAGAATTAATGTTTAAGGATAAAAACATTAAAGAAACTACAATTGGCCAGACTGTTACTATTGGAAGAATGAAGGGCAATATTAATTTGGGTGATAAAATATATAAAATGTCATCTAAAAGATTAAATGCAATTGCTCAAGAAAGTATTAAAACAGAGAATAGAAAAATTGGACTTAATTGTAAAGTTTCTATAAAAAAAGGATTGCCAATAGAATTAACTGTAAAATCTGCTAATAACTTAGATATTTATTCTAATCTGAATATTAATTGTAAATCTGACATAATTCCTGAAGATGCTAAAAATAAACCTTTAGATAAGGAAAGAGTTTTATCTCAACTAAATAAAACTAATGATTCTCTTTATAACTTTAAAAATATTGATATAGATTTAGATGATAGTCTTTTCTTGCCTAAAATAAGCACTTTAAATGAACTTCGAAGAAATGCTTTAGAGTCTACATATAATTTTGCTATTAGTAATATTAAAAGATGTCGGAAAAATTGATTTCAGCAAAATAGGGTTCAATGAACTACATAATAGTAAAAGAAACTTTGCTAAGAAGGAAATCTCTGTTTTGTTAAATGTTTTAAATACTGATTTTGATTATTCTAGATTAGATAATATTGATAAAATTTACATACCTTTAAAATATTTTTCAAATACTAAATATTCTGAAATTTTAAATACTTTGCAAAAAAACTTCAAGCTTTATATTTATATGCCAACTATAATAAAAGCTAACTATATAAATTTATTTTACAGTAATATAGAAAAAACTATTGAAAATTATAATATTAATGGATTTGTACTTTCAAATATTTCTAATTTAAAATTATTAGAAGAAGTTTTAAAAAATAGTGAAAAACATTTTGAATTAATTGCAAATTATACTTTTAATATTTTTAATAATTATAGTGTTAATGAACTAAAAAATTTAAAACTTAATAGATTTACAATTTCTCCTGAATCAAATAGAGAAATTATAACAAGTTTATGCAATAACTCTTGTTTGTTTAAAGAAATGATTGTTTATGGAAAAATTCCTTTAATGAATATGAATTATTGTTTAAATGGAAAAACAAATAAGTGTTATCCAAATTGTACTTCTAAATGTAATTCTAATAATAAATATTATTTAAAAGATCGAATGAATATGAATTTTAGAGTTTTATTTGATAATATCCAAACTGTGTCAACAATTTATAATAGTAAAATCACTTCTATTGTCCCTACAGATTTTGATATTGATTGTGCAAGAATTGATATTTTGGATGAAACTATTGATGAGATTAATTATATTGTTAGCCAGATTTCTGAAGGTAAAAGATTAGAAGGCAACGAATATACTAATGGAAATTTAAATCGTGAAGTTTAAAAAATGCATTTTATCTTGATTTATGTGAATTTATATGCTATAATATATTTGGTAATAAAAATTGCATTGTAGAAAGGAGTTCCATATGAACAATTTTGAAAAAGCAACTTTGGCTATGGAAATTATACGGCGTGAAGATCCTCAGAGGAAAACAGATGAGGCTGTCAAAAAAACAAAGAGAGACATTCTTGAAAAAGCAACTTTGGCTATGGAAATTTTGCAGCGTGAAGACCCTCAGAGGAAGGTAGATGAAGAGGTTAGAAAGGCAAAACTTGATATTAATTTATCTGCCATTCAGGAAATGAATGAAATGCGTCGCTGTACCTAACTCCAACAGCAAACACCTGAAAATGAAATTTATTTTCAGGTGTTTTGCTATTTATACTTGTTTACTGCTTAAATCAATAATTAAATCCATATTATCATCTTTAGCAGCTTTATTTCTTCTGATTTTTCCACATTTCTTGCATTTAAAAACAATAACATATCCTTTTTTTCCATCAATCTCCATACTTACAGGTTCCAAATCTCCATGGCATTCTTCTGCCCTATCTCCTGGATTTTTATCAACATGTTTTGAATGCAAACAATATGGACAATGATTTCTACAAGAATATCCCAATGGTCGCACTTTTCTTCCACAATTTTCGCATATAAATTCTTCATCAATTTCTGTAAATTTACTATTTTCTATCATATTTCTCCTTACCTATTTTTAACATGTGTCCCTAATTAATGTTTACAGAATTCATTCCATGAATTCTGCATTAGATATCTGTAACTCGCTTTGCTTAAATAGCTATCTTAATCTTATCCAAACAGAACCGTCCCTTTTAGACATTAATGCAAGTCAAATGTCCCTCCACCTAAAAATTCCTTTAATAATGAGTTTGTTGGTACATATTCATTTGGTATTTCCCTAAAGTATTTTAAGATGTGTATTAACCTTTGGGCTTCTGCATATTCTTTATAATCTCTATCTATTTCTTGTAATAATGGCATTGCTATTTTCTTCAATGCACTTAATTCGTATATTAATGATGTATTAAATATACTGTCTGCTTCTTCTTGGAATGGAAATATATTTTTCTGTTCTCCTTCTGTTACTTTGTGCCATGTGTTTAAAGTATTTAATGCAGAATATCCTCTAAATTGATAGTCTCTTACAATTCTTCTTACTAGCCTTGTATCTGTTGTTGATATTCTATTATATCTATCCATATTTAGTACTGTTAATGCACTTATATATACTTTATACTTTTGGTCTTTTGATATCTGACTTGTTAATTTATCATTTAAGCAATGTATTCCCTCTATTACTAAAATTTCATCTTCTGCTAATTTCAGTTTTTTCCCATTATATTTCTTTGTTCCTTCATGGAAGTCAAATTCTGGCATTTCTATTTCTTTGCCATTTAGTAATTTTACAAGATGTTCGTTAAATAATTTTAAATCAATTGCTTCTATACTTTCAAAATTATATTCTCCATTTTCATCTCTTGGTGTATCTTGTCTTTCAACAAAATAATTGTCTACTGATATTGTTACTGGTTTTAGCCCATTTAATCGTAATTGTATTCCTAGTCTTTGTGCAAATGTTGTCTTTCCTGATGATGATGGTCCTGCTATTAATACCATTTTTACATTTTTTCTTTTTGCTATTTCATCTGCTATATTTGCTATTTTCTTTTCATGTAATGCTTCTGCAAGCATTATTACATCTTTTATTCTATCTTCTTCAATTGCTTTATTTAATTTATATACTGTGTTTACATTTAATACTGAATGTATTTTTTCAAATTCTCCTAATGCCCAAGCTAATTTCTTTGTCTCCTTAAATTCTGGCAGTACTGTTGGATTCTTTGAACTTGGATATCTTATTAAAAATCCATCTTCATATTTTACTATATCAAATCTTTTTATTACTCCTGTTCTATTTGCTAATACACCATAACAGTAATTATAATATTTTTCACAATAATACATATAAACTATTTTATTTTCTTCGAAATTAAATTGTAATCTTCCTTTTGAAGTATCATTTTCTTCATAAAATTCTTCTGCTTCTTCTCTTGTCATTTCAACTTTTATTATTTTTAAATCTTTATCTATTATTTCTTGCATTTTTTCTTTTAGGCTATTTATAAATTGTTCTGTTATAGGTAAATCTTCGCATTTACAAAACATTGCATTTCCGAGTTGATATTCAACCATAACCTTTTCTTTAGGATATAGTTTCTCAAATGCTTTACTCATTATATATACAATTGTTCTTATATATATTTTCATTCCTTCTTTTGATGATATATCTATTAAACTTATATTTGTTCCTTCTTCTATTTCTGTCTCTAGATTTCTATACTCGTTATTATACAAACATCCTACTACTTCATATTTATTTTTTTCTATATCCTCTTTAAATGCTTCACTTACTTTTAAACCTCTATCTATTTTCATTTTCTTTCCATTGTATCTTATTTCCATTTTATCCTCATTCCTCCCCTAAGTACAAATCTGTTTGAAAAACAAACTTTGTAAAATTGTAATTCTTTTTAACTTTTCTTTTCCTTTGTTTGCTTTACTATTTTATATTAATTATATGAATTAGTCAATTAAAAGATGGCAATCACTTAAAAATTATTTAGTCATATAGACTCATAATGATTTTTAAGTTATATTTTAAAATTTTATGGATATAATTTTATTAACATATATTAAAGGAGTGATTTTATGGATATAAAAAGGGTACAAACTATTTTAAATAATAAAGAAAAATGTGATGTTTTTTATGATGATAGACCTGTTTGGATTCAAGGTATTGATGACTCTAGTATTATTGCAAAAGTTGGCTTTGTTGATAATTTTGAAGAAAAGGATGTTTATGTTGAAGATTTATATGAGAAGAACCTATATAATTAGTAGGAAAAGCCAGCGGTATACACCGCTGGCTTTTTTCGGAGTCTCTAAATTTTGTATCTAAGAAGTATATCTTCTACTAAGAATACCAGCGTCGGCAGTGCAATCGCTTCACATTCCTGCTTTACTGTTTTATTGTATCCAGTTAAGTCTTTCAACTTCCGTTCTATTTGAGCAACAGCTATACTTAGTACCCTTCTGTAACTTGCTTCTGTGAAGAATTTTCCTTCTTTTTGGAATACAATTGTTATATCAAATATTTTGTTATTCCGTTTTGTCCCTTCTGATACTGTCTTTTTAATCTCAAAGCCGTCAATTACTTTAATACTATATTCCATAATTTAGTCCTCCTATTAATGTATTTTTTAATTGTACTTAATATTATAGCATCTTTTTATGTAAATGTCTACTAAAATTCAATTTTTTCTTCAATCCATTTTTCAAGTTCATCAATCTTGACTCTAATTTGTTCCATAGTATCTCTATCTCTTATTGTTACGGCTTCATCTTCTAAAGTATCAAAATCAACAGTTACACAATAAGGCGTTCCTATTTCATCTTCTCTTCTATAACGTTTTCCTATGCTTCCTGCTTCATCATAATCACACATAAATTTCTTAGACAATTTTTCATATACTTCTTGTGATTTTTCAGATAATTTTTTAGATAATGGTAAAACAGCAACTTTGTATGGAGCTAGTGCAGGATGTAAATGTAAAACTGTTCTTGTGTCACCTTCTGCAATTTCTTCTTCGTCATAAGCGTTGCACAAAAATGCTAAAACAACTCTATCTGCTCCTAATGATGGTTCTATTACATATGGTACATATTTTTCGTTTGTTTCTGGATCTTGATATGATAAATCTTGTTTTGAGTGATTCATATGCTTAGTTAAATCATAATCTGTCCTATCAGCAATTCCCCATAATTCTCCCCATCCAAATGGGAATGCAAATTCAATATCTGTTGTAGCTTTACTATAAAATACAAGCTCTTCTGCTGAATGATCTCTTAAACGAATATTTTCTTTTTTCATTCCTAAGTCTAATAACCATTTCTCACAGTAATCTTTCCAATATTTATGCCATTCTAAATCTGTTCCAGGTTTGCAGAAAAATTCTAGTTCCATTTGTTCAAATTCTCTTGTTCTAAATGTAAAGTTTCCTGGTGTTATTTCATTTCTAAAAGCTTTACCAATTTGAGCAATACCCATTGGCATTTTCTTTCTTGATGTTCTTAATACATTTTTGAAATCTACAAATATACCTTGTGCTGTTTCTGGTCTTAAATATACTGTCGATGTTGTATCTTCTGTAACACCTTGGAATGTCTTAAACATTAAATTAAATTTTCTAATATCTGTAAAGTTCGTTTTTCCACATGATGGACATTCTATATTATTTTCTTTAATAAAGTTTATTAATTCTTCATCTGACATTCCATCTGCTATCATGTCTTTTCCATTGTTATGAGCCCATTCTTCAATTAATTTATCAGCTCTATGTCTTGTTTTACATTCTTTACAGTCTATTAATGGATCTGAGAAACCACCTATATGACCTGATGCAACCCATGTTTCTGGATTCATTAATATTGCAGCATCTAGCCCTACAATATTAGGTTGTTCTTGTATAAATTTCTTTCTCCAAGCATTTTTTACATTGTTTTTTAATTCATTTCCTAATGGGCCATAATCCCAAGTATTTGCTAATCCCCCATAAATTTCTGATCCTGGATATATAAATCCTCTGTTTTTGCATAATGCAACTAATGTTTCCATTGATTTTAACATAAAAATTCCCCCTTTTGATGATTTGGGGACGGAGAAAAAATCATCTTTTTAATTATTTATAATGATGATTTTTTCTCCGTCCCCAAATCATCAAAAAATTCGTCTCTAGCAACTATCTCTAGTAGCTAGGGACGAAAGTTTATTTCCGCGATTCCACCCTAATTCTTAAAACTTATGCAATTTTTTAATGCATTTATTTTAAGCACCTTAATTTTTTATTACTCCAAAGTTCCCCATACTATATTTATTACAAGTATTCCACCATCACTTGCTCTCTAAAAATAAATTTATTAGCATTTTTTCTTTTTCATCGTAATTATATTTAATTTAACTATTTTCTTCTAATTTTATATACGGTGTATCTACTCCATCTTGTAATCTAAAATCACATTCTTCCTCATTTTCTGGTTTTAAATGTAATGCATGAACAATAATTAAATATGCCTTATGAAACCAATTTCTTATTTCATCGTTCGGATGTTTAAATCCAATTATTTCGCAAGCAAAACACATATGCATATAAAAATGAATTGGATATTTATCACAATTGGAAGCATATTTTTCAACTTCTTCTAACTTCATACCTTCTACCATAAATGGAGTTTTGTCAGTACCAGCATTTTTTAAAACAACATTTCTTATTTTTCTAACCAGTTTTTTAGAAATGTCTTCTTTAGTTAGCCCATCGCATCCTCTTAAAGAAGATAATACTACAGTTTGTTGTTTATATGAGATATTATCATTACTTAACCATTCTTGTACAACCGATTTCATTAAATCCTCCTAAAACATATTGAAGTTCCAACAATTTGGAATATGATAAATGGCAGGGGTAGAAGGACTCGAACCCTCACAGGCGGTTTTGGAGACCGATGTGCTACCATTGACACTATACCCC
This sequence comes from uncultured Clostridia bacterium, assembly GCA_948891265.1. Taxonomy (GTDB): domain Bacteria; phylum Bacillota; class Clostridia; order TANB77; family CAG-508; genus CAG-269. Next base: position 18,635 of record CAQUBD010000010.1, on the reverse strand, counting down.
TATATAATTAATTTTTTAACATCTTTTATTATATTAGCATATTTCATTTTTTTTTACAAGTCTTCTGTAAATTTTTTTTATTTTTTCTTGAATTTAACATAATTTTATGTTATAACTCTTATTACAATATTTTATTCAAGGAAGTGATTTTTATTTCAAATTTATTTAAAAAATTTTTATTAGTCATTATTTTATTTTCAATTTTCATTTCTTTATTCTTTATTCCAATAATTCAAAATCGGTAACTACTCTTATAATTTTTCTGAAAAAGAAATACTAAACTATAACCCAAACAAATTTGGTTTTATTTGGCCTATTCCTGGATATACTAGCATAAGTTCTTATTTTGGGAAAAGAAACGCTCCGACTAGTGGTGCATCTAGTTTTCATTATGGTGTTGATATTCCTGCTCCAGAAGGTACTAAGCTAATTGCTATTGCTGATGGAGAAATTACTTTTCGTTCTTTTTTAGGTGCTGGTGGATATACTATTACACTTTCTTTTGATAATTTTAAAATTTCTTATTGCCATGTTTCTCCTAATTTTATAGTAAATGTTGGTGATTTTGTTAAGCAAGGTGAAGTAATTCGGATATGTTGGCCCCAAATATGTTTATGGTGTTTCAGGAAATCCTTATTCTGATTCTTCTGGCAAGCCTACTAATCGGCGCTTCTACTCGGTTGCCATCTTCATCTACGGCTTTAGAATTGATGATAAATATCACAATCCCTTGAATTATTTTTAATAGTGTACCTATTAATATTTATCAATTGTTATGAACAAAAGCGGACATTAACATCAAAAAAAGGGTGTAAAAAAAGTATTTATTTTTTTTACCCCTTTTATTATGAATAAATGCAATTGTTATTATTACATATCATCATCTTCATCAGAATCTCCACATCCTGAACATCCATGACAATGTCCAGAACATTCATCATCTTCACATAAATCTCCTGACCAATCTAATTCTATTACATTTTTACATTCTGGACATTCAATTTCTTTTTTGTTTTCATCTGCATCTATTACAAATTCATGTTCACAGTATGGACAAACAATTTCAAAATCAAATCCTTCTTCAGAATATATATCGTTTTCTATATGGTCAATAACTTGCTGCATTCTTTCCATTTTATCTGTCATTATCTTTTGATTTTCTTTTATTTCTTTCATTTCTTTTAAAAGATTTTCTATTTGTTGATTTAAATCACTCATAATATCCTCCATTTTTAAAAATTAATTTCACTATTTATAGTTTAACTATTTTTTTGATATTTATTAAACTATTTTAGTACAATGTTTATAATCTAGGAAAATTTTTATAAATTCCTAGATTATTGCTATTTTTATACTCTTTCCATATATTCACATGTTCTTGTATCTATTTTTAATACATCTCCAATATTTACAAACATTGGTACTTGTAATTCTAATCCTGTTTCTAATGTTGCTGGTTTTCCTGATGTTGTTGTTGTATTTCCTGCAAATCCTGGTTCTGTATATGTAACTTCTAATTCAACAAATGTTGGTGGTTCTACTGCAAATACATTTCCTTTATATGAAAGAATCGTTACTTCCATATTTTCTTTTAAATATTTTAAGCAGTCACCTAGTGTATCTTTGTTTAAAGGCATTTGATCATATGTTTCATTATCCATAAAGTAATATAAATCTCCATCTGCATATAAATATTGCATTACTTTCTTTTCTATTTCTGCACCTGGGAATTTATCTGATGGATTAAATGTTTTTTCAAGTGTTGCTCCTGTTATTACATTTTTTAATTTTGTTCTTACAAATGCTGATCCTTTTCCTGGTTTTACATGTTGGAATTCAACTACTCTAAATACGTTTCCTTCCATTTCAAATGTTGTTCCATTTCTAAAATCTCCTGCTGAGTATACTCCTGCCATTTTTATTTCTCCCTTCATATTTGCTGAAATTGCTAATTCTAATTCTTATATTTTCAGCATATTTTTATTTTTACTTTTTATATTTTACTATAAATTAATAGAAAAATCAACCCTTATATTTGTGTCAAAAACGTACGTCCCCATTGGCACACTTTTATATGATAATACAATTTTTCTCAGATTTTGTTATGCTTACACAACCAAATTTTGTTATTTGAACAGTATCCTCTATTCTTACACCAAATTTTCCGGGAATATAAATTCCTGGTTCATCTGTAACTATCATATTTTCTTTTAGTACTGCATCATTTTTATAGCTAATATATGGTGGTTCATGTATCTCTAGTCCAACCCCATGTCCTAAGCTATGAATTAGGTCATATCCATTTAGTTTAAAGTCATTTTCTACCATTTTGGTTATTTGTCTTGTACTTGCGCCATCTTTGTATTGTTCTAATGCAAATTTTTGGTTATTTAATACTAAATTGTATATTTTTTTCATCTCTTCTGTAGGTTCTCCTATAAAGAATGTCCTTGTCATATCTGAACAATATCCATTTACTTTACATCCCATATCAATTGTAATAATATCTTTATCTTGAATTTTTCTATCTGTTGGAACTGCGTGTGGCTTTGATGAATTTTCTCCTGACGCAACTATTGTATCAAATGATATTCCATCTGTTCTTTCCTTATAGTATTCTTCTATCTCTTTTGCTATTTGTTTTTCTGTCATTCCAGGTTTTATATATCCTAAAATATAATTATAACATTCATCTGTTATATTACATGCTTTTACTATATTACTTAACTCTTCTTCATCTTTTATCATTCTTTGCTTTTCAATTATATACTCGGTCTCGACAAAATTATTTATTTTAAATTTTCTTATATATTCTTTATATTTTGCATAAGAAATATAGTGCTCTTCAAAACCTACATTTTCGCAAAACATAAAGAAATTTTCATAATCATCTTTTGATATATCATTTATATCATATACTATTATTTCATCAAATAATGTTAATATACTATGTACTTCCTCTATATATCTTCCATCTGTTATATAAATGTTTTCCTTTGGCGTTATTATTAATGTCCCTTCTGCATTTATATTTGTTAAATATTTTATATTTATTGGATTCGATATTATCATTCCTTGTAAATTTAAACTTGACAATTTATTTCTAAGCCATTGTAGTTTTGAATTCATTATAAACTCCCCCTTAGGATTTTAACCTGTCCCCATATTCCTATTTTGCATATAGTCCTAATGTGAACACTTGTAATAATATATTTTTTACTATTTCAAATGGAACATATATGCTTATAAATGTTCCTAAAACTATAAATGGTCCAAATGGTATATATTCATCCATTTTTTTTATCTTTGTTGCTAATAATACTATGCTTAATATTGCTCCTATTAAAAATGATAGTAATGTTATAACTATTATATTAGATAGTCCAAAATATAGTCCTAATGCTCCCATTAGTTTTACATCACCAAATCCCATTGCTTCTTTTCCATATATTACTCCGTCCTATTAATGTTATAAGTAAAAATATTCCTCCTCCTGCTAACATTCCAAGTACCATATTTATTGTTATTGCTACATCTGATAATCCATATAAAAATGCTATTATTAGTCCTATTTCAAACATCGTCAAATTTAATCTGTTTGGTATTATTTGTAGTTTATAATCTATTACAAATGCTGATAATAACATTGGCGTTAATATTACAAATTTTATTAAATCTAAATTTGCAATAAATGTATCCTTTATTCCATAAACATATAATAATGCTACATAAATTACTGATGTTATTACCATTAATATATAATTTGGTTTGAATTCTGTAAAATATTCATTAATAATTTCCTTTGAAAATACCTTTTTATATTCTGGTAACCTTTTGTTCATCCAGTCTATAAACATACCAATGAAAAGTCCTAATATTGCTATAATTGCATAATACCATATATGTGTTTCATTAATATACATTTTTGTTTTTCTCCTCTTTTGTTTCGTATTTCTTTTTTATTTTGTTTTCAATTGGTCTTTTCCATGCAGTATACCAATAGTCCTTTTTCTTATCTATTGGATCTACTAATATTGTGAACATTTTACATCTATTTCCTCCTATTATATCTGTAAATATTTGATCTCCTACTACTGCTATGTTTTCTGGATTTATATTTGTTTGTTTTTGTATATATTTAAATCCTTTTTTTAAAGGTTTCATTGCAAAATGTTTATATTGTACTTCTATTTTTTTTGCTACTTCTTCTACTTTCTTCTTATCATTTGTATTTGATAATATATATAGTTTTATTCCTTGTCCTTTCATTTCTCTTGTCCAATTTATTACTTCATCTGAAATATTTTTATAATAATCTATTAGTGTATTATCTACATCTAATATTAATAGTTTTATTTTGTTTTTTATTAGTATTTCTATTGTTATATCTTCTATCTTTTTTAAATATAAATTAGGATATATTTTTTTCATTTTTCCCCTTCTCTTTCTTTGGTTTTAGCTTTAATTATATTATCAATATGGTATTAATTTGTCAAGTAATTTGAGGAAATCGCTTAAAAAGTATTGTAGCATATATATTAGAAAGTCAGTATGCCTTTTCTAATATATAACGGAATTTTATGATATATTATAACTTTTTATATAAATTTTGGTTTAAAAAAAACGAAGCTCAAATTAAAATCGCGTGTTGCATTTTACATAAAATTATTATATAATACTATTATTCCTATGTAAACACTCCTTTTTCCATCTGTGAGTTAACATTTTATAGGAAAATAATTTTTCAGGAGGATTTTATAAAATTTGTAACTTGTAAACCTAGTCTAAGACTTTAGGAGGATTGCTTATGGGAAATATTAATGCTCGTTTTTATGATAAAACTAAGAACGTAAAAGTTACAGAAAAATGTGTACGTGATTGTTCTAAAATTATGTTAGACAAATATTTATGTAGTATCGGTGTATATTTTAATGTTGGATATGATACTCAAAATAAAGATATTCTTTTTTTCTTTGAATCACCAGAATTAATAAGAGAATGTCATAATAAATATGCACCTGAATTTTTGTATCTTATTTGCAAAGCATGGAAAGAAGCTGGTTTCAGCATAATTGAAGAGAGAATTTGTGAGCCTTACGAATGTCGTAGTATTACATTCTCTACGTATTTCTTCAGATTGAGAAAACGAAATGTAATCTGTAGATGCGAACTTTGTCAATATTCTGATTATCATTGGTGTTCTAATGAAAAAATTCTTGCTGAATTTGCAAATGTTGCATTAGTTGATAACATTACAATTGAGTCTTCAAGATTAAATTGCTCTCAATTTTCTGAACGTTCTGATTCACATGATGTAGAATAAAGAAAAAAATTAAATGCCTACTTAGTAATTAATTGTACAGAAAACCGCAAAGTTTAAATCTGAAACTTTGCGGTTTTCTGTTTAAAAAATACTGTTTTCTTCTTTCTTTGCTGTATCTTCACTTTTTGATTTTACTTTGAGGTTTACAAACCATGCTGGCAAGCAAAACGCCCATAAGCAATTAGCATTCTTAGTAATAATTAGACCTACAATTACTGCTACTGATACAGCGACCCATACAATTGCATAAGCAATGTATGGAAGTTTGTCTTTTCCCATATTTCGTACCTCCTCTTACTTCTCGGAGGTATACCCTCCGAGATTTTAAACTTAACCTCTTTGGGTTCCTATTAGTTATCTTAAATATTATATATCATTTTACATAAAATCGCAAGTTATTTTCTAATTTTTATTCCTTTATTTTCTAAATCTTTAATAATATTATCTAAAACACTATTAATCTCATCATCATTTAAAGTTCTATCATTAGCACCGAAAGTTAAAGAATAAGCAATACTTCTCATATTCTCATCAATATTCTTACCTTCATAAACATCAAAAACTTTAATATCTAATAATAATTTACCAGCCTTTTTCTTGATTAGCATCTCAACTTCTTTTGATGTCATATCTTTGCTTACTAAAATAGCAATATCTTTTTTAATAACAGGGAATTTTGAAATTTCTTTAAATTTCATTTTTCCCACTCTTTTTGCTAGTAATTTATCTAAGTTGATTTCCATTACATAAACCGCTTCTTTTTCAACTGATGGATGTATTTTTCCTACAATTCCAACAATATCATTATTTACTGAGATTTCAGCTGTTTGACCTGGATGGAATTCTGATGGCATTTGTTTTGGCATTACAAAACTATATCTATTTTCATATCCTAAATAATCCAATAATTCTTCTGTAACACCTTTGATATCATAGAAATCAACATTTTTGTTATGTCCTATTCCTGTATAATATTCTCCTGACATTAACACACAAATTTTTTGATTTTCTCCATATTCATCTTGTTTTTTCCAGAAGCCTTTTCCTATTTCGAAAAGACAAACATTTTTATTTTCCCTTGCTTTATTATATTCATAAATTTTATATAATGATGGTATCATACTATATCTTAAAGTATTTCTTTCTTCTGTTATTGGGTCTAATAATTTCACTTCTTCAAATTCATCTGTTGTGAATTTATGAACATCTTTATCATTTATTAAGATGTATGATAATGTTTCACTTAGTCCCATATTTGACATTTTTGCTCTTATTTTTCTTGGTGTTCTGTCTAAATGTCCCATTCTCATTGGAACTACTGGCAATTTTCCTTGTATATTATCAACACCATAAATTCTTCCAACTTCTTCTATTAAATCAGCTCTAATTGATATATCTATTCTTCTTGTTGGTACTGTTACAATTACTGAATTTTCTTTTGGTTCTGTTCTGAAATCTAATTTTCTAAATACATCAATTATATCTTCTTTTGATATATTTGTTCCCAAAACATCATTTATTTCTTGATATGTTATTTCAATTACTTTTTCTTTATTTTCTGTTGTATCATATTTAACCATTCCAGTAACTATTTCGGCATCTGCATATTTTTCAAGTAATGTACAAGCTCTTTCTATTGCCATATAAGTTCTTGCTGGATCTAAACCTTTTTCAAATCTATTACTTGCTTCACTTCTCAATATTTTATTTGATGTTTTTCTTACTTTTACTGAGTCAAATATTGCTGATTCTATTATAATATTTTTAGTTGTTTCTTCTACTTCTGTGTCTAATCCACCCATAACACCTGCTAATCCAATTGCTTTTTTACCATCTGTAATTGCTATATCTTCTGATGATAATGTTCTTTCTATATTATCAAGTGTTGTTAGTTTTTCTCCTTCTTTAGCCATTCTTACAACAATTTTATCGCCTAAGTTATCAGCATCATAGAAATGTAGTGGTTGCCCTAATTCTAACATTACATAATTACTTATATCTACAACATTGTTTATTGGTCTTATATCAGATGCAATCAATCTATTTTTTATAAAATCTGGACTTTCTTTTATTGTGACATTTTTAGCTTTTCTTGCTAAAAATAATTTACAATTTTCTGTCTCTATTCCTACTGAAAATTCTTTGTTTACATCTTTTCCACTTTCTTTGTGTGAAATATCAACTGGTTTTACTTTTTTGTCATAAATTGCTCCTAATTCATAGGCCATACCTAAAACACTTAATAAATCACCTCTATTTGCTGTTAACTCAAAATCAGCAACACTATCATCTAAATTCATATATTTAATTGGATCTTCTCCAATTGGTGCATCTGCTGGCAATTCATGAATTCCATTTTTATCAGCTTCAGATAAGAATTTTTTATCAATTCCTATTTCATATAAAGCACATAACATACCATTTGACTCTTGGCCTCTAATCATACCACTTTTGATTTTAAAATCTCCTGGTAATTCAGCTCCAACTTGTGCAACAATAACTTTAATTCCTTTTCTAGCATTTGGTGCACCACATACTATATTTAGTACTTCACTTCCAATATCAACTTTGCATAAATGCAAATGATCAGAATCTGGATGCATTTCACACTCTTTAATTTCTCCTATTACTAATTTTGTTGCATTTACTAATTTTTCTGCTGAATCATATTCATTTCCAGCTTTTGTCATAGCTTCTGCTAGTTCTTCTATTTTAATATTTTCATCTATATCAACATAGTCTTTTACAAAATTCAAACTTAATTTCATTTTAAAATTCTCCCTTACATTATTTCTTAAATTTTCAAAAGAAACGAGTATTGCTAGGCAATTTTCATTAAAAAAGCGGAAATATACATTGTGTACTTTGAGCATTTTTTAATGAAAATTAACAACGCAAGACGAAGTTTATTTTGGAAATTACTCTTCATCTTTTCTATCAAATTGACTAAGAAATCTCACATCATTTGCATACAAATATCTCATATCTGTAATTCCATATCTAAACATAGCAAGTCTGTCAATACCTGTACCAAAAGCAAATCCGCCATATTGTTCTGGATCATATCCATTCATCTCTAATACATTTGGATGTACAATTCCTGCTCCTAATACTTCTATCCAACCTGTTTGTTTACATAGATTACATCCTTTTCCACCACATTTAAAACATGTTACATCTACTTCATAAGATGGTTCTGTAAATGGGAAGTAACTTGGTCTAAATCTTAAGTCTAAGTTTGCTCCTATTATTTTTCTAACAAATACTTCTAGTGTTCCTTTTAAGTCTGCTAATGATACATTTCTTTCTTTTTTGTCTATTACTAGTCCTTCTATTTGATTAAATTGATGTGAGTGTGTTGCATCATCTTCTCTTCTATATGTTTTTCCAGCTGTTATCATTCTTATTGGTGTTTTTTCAGTGTTTGCCATCATTGTTCTTGCTTGAACTGCTGATGTTTGTGTTCTTAGCAAGTGTTCTTCTGTTATATAGAAACTGTCTTGCATGTCTCTTGCTGGATGCCCTTTTGGAAGATTTAATCTTTCAAAGCAATATTCATCTGTTTCTAATTCCGGTCCTGTTACAACATCATATCCCATAGATACAAATAAATCTTCTATGTCTTCTATTATTCTGTTTACTGGATGTAAACTTCCTCTTTTTATTTTAGTACTTGGAAGTGTTATATCTATTTTCTCTGTTTCTAGTTTTTTGTTTAGTTCTTCTTGCTTAAAGTTTTCTTCTTTTTCTTGTATCAATTTTTCAAGTTCATCTCTTACTTCATTTACTAGGCTTCCTATTATTGGTCTTTCTTCTGGTGTTAGTCCACCCATGCCTCTTAATACAGCTGTTAGTTCTCCCTTCTTTCCTAAGTATTTTACTCTTAAATCACTTAGTGTTTTTAAGTCTTCAGCTTTTTTTATTTCTTCTACTGAAGTTTCTTTGATTTTTGCAATTTGTTCTTTCATTATAATTCTCCTCTCTTTTTTGTCCAAAAGGGACGGTTCTTGTCTAATGTTTACAGAATTTATTTCATAAATTCTGCATAAGATATCTGTAATTCGCTTTGCTCAAACAGCTATCTTAATTTTAGTCCATTTGAGACACATCTTAAAAATCCATTTCATCCTACTATATTTTTATATAGTTATAGGACGAAATGGATTTTTATTCCGTGGTACCACCTAATTTTATTAATTATTTTATAATTAACCTCATTAATAGTTTTAACGGTTCAACCGCTTCTTCCTACTTAAGTCAGTTGTTGAAGCTTTGCTTCTTACAACTGACTTATACAACTGAACTATTGTGAAGTTGTATTCCTTAATTTCAAAAGAAGTCCAAAAAAGTGAAATTTCTATATATCTTATTTAAATATCTCTCAGCCTTGGATATTCTCTCTGTAAATAATTTATAATATATATACTTTGCTTTTTTTATGGATTTATAATTATTTCGTTTTTTATTTTAATTCACTTTACTATATTAACATATATTTTTTGTTTTTGCAAGTTTTTTTCGTGTTTAAGTTTTGGTATTTTTTCGTGGTGAATATAATAAAATTTTTATATTCTATTTAACTTTATGTAAAATTACGTCATAATTAATATGTCACTTGTAGTTTAAGTTAAAACTATGCCATACTTTGGCTTCCCTATTCCCTGTTCAAATTGTGGAGGAACAGGACAGAAAATCTGCTTTCATTGTGGCGGTTCTGGAAAAGTACAAATATAAGTATCCAAAATGTATTTAATATCAAAGAAGCACATGCATTTAACTGCATGTGCTCTTTCTCTTTTGAAACTATCATTTTTTTTCTTTTTTGTTTTCACAACTCTGATTTCCCACTGTGCAGGAAGTCTTGCATGCAGACTGGCAGGAGGTCTGGCATTCTCCACAGCCACCCTTCTTAATAGTCTGGTTCAACTTTTTTACTTTTAAAGATTTAATATGCTTCATATTTTCACCACCTTTTATTTTGTGCGTGGTTAACAGTTGCCATAGCTCTTTTAAAAGGAAAACTTTAATCCCACCCCTGATGATGTCTTGTCATATACTGCCATCTTCTTTCTTCTTCCTGCTGTTCCTTAAATCTGTAGAATTCGTCTGAATATGGATCATCATATAAGCCGTTTCCATACTGATCATCTCTTATTTCCAATTCTTCCTGCATAATTCTACTTGCTTTTTCCATAAGTCTTTCTTTTCTTTTTGCCATTACTTTTCCTCCTTGTGTTACAACACAATTATTTTTGCAAATTAATAATGAAATTATATCATATTTTACATAAATTTGTCAATATCTATTGTACATTCTGTAAACTTATGTTATACTTAGTATTGTAACGATCTTTGAAATTAAAATAATTATACAGGAGGTATTACTATGTTTAAAAAAGGCTCTGAGCAAAAAGGTAATTGTACTCATTGTTCTGGTACTGGTATACGGCCTTGCAGTTGTTGTGGTAAAGTTGGATATAATATAAGTGCTTTAGTTGTTCCAACTTTCTCTCCTACTTGCCCTTTCTGTAATGGGGCCAGAGAAACGCCATGTCCTTTTTGTCATGGTACTGGTAAGAAAATTCTGAAAAGGTAAATTATTTTAAGAGATGACAAATTCAATGTTTGTCATCTCTTTTTTTATGCATAAATATTTAAGTACAAACTAAATATAAAATTTTAAAATTTCAAAATCATTGACAAGTTTTATTTAAAGATGTATGATTTTATCATCATAAATTAAATAAAAAGGAGGACTTGTTATGTTAAAAAACAAGACAAAAATTATTTTACTTTTTCTTGTATTTATCTTATTATTCTCAGCTACATTTGTTTTTGCTGATAATGAATCTGTTGATGAAGGAATAATGCCTATTTCAGAAAATTCTACAGAAGCAGTAAATCCTAATGCTAGAACTGATGAAAGTAATTACAAAAAAAGTGATGTTTATCTTTCAGGAAAAGATATTACAATTGATTATATCGTAGATGGAAATCTTTTTGTTTGTGCTGATACAGTTACTATTAATTCACAAATTGGTGGTGATGCCTTTGTTTTAGCCAAAAATGTTATTATTGGAGAACAAGGTTATGTATTTAGTAATCTATTTACTATATCAGAATCTCTTGAAATAAAAGGAGTAGTATATGATGTATTTGCGTGTTCTAAAAATATAAACATTTCTAATGGATATGTTTATAGAGATATTAAAGCCTTTTGTGATACTTTAAATCTAAATGGAGTTGTTGGAAGAAATGCATTTATAGATTGTTCTACTATGAATTTTAATACAGATAATAGTACTAGTGGCATTATATATGGTGATCTAAATTATTCATCTAATAATGAGATATCAGTACCTGAAAAAGTTGTTTCTGGTACAACAAATTATACTAAAAATGCATTAACAAAAGACTTGTCAGTTCAGTCAATTATAGCAGATTATATTTTAGATTTAGGAGAATTTATTGTATTTTTACTAGCTATATGGTTAATATGTATATATATGGCTCCTAAATTTTTAAATAATACTTATAATTATGTAGGAAAAAAATCTTTAGGGATATTAGGTTGTGGCTTACTTACTCTATTTGTTGTTCCTATAGCATGTATAATATTAATTTTACTAAGGTTAACTTCTAGTATTTCTTTATTTTTATTTGTATTATATATTTTAGCAATTATACTTTCAAAATCTCTATTCGCAATTACTGCTAATAATTTTGTATGTTCTAAATTAAATATAAATAAAAATTTAGGAATTTTTGGTATGTTAATACTATCTGGATCTGCTATTTGGATATTAACTCAACTTCCTTATATAGGAGGAATAATTTCACTTATAGTTACTATTTTAGGATTAGGAATATTAGTTGTATCTATACTTCCTAAGAAAAGCAGTAAAAATCTTACAGCATCTAACGAAGTTGAAAATGTTAGTGAAACTAAAAAAGAAGTAAAATCTGACAAAAATGAAAGTGTTAAAAAAACTAAAAAAGATCTAAAATCTGATAAAGACGAAACTAAAGAAAAAGCAAAATCTGATGAAATTATAGAAACTGAACAAGATGAAAACTAAATAGGAAATGGGGATTTATCTCCCCACTTCCTTATTTTTGTACCTTTAATATACTATTTTACTTTTTTCTAAGTTCATCTATTATTACTTTATAATCATTAGCCATTAAAATTGCTGTGCCTGCAACTAATATATTAGCTCCAGCATCTTTTACAGCATCAGCTGTCTTTAAATTTATTCCACCATCTGCTTCTATATCAATTTCTACATTATTTTCAGCAATATATTTTTTTAATTTAGATATTTTATCTACCATTTCTGTTAAAAGTGTTTGTCCACCTTTTCCTGGTTCAACTGTCATTACTAAGCACATATGAATATATGGTAAAAATTCATATATTTCTTCTATATTTGTTTCTGGTTTTATGCTTAGTCCTACTTTGCAATTGTTTTCCTTTATCTTTTTTATATGATTCATTACTTCTTCTTTATCTTTACAAGCTTCATAATGAAATGTTATTATATTAGGTTCAACTGCTAAAAAATCTTCTATACCTTTATCTATATCTTCAATCATTAAATGTACATCTAATGGCAAATTAGATATCCTTTTTATATATGATGCATATTCTAACATTTTATTGTATGTATTTTTTTTAACAAATTTCCCATCCATAACATCTATGTGAAAATAGTCTGTTTTTGCTTTTTCTAGCCCAAAAAAAGTTTTTGATTCTTCTCCTTTTATTACTGAAAGTATTGATGTTGATATTTCTACCATTTTATTTTCCTCCCGCCAAAATTATATATTTATAAAGATATGTCCCTAATTGGACAAAAATGTCCCAAAAGGAAACGTCCCCAATGGGACATTAATATTTATACTTATCTTTTTCTTTTAATTCACTGTATATTCTGCAAAATCTTTCATATCTTGTTTTGTGTATTTTTCCTTCTTCTATTGCTTGTTTTATTCCACAGTTTTCTTCTTTTATGTGTGTACATCCTACATATTCACATTTTTCTATTTCTGTTTTAAATTCTTTGAAGTATTTGTCTAACTCCTTATATTCTATTTCTGATATATCAAATGTTGAAAATCCTGGTGTGTCTGCTATATATGTATTTTCATCTATTTCATAAATCACAGTTGCTGTTGTTGTGTTTTTTCCTTTTTTATTTTTTAAACTTATTTCGCCTTCTTGTGTTATGTCTTTTTTAAATATTGCATTTATTAATGTTGATTTTCCTACTCCTGAGTTTCCTGAAAATACATTTATATTTCCATATAATACTTCTTTTAATTCTTGTATCCCTCTTTGTTCTTTTGCTATTGTATCTATTACTTTATATCCTATTTTTTCATATATTGATTTTATTTTCCCAAATTCTTTATTTTTGTCTAAGTCTGTTTTGTTTAATATTATTATTGGTTTTATTTTTAAGTATTCTGCATATGCTAATTGCTTGTCTAATAATAGTAAGTCTGGTTTTGGATTTTTGCTTGAAACAACTAATATTATTTGTGTTATATTACTCATTTTAGGTCTTTTTATATATGTTGCTCTTGGTAGTATTTCTTCTATTACTGCTTTGCTTTTTTCTTCGTGTAATATTTCAATTTTAACTTTGTCCCCAACTACTGGCACTATTTCTTCTTTTTTTAGTTTTCCTCTTGCATTTGCTTCATATATTTTTTCTTGCGTTTTTATTCTATATAAGTTCGAAATATTTTCTATTATTATTCCTTGCATCTTTCCTCCATATCTATACAATTTCTTATTTTTCCATCAGCACTAATTTGTGATTTTCTTCCATCAGGTAATATTATTGATGCCTTTCTTACATCTATATTTTCAAAAACACTAATAACATTCAATATATCATCTTCTTTTACTTCATATCTTTTCATTAATGCTGCTAATTGTTCTTGTGATAGATATATATTAATTGATGGTGTTCTTTCAGTTAATTTATTATTTGAAATTCTACTTAAGATTTCATTTTCTAACATAAATGTTTTAAATGATTTCATTTTTTTATAAGTATATTCATAATTTGCACCATTTTTTATCATTTTATCAACTTGTGTTAATATTTCTGGAGTAACATTTTTTGTTAATCTATTAGTCTTTGTAAAAATAGAAGAAAGTTCTTCATCATATCTACTTCTTTCTATTTCAGGTATATTTTCGCCCTGTTCTGAGTACATCTTTGTAGTTTGGTCTTTTATTATAGTCATTAGTTGTCCTAAATTAGATTGATTAAAAGAACATCCTGATGCATTGTAATGTCCTCCTCCCCCAAATTGACTTGCTAATTCAAAAACATTAAAATTCCCATACATTGATGTACTTCTAAATTCTGCTTCATATCTATTAGGTACATTTTCTGACAATATGCAATTAAAACTACACTTTTCTATGTCTGACATTTTAAATATTTTCTTTTGTGGATTTCTTATTCCATATTCTTTATTTAGTTGATATACTTTACTATTATTTACTGGTAATATCATTCCAAAAGTATCACCAATTTGAAATGTTTGTGTTTTTAATAATATTTTTGCTAATCCTACTTCTTCCATTAATCTATTTTTTCTATTGCAGAGTCCAATAATATTTTCATAGTCAGCTCCTGCTTTTAATAATTCGGATAAATTTTGCAATGTGTCTCGTTTCAAAAATTTTAATTTAGCTGTATCTGTTAATAATCCTAGTGTTAACAGATTGGCTATTTGTGGTGTAATACTATTTTCCTCTAATTCATTTACTAATATTTCACATGTTGAGCTTGCCTTTGAATTTCTTATTACATTTTTACTTGGAATATTTAATTCGTCTTCAATACATATTGTATTTTTTGCTTTTTCATGATGGTCAATTATGTATGTATTTTCTGGTGATGAACTTTTAAATAGTTTATTTTCTGCATAGTCTACTGTACTTGTATCCAATATTAAAGAAATTGCATCTTTTTCCACTGATGTTGTTCCTAGGATATTTCCTACAACTTGTTTATATGCTCTTATTTCCTGGCTTACTACATATTTTGCTTCAATTCCTTTATTCTTCAAATATTCAACTATCGCACATGAAGAACTAATTGCATCTCCATCTGGAAATTTGTGTGCATATACATATACTTTTTTATTTTGTTTTTTTGCTTTTTCTATTATTTCTTCTATCATATTTTCGTTTCCTATTCATATAATCTCTTGTTTTTTAATTTATTTATTATTCTATTGAAAAATCCTATATTGTTATTTTGTATTTTTGATTTATATTTTTCTTTAAGTATATTGTTTTCCATTACCAATCTTTTGTTTTCTTCTTCTAATTCTAAATATCTTTTATAGATTTCAGAATTTCTAATGATAATATATTTTTCTAATGCTTTTTCAAAAAGTTCTTCATCTTGCTGTTTTAGTTTTATTATTTCTTTATTCTTTTTTAATCTTTCATTTTTATATAATTCATTAAATTCATTTTTTTCATCTTCTATACTTTCATATATGTCTAATATTAGATTATATATTTTATATGCTATTGAATAATCATAAAATAATTCTTGTTCTATTGTTTCTTCCTTTTGAATATATTCTTTATTTAATAAAACTATTTTTCCATCAAGTATATCTAAATAACATATTTCATACTTTTTATTTGGAATTTCTAAGTTTTCATTTTCTACCACTTTATTTTGAATTGTTTTTAGATAAAATTTATAAAATTCATTTTCATTATTAATATTTTTTAACTTTAATTCGCAAAATTGAATTTCTCTCATATTAACTTTTCTCCATATCTTTTTCCTTTGCTTATATTAAATTATATAAATAAAAAAGCAAAAAATCAATATAATTTTTTATTTAAGTTTCGGTTTTTTATCCATGTTCAAACTTAAAATTTATAATATATCCTAAAATGCAGTGATGCGCAGCCTGAGAGAATTCATATTTATACAGATCAGTTAGATTAACCATTCTTTTTTGAAAGTTTAATAAACAACTTTATATGATTAGTTCGACCAGCATGGAAAAAGTCTGGAAATATAGTTTTCTATTTCCAGACTTTGTTGAAACATTGTTCCAACACCCCTTTTGCAAAGCTCGCGCTTTACAGCCCTCCATCCTAGTCAAGTCGCCCTGACTCTTATTTCATTTTCCTTTATGATTAATTCTTTAATGTTTTTACATTATATCACAGTTTTATGTGAATTAAAAGAGTTTTTTACAAATTTTTAACAATTAGTTACTTTTCTCAACTGTATACGATGTTGTTGTACTATAATTTAAAGTATTTTGATTTTTTAATATTCCATCTACATAAACTCTTACTGTTGTAGTTCCTGTTCCTTTCGCAGTACCTGCTGATATTGATGTTTCTGATGCTTTTACTTTTTGTGAATATATAATGTCATCTCCAACCTTTACTTCTAATTTTACATCTTTTACTTTCTCTATTTCTTCGTCATTTTCATCTTTTATTGTCTCTGTTATTTTTCCATCCAATAATGATTTTACATTTATTTTTATTGGAACAGATTTTATTTCTGCCAATTTATTTACTGTAATTGTAACTGTTGTTCCTTCATCTATAACTTTTCCAACCTCTATAGATTGTTTTAAAACAATTCCATTGTCTTTTGAAGTATCTTCACTATATCCAATATTCGCAACTAATCCTAATGCTTCTATAGATGATTTTGCCTCAGCTTCTTTTTTTCCTGTAACATCTACCATTGTTACTTGTTTTATTCCTGTTCCTGTGCTTATATGAATTTTTATAGTATCTCCGGCATTTGCTTCTATGTTAGGCTCTGTTTCTTGGCTTATTACAAATCCTTCTTTAACCGTTTTACTTGTTTCTTCTATAATTTCTGCTTTTAATTTGGCATCTTCTATTAATTCTATTGCTTCTTCTTTTTCTTTTCCTTTTACATTTGGCACTATAGTTTTTTCAGTTCCCTTACTTATTACTACTTTTACAGTGCTTCCTTCTTTTACTCGATTGTAATTTTGTACATATTTTGGATCTTGGCTTATTATATGGTTTTCTTCAACATCTATATTATATTCTTCTGATTCAATTTCAAAATTCAACTTTGCTGTTTTTATTTTTTGTTCAGCTTCTTCCCTTGTAAGTCCTACTACATTTGGCAATTCAACTTCTTTAGGATTTGTTAAGTTTAATATTAACATTGTTGCACCAAATGCTAAAAAGAATAATACTATTAATCCAATAAATACACTTAAAGTTTTATGTTTTTTTACAAATGTAATAAATTTGTTTTCTTTTTTTCTATTTACCCTATTATATTTGTTTGTTGATATTTTTTGTGTTCTAGCTGTTGGGTCATACTCCTCATCTTCTATAAAATCCCCTGATGGATTTTTAAGTGCTGTTCTTAAATCTTGTAATAATTCTGTACTTGTTTGATATCTAAGCATTGGATCTTTTTTTAGTGATTTTAATATTATTTTATTTATTGCTTCTGGCAAGTTATGATTTTCTTCTATTGGTGGAATAGGGTCTTCTTGCATATGTTTTAATGCTACAGATACAGGTGTATCTGCATCAAATGGTACTTTACCTGTTACCATTTCATATAATACTACTCCTAAAGAATATAAATCTGATTTTGCATCTGTGTATCCTCCTCTTGCATGTTCTGGTGAAAAATAATGTACTGATCCTATTGTTTTTCCAAATGCTGTTATTGTTGAGTTTGATACAGCTTTTGCTATTCCAAAATCAGTCACTTTTGCTATTCCATCTTCTGTTATTATAATATTATGTGGTTTTATATCTCTATGGACTATATTATTCTTGTGAGCCATCTCTAATGCTGATGCTATCTGAATTGCTACATTTACTGACCATTTCCATGGAAGTGGCCCTCTTTCTCCTATTATTATTTCTTTTAGTGTTTTACCTTGTATTAATTCCATTACTATATAATATATTCCATTGTCTATACCTACATCGAATATCGAAACTATATTAGGATGGACAAGTCTTGCTGCTGATTGTGCTTCTGTTTCAAATCTTTTTATAAATTCTTCGTCTGTTGTAAATTCGTCTCTTAATATTTTTACTGCTACATTTCTTTTTAATACTAGGTCTGTGGCTCTATATACTGTTGCCATTCCTCCATTCCCTATTTTTTCAATAATCTCATACCTGTTTCCTAATATCTTACCTTCCAAATTCATAAATTTTCTTCCTTTCTCTACGCTTCGCTCCGTTCATCGTCATCCAAAAAAATTTTCAATTTTTTCGTCTGCCAAA
>CAQUBD010000009.1 GCA_948891265.1 uncultured Clostridia bacterium | reverse complement strand
ATAAAATTTATTTAGACTTTCTTTGAAATTTAGCTTGAACGAGCATTTTTGAAAATTTAATAATATTTTATTTTTTAATGTACACAAATTTGATTCATCTAAACATTTTCATTTTATATGATATACTTAAATATTTTAAAATGCAATAAAAGTGACCACTTTTAGTAATCACTTTTTTACATAAAAAAGTGTCTAAAACTATTATATTTGTAGATGTCTTATTTGTAAATATCTTATTTCAATATTTATTTTATATTAAAATTTATTAGAGGTGAATTAAATGTTAAGTTTTAATATAGAAAAATTGCTAAAAAGCAAAAAGAAATCTAAATATTGGCTTTGTCAGAATATGAACATAACAAATAGAAATCTAAATAGAATTATAAATGGACAAACAACATCCATATCATTTAAATATCTTGAAGAGTTATGCAAATATTTGAAATGCTCAATATCTGAATTGATCAACATTGATAAAAATGCTTAAATTAGTTTAGTCAATATTGATAAATTATTTCTGCTTTGAACATGTTATTTTATTGAAAGGTAAAATAGTATGTTTTTTTCGACTAAATCGTATAAAAACCTCCCTTGACATCAATATATATTTGGAATATACTAAACACATAAAAATAATGTGATTAAAATCGCAATATAAAAAGGAGGCATTTACATGGACAATTTAATAGAAATTAGATGGCACGGTAGAGGCGGTCAAGGAGCAAAAACAGCATCACTACTACTAGCAGATGCAGCATTTAATACTGGAAAATATATTCAAGGATTTCCAGAATATGGGCCTGAAAGAATGGGTGCACCAATTACTGCATATAACAGAATAAGTGATACCCCTATTACAGTTCATAGTAACATTTATGAACCAGACTATGTAGTTGTAGTAGATGATACACTTTTAGAAGCAGTTCCTGTTACAGAAGGTTTAAAAGAAACAGGAGCAATTATAATTAATACAACAAAATCACCAGAATATTTGAGAGAAGTTTTAAAGGGATATAATGGTAATATTTATATTATTGATGCAAGAAAAATATCAACAGAAGCACTTGGAAAATATTTTCCAAACACACCAATGCTTGCTGCAATAGTAAAGGTAAGTGGAATTATGTCAGATGAAGCTTTATTAGAAGATATGAAAGGTTCATTTAAGCATAAATTTGCTAAAAAACCTGAAGTTATTGAAGGTAATATGAAAGCTTTAGAAATGGCATTAAAGGAGGTTCAAAAAATATGACTAACATAAATAAAACTACACCTATGGAAGATTTGACAATAGGTGGTAATATTTATAAAGCAGGAAATGCTAGAGAGTTTAAAACAGGTGATTGGAGAAGTGTTAGACCTGTATGGATTGAAGAAAAGTGCAAACAATGTGGTTTATGTTTTCCAGTTTGCCCAGATAATGCAATTCCTGTGTGTAAAGATTCTTTAAAGAGAACTGATTATAATTATGATTATTGTAAAGGTTGCGGCGTTTGTGCTAAGGTATGCCCTTTTGCTGCAATAGAAATGAAGGAAGAAGGTGTAAATGAATAATGAGTATTAGAGAAAGATTAAGTGGTAATGAGGCTGTTGCTACAGCTATGAAACAAATTAATCCTGATGTTGTTGCTGCATTCCCAATTACACCATCTACTGAAATTCCACAATATTTTTCAACTTTTGTTGCTAATGGTACAGTAGATACTGAGTTTGTTGCAGTTGAAAGTGAGCATAGTGCAATGAGTGCTTGTATTGGTGCTCAAGCTGCTGGTTCAAGAGCTATGACAGCTACATCAGCAAATGGTTTGTCTTTAATGTGGGAGATGATTTATATTGCTTCAAGTTTAAGACTTCCTATAGTTTTAAATTTGGTCAATAGAGCTGTATCTGGTCCTTTGAATATTCATTGTGATCATTCTGATGCAATGGGTGTTAGAGACGCTGGATGGATAATGTTATTTTCAGAAAATAATCAAGAGGCTTATGATAATAATTTAATGGCCCACAAAATTGCTGAAAATGAAAATGTACAACTTCCAATAATGATATGTCAAGATGGATTTATAACATCTCATTCAATTGAAAATATTGAGTTAGAAAAAGATTCTGAAGTAAAAAAATTTGTTGGAGAATATCATCCAGAACATTATCTATTAAATAGAAAAGAGCCAATAGCTGTAGGTCCTTTAGATTTGCAAGCATATTTATTTGAACATAAAACACAACAAGCAGACGCTATGAGAGCCGCAAAACAGGTTATATTAGATGTGTCTAAAGATTTTGAAAATTGGACAGGAAGACATTATGGATTGTTTGAAGAATATAAATTAGCTGATAGCGAAATCGCAATTGTTTGTATGAATTCAACAGCTGGTACTACAAAGGCTGTTGTTGACAAATTAAGAGAGAATGGTGTAAAAGCTGGTTTATTAAAAATAAGAGTTTACAGACCTTTCCCTGGAGAAGAAGTTGCTAAAGCTTTAAGGCATTTAAAGGCTGTCGCAGTTTTAGATAGAGCTGATTCTTTAAATGCTATAGGCGGTGCTTTGTTTGAAGATGTAACATCTAGTATGTATTTATCAAAAGAAAGTGTTCCTGTTGTAAACTATGTTTATGGAATTGGTGGTAGAGATACTACCGAAAAAGATATTGAATCAGTATTTACAGATTTGTCAGAAATAGCTTCAAATGGAAAAGTAGAAAATCCTTATAGATACTTAGGTTTAAGAAAGGGGGCTAAATAGTTATGGCATATAATTTTAAAGAAATAGTAGCTAACAAGCCTTCAAGATTTACAGAAGGTCATAGAATGTGCGCAGGATGTGGAGCTCCAGTTGTAGCAAGACATATATTAAGAGCTTTAAAAGAAGAAGATCATGCAGTAATTGCTGGTGCAACAGGATGTATGGAAGTTTCAACATTTATATATCCATATACTGCTTGGACTGATTCATTTATACACACTGCATTTGAATGTGCAGGTGCAACATTATCTGGTGCAGAAGCTGCATATAAATCATTAAAAAGACAAGGTAAATTACCAGAAGATGAACATACAAAATTTATAGCCTTTGGTGGAGATGGTGGAACATATGATATAGGATTACAATCATTATCAGGAGCAATGGAAAGAGGTCATGACATGTTATATGTATGTTATGATAATGGTGCATATATGAATACTGGTATTCAACGTTCATCAGCAACTCCAAAATTTGCAGATACAACAACATCACCTGCAGGAAAAGTTATTCCTGGAAAAATGCAATCTAGAAAAGATTTGGCAAAAATAATGGTTGGACATCATTTACCATATGTAGCCCAAACAGCTGCAGTAAATAATATGAAAGATTTATATGAAAAAGCTGAAAAGGCAATATATACAGAAGGTCCAACATTTTTAAATGTTATGGCTCCATGCCCAAGAGGATGGGGATATTCAACAGAAGATTTGATGCAAATTAATAAATTGGCTGTTGAAACATGTTATTGGCCTTTATATGAAGTTGTTAATGGTGTTTATCATATTACTTATAAACCTGTTAAAAAACTTCCTGTTGAAGAATTTTTAAGACCACAAAAGAGATTTAAACATATGTTTAAATCTGGTAATGAGTGGATGATTGAAGAATTCCAAAAAGAAGTTGATAAAAGATGGCAAGAATTATTAGACTTAGAAGAAATTACTAATAAAGAATAATCCTTTGCTTTATCATATATAAAAACTGAAGCTATCCCTTCAGTTTTTATTACATTATAGCTTAGTACCAAACTGTCAGGTAGTAAGAATTATTCAGTAATTAAATTTTAATATAATTTTAATATTTCCGTAACATATATTTAAAATTTTTATTGTATAATATATTTGGTAATATTTTAAATATAAAAATGGGAGAAATATATGAGTATAGAATCTGATTTAAAAAAAGAAGGAATTGAAGTAATAAAAAAGTTAGATACATTAAAAGTAAATTCAATAGCAAGAACCGTTGCTTTAAGAATTTGTGAAACGTTTCCAAATTTTGAGCTTAATCAAAATGACTTATTCATAAAATTATCTAGATTAAATATGTATATTGCAAAAATGCCAGAAGGGATGTCAGAAGCAAATTATTTCTATAAAAATTCATCTATTTATTTTAATTCTCATATTGATGATAATGATTTAGAAGAATTTGCAATCCATGAATGTATACATTATATTCAAGAAATAAAAGACAAAAAAAATTATTTGTTGAGAATGGGACTTTGTGATTATACAGAATTTAAGATATACGGTTTAGGGCTAAACGAGGCTGCAGTACAACTTATGTCTTCAAAAATCTTAGGTATACCTAAAGAATATGTTAAATACTTTAATATCTCCTTTGAAACTAATAGTCCTTCATATTACCCTATTGAATGTTCCTTAGTAAATCAACTAGCATTTATTATTGGAGAAGACATTTTATTCGAAAGTACTATTAATAGTAACGATACTTTTAAAGAAAAATTAATTGAACATACAAGTTATAAAGTATTTATGCAAATTCAAAACGCTATTGATGATATCTTATCTTGTGAAGAAGAAATTATAAAAATTAATAACAAAATTATCCAAATTGATGATAGAAATAAAAAAGTTGATAATATGATTAATAAAATAAATTCTTTAAAAAATGATATTACTTCTATTTTTATTAAAACTCAAAATTTGATAATTTCTAGTTACTTCGATAAAGCATTCTATCAAATCCATGATCTGGAAGGTGTCGAAAACTATAGAAGAAAGCTTTACAATTTTAAAGACTATTTAGGTTCAACAGAGGGATATACTTATTTTAATGATTACTATGTTAATAAAATGATAGATTTGGAAGATAAATATAATCTATTGGAAAATGGCATTAATACTAATTCTGTATATTTAGTAAAAAAGAAAAAATCAAAGATTTTGGCATTTTTCAAATATATCAGAAGTATTTTTGTAAAAAAAGGATTAGAAAAAAACAATACTGAAAATAATTAAAGGGGATATAAAAAAGGATTTATTTTTTACACCCCCTTTTTTAAATATTCTTTTATCTTATTAGCTGCCTCTCTTCCCGAACGAGCAGCCCATGCAACAGTTCCTTTACCCCCTGCTAAATCTCCTCCAGCAAAAACTTTAGGATTCGAACTTTGATAATTTTCATTTACATAGATATTTCCCCATTTATTTACAGTTAACCCTAAATCTAAAGTCTCATCAGATACAGTACTTCCAAGTGCCATTACTACATAGTCTGTATTTATTTCATAATTGCTTCCTTCAATATTTACTGGAACAGCTCTTGTTTCTCCTTCTTTTTGTATTAACTCTGTTCTTATCAATTCTAATTTTTCAACTTCTTTATCCCCTTTTATTTGTACAATATTATTTTGGAATAAAAAATTGATTCCTTCTTCCTTAGCTTCTTTTATTTCTTTTATCTCTGCTGGCATTTGTTCTTCTGCTCTTCTATATATAACATTAACTTCTTTTGCTCCGTAATCTTTTTATAGTTCTACTACAGTCCATTGCAACATTTCCACCACCAATTACAGAAACTATTTTACCTTCATAATTAGGATGTGTATTATATTCTAAAAGTTCATTTCCCCCATAAACACCTTCTAAATTTTCTCCTTTAACTCCCATTTTTGCTGATTTATTTGCACCTATACTTAAAAATATTGCATCATATTGTTCCTCTAATTCTTCTAATTTCAAATTTTTTCCTAACTGTTTATTATATTCTACTTTTATTCCTAAATCTAAAATCCTATCTATAGTCTCTTTTACAATTTCTTTCGACAATCTAAATTCTGGTATTCCATGTACTAATAATCCACCTAAATAATCATATTTTTCATATATTGTAACATCAACTCCATCTTCAGCTAAAAATGCGCTACATGTAAGACCCGCTGGTCCACCACCTATTATTGCTACTTTTTTATTCGGTAATTGTTCATTTTCTTCTTTATGTATTACGTCTTTTAAAGTATATCTATTTTCTATAGCTTTTTCAAAAACATAACTTTCTATATCCCCAATACTTACTGGATTGCCTTTTATTCCTCTCACACAACTTCCTTGGCATTGCCTTGTATGTGGACATATTTTACCACAAACCCCTGATAATACAGTTGTCTCTGATAATATTTCATATGCCTTTTTGTAATTTTCTTCTTTTACTGCTTTTATGAATTCTGGTATATTATTATTTAGTGGACATCCTTTTTGTGAACATGGCTTTACTTTACAATTCAAACAATAATTTACTTTTTCTTCTAATTCTTTCATATTTAATCTCATTCCTTCCTTAGGCACAAATCTGGTTGGAAAAGAATTGGATAAACCTTCCCTCACTTCTTTTTGTTGGTTTTATTCTATTATAAAATAAATAAGTAGTCAATAACACTGACTACTTATTCTTTGTTTATAAAATTTCTACTTTATAATTTTAGATTTTTCTGGCAATTTCCAGCCCTCTATGAAGTACGCTTTATCTACGGTTTTTAATTTTCTAAATTTATTCTCATTGTTAAATTTCACGTTAATTTGAATTTTATCTTTTTCATTTACTATAGCATAAAATTTTGCAATATTTGTTAATCCACAGATAAACTCTCTTTCTTCTGATCCATCTCCTATGGGTATAACTTCTGTTTGTACTTTTGATGATAAAACGCTTTCTGCAAATTCCTTACTTTCATTTGCATCCTCTTCCCGATCAAAAGCAATTATTAATACCCTATAGGTACAATAGAATATCAGTCCTAGCATAAAAAATACTATTGAATTACATACTATCTCTGTTACACTTGTCGGTATGCCTAAAAGTACTAAGAATACTATAAATGTAACCAAAGCCATACTTCCAGTAACAACTGCCGCCTTATTTTTTACTCTTTTTTTCCGCTTTTCCATCTTTGTCATATTGCACCTCCTAAAAAATAATAATTTTCTAGTTACCTGTATATAAAATTGCTTTTAGCAATTAGTTGATTTATGTTAATAGTCTATCATATTTTATTAGCAAAATCAAGTATAATTTTCAAATCATTTATAAAATCAACCTTTTTCGTCTCATCTCTTAATAATGCAGCAGGATGCCAAGTAGGCATATACCTTATTCCCTTCTTTTCAACCCATTTTCCCCTTGAAGCAGTAATTCCATACTCTTTTCCTAAAATATTTTTCAAAGCCACACTACCTAATAATACAATAATTTTAGGCTTAACAAGCATAACTTGATTTCTTAAATAATTTAGACAAGCAAATGCTTCATCATCTTCTGGATTCCTATTAGCTGGCGGTCTACATTTAACAATATTTGCAATATACACATCTTCTCTTTTTATACCAACAACACCAAATGCCATATTCATAAGTTTACCTGCCTTTCCCACAAAAGGCTCTCCTTGCATATCTTCATCTGCACCTGGACCTTCACCTATAAACATTATATCTGCATTCTTATTTCCTGTACCAAATACTATATTTCGTCTTGTTTTGCATAATTTACATTTACTACAATTAATTATTGAATTTTCTAGTTCCTCCCATGTTTCAAACATCTTTTACTCCTTTTGTCCTTTTGGGGACGTTTCCTTTTGCATAAGATATCTGTAATTCGCTTTGCTCAAACAGCTATCTTAATTTTTGTCCCATTGGGGACACATCTCTATGTAAGTCTCTGCATTATTGGACACAATTTTCTATTAATTCTATTTTTATATCTTTGCTAGTATCTATTTTTGCTCTTGTTCCTATTGGTATTACAGTTTTTTCTTCTATATGTCCAAAATTATTTGATTTTATAATTGGAAATCTATATTCATCTCCTATTACATCTAATACAATCTTCTCTAAACTTATGCCACTTTCATGTTCATAATTTCCTATCCATAAACCTTTTATTTGTCCAAATACTCCATTTTGCTTCATATAATACAAAAAGTTATTAGCGAATGCTGGGCCTGTCTCAAATCCCAATTCTTCTATAAACAATATCTTGTCTTGGAAGTTTATAGAATATTTTCCTGATACCATTCCTCTAGTTAAAGTTAAATTTCCACCTATTAATTCTCCTTCTGCTACTCCCTCCTTTATTGTTGTATATTCTTTATAATTATTTCCTAATTCTAAACTACCATCAACAAATCTTTTTATTGCTTCTTTATAGCTATAATTTGTTTCATCTGTTGCTATTGTTTTAAAATTAGTTCCATTAAATGTTACTAGTCCTGTTTTTTCTGTAATCATATTTGTTAATGATGTTGCATCACTATATCCACATATTATTTTAGGATTTTGTCTAATATTTTCATAATCTATATATTCAAATGTTGAATTACTGTTTTCTCCGCCTTTTGCACACCATATCATTTTTACTTCTTTATCTGCAAACATTTCGTTTATATCTTCTGCTTTTTCTTTTGCTGTGCTGCTGTATCCATTTGTATTTGAAAATAAGTTTTTTGAATACTTTACTTTAAATCCACTGTTTTCGACTATTTTTCTTGCTTGTGCTAATTCTTCTATATTGTGTTCAGCAATTGGATGTGATTGTGCTATTACTCCAATTGTATCTCCTACTTTTAGTCTATTTGGAATCAATTTTTTCATTTTTTCTCCTTTCGAAAATTTTTAATAAAATTTCCGTCTACCAAATCTTTGGCTTCGCTTTTCTTATTTCAACTCAATTAATGCTGTACCTAATCCATATCCTTGTTTTTCTACTCTATAAGAATGTATTATATCAGAATTGCACACACTACAAATTCCACAATCTATAATATTTTCCTGCTTTAATCCTAATCTCTCTAACATAATTTTGTTAATTAAAACTGTATCAATATTCCACTTTTGTTGTTCTTTTTGTTTTTCCATTATATCTATTCTTTTATGTATTTTCAAGTCTAAAAATTCCTTTTCAAACAGTTCTTTCACATCTTCATCAACTTCAAAATGGCACTTTCTGATACTTGGACATATACAACATATTATATCTTGTGGATTACACTTAAATTCATTGACCATTTTCTCAACTGCATTTACTGCAATTCTTTGAAGTGTGCCTTTCCATCCTGAATGCACATTAGCAATTGTTTTTGTAATTGGATCAAAAAATAACATCAAAATACAATCAGCATTTGTAGTTGATAATATTAAATTTTGTTTATTTGTTATTAATCCATCTGTGTCATTATATTTCTCTAGATTTACATCCATATCGTTTACATTGATTTTTGTATCTACTATTTGTATATTATTAGTGTGTTCTTGATTTGTTTTTCCAACATTTAAGTAATTCATATTTAATTCATTACATATATTTTTATAATCTCTTATTGCCTTTGCAAATTCATCTTCGGGTATTTTTTCTTTGTTTGGCTTTGCTGTTCTATAATTTGTATCTATCCCTAAAGAATATGCATGTGTAATTATATCTTTATATTCTAATAATTTTCTAAATTGCAAATATTGCACTCCATTTTTGATTATATGTACAACATTCTCATTACTTAAATCTTTCAAAATAACCTCCTAATTTATACTTTTTCAAGATGTTTTAATTCATCATATTTTCTTTCTTCTTTTGAATACTCCTCTGGTTTTAATCCTACTCTTGTTTTCATATATTTAATTGATAGAAGTATTAATATTGTAAATGCTATGCCTAAAATAATCATACAATATGCTGTGCTCATTCTATCTAATAAAAATGCTGCAAATATACCAATAATTGCTGAAGATATACTTTTTAATAAATTCTTTACAGTATATATTTTTGTATCTATATCTTCATTTGCAAAATTTCTTAAATATTTTTCTGATAAGCTATAATATATTCCACTAATTGCATATTTAATTATATATGCAATTACTATACCAATAACTAAATATCTTATATCATTTGCAAATACACCTAATGTTCCTGAAATTAAGCATGAAATAGTTATTAGCAGTCCTATTATACTTAATGATTTATTTCTAAATCTTTGATGAAATTTTTCTTGTTTTTTTGTACTAAAACTTGATATTATTCCTAATACAGCAAATATTATTCCTATAGTTCCTGATGATATATTTAAATCTTCTAATAAGCTTACTTGATATGTATCCAATGTAATTAGCAATCCACCTATTAAAGAAGTAAATAATAGTAAACTTTTTAATCTTTCTGATTTTAATATAAACTTAAATGAACTTTCTATTTCCTTCAAATTACTAATAATACTAATATCTTTAAGATTCACTTTCGTTTTCTTAATTGGTTCTATAAAAAATGTTGAAATTATTGTTACTATAATTAATGTTGTTAATGATAATGTAATTGGTATATATGGATTTATTTCATATAGCCAACCTGCTAATATTGTTGAAACTGCATTAATAAAATAATATCCTGATGCACCCTTTTCACTTATTCTAGCAAATATTTTATCTTTACTTTTTGCTTTTGGTATTGATTCATTTAGTAGACTTGGTTCAGCTGTTTCTTTTATCGCAAATGCTAGTGATGACATTATTTCTGCTGTTACTAAATTGAATAAATTTGTGCTAAAAATTACTATTATCATATATAAACAATTTACTATGTTTGCTAATATTATACTATTTTTTCTTCCTAAAAACTGTACTATAAATGTAGCTGGAATTTGCGCCATTATTCCAAATAGTGAATAAAAAGCATCTATTAACACAACATCTGCTGGATTTATATTTTTTACTTGTGTTAAAAATAAGAAATTTATTGTATAAAAAAACAAATAATCCCATGCTAACTTTTTATATGTTGGAAATATCTTCATATTTCTTTTTCTCATTTGTACATCTGCATCTTTTACCATTTGTATACTCCTTTTAATTTTCTACTTTTAATTCATCATATTTTCTTTCTTCTTTTGAATACTCTTCTGGTTTTAATCCTACTCTTGTTTTCATGTATTTTCCCATTAATATATAAATAATTGTAAATACTACTCCAACAATTATCATGCAATATGCTGTTGACATTTTATCTAATAAAAATGATGCCATAATTCCCATTATTGCTGATACTAGATTAACAAATAAATTTTTAACTGCAAATATTTTTGTATCTATATCTTTGTTTGTAAAATTTCTAAAATATCTATCTATAATTGTATAGAACATTCCATGTGCAAATCTTGCAATTATAAATGATATTCCAATAACTACTAGAAGAATATAAATTATCTCTGCCTTTAATCCTGCGATTCCTGCAACAATAGTACTAATAGATGCCATTAATCCTATTGTTACAATTGTCTTATTTCTAAATTTATTATGAAAGTCCTGTTGTTTTTTCGAACCATATGCACTTGCTAAACTTATCACTGCTGCTATAAATCCGATCAAATATGCTGGTACTTTTACATCTTGCCAAAGACTTGTTTGATAATCTAATAATATATCTAAAAGGCTTCCAATTAATGCAGCTGATAATATTAATGCTTTTAGCCTTTCTGATTTTATTATAAATTTTAAACCTTCCTCAATGTCCTTTATTTGTCTCCTTATACTTGTATTATTATCTTTACTTTTTTGTCTTTTTATTGGCTCTATGTAAAACATTGATATTATACTAACAACAATTAATACAACTAATGAACACATTGTTGGTAAATATCCATTTATCTCAAATAAAAATCCTGCAATCATTCTTGATATTGCTCCAACTATATAATATCCCATTAGCCCTTTTGAGTTTATTTTTGCAAATATACTACTCTTATATTTTGATGGTGGAATTGATGCATTTAATAAACTAGGCTCTGCTATATTTTTAATAGCCCATGCCAGAGATGAAATAAATTTTGCTAAAGCTAAGTCAAATAAATTTCCACTCATCATAAATATTACCATATAAATGCAATTCAAAATATTTCCAAATATAATACTATTTTTTCTTCCTAAAAATTCTACAATTATATTAGCTGGTATTTGTACAAATATTCCAAATAAAGATTTAAGTGAATTTGCAAGTAATACATTTGCTGCACTAATATGTTTTATTTGTGTTAAAAACAGAAAATCTATTGTATAGTAAAATAAATAATCTCCTGCTATTTTTTTATATGTAGGAAATAATTTCATATTTCTTTTTCTCATTTGTTGTGTTTTTATTTCTTCATTTGTACCCATTTTTTCTCCAAATCTTAATATTATATTATATTATATTTATTTAAGTTGTTTTTTTATTATTTTCTAAATTGATTATAGAAGAAAGATATATATTTCAAAGTGAGTTCGACCTGATTAATTTATTATTATATCTGTTTATAGTGTGTTCCTAAAATCTGAATATTCCGTACCCTAAACGCCTTGAATGCTGGAGTTGTTCGAAACGCTAGTGAGTTACAACTCCAGTATGGAACTTTTAAATATATATCTTTCTTCTTAGTAATATTAATTTAATTGCACTATTTAAAATCATTAGCCATTTTCCTTATTATATCATCTTTTGACTTTTTTTCAACATAATTATAGCTATTTCCACATAATCTTGGATTAAATCCACAAATTGCTTTATAAGAACAATACTCGCAAGGAGTTTTGCCACTTTTGTTATATGGTTTTAAAGCTATATTACCACTTAAAATCTCTTTTGATATTTGTTTTATAGTCTTATAAATGTAGTTTTGTAAAACTTCAAACTCTTCTTTACTAACACCATTTGTTTTTCCTTCTGATATATCTCCTGATTTAGTTATTGTTGCTGGCACTAACTTTGATGTTCCTGTTTCTAGGTTTTTGTCATGCATTTTTATTACTTTTATATCTGCAAGTATTAGTCCTTTCATTTTGAAGTTTTTTCGTAATTCTTCTTCAATTTGTTCTTCTGTTATTTTTTTATCAGCTTTTATCATTTGCTCTAACAAGCTAAAATATAAAACTCCTGCTGGCAATAAGTCTTCTTCCTTACATACTGCATCCATATATGTTAAAAGCTGTATTTGAAATCCTGCATACACTTCATTTAAGTCTATATTTTTTGCTGATGATTTATAATCTATGATTCTTAGATATTTTCCATCTTCTGAGTTAGCTGTGTCTACCCTATCTATTTTTCCAGTTATCTCAACTTTTTTTCCATCTTCTAATTGTATTAATATTGGATTATATTTTCCATTTTTTCCAAATTCTATTTCTGTTCCTTCTATGTTAAATTCACTATATACTAAACCTTCTATTATGTATTTTAGGGCTTTTGCTACAATTCTTTGTAGTCTTTTTACTAATACTTTATATTTTGATGTTGCTACAAATGTGTATTTTTTTCCCATATCTAGTTTTTCTTTAATAACTATATTTACTAGCTCTTGTATTTTTTCTTCATCTGTTACAAGTTCTGCTAAACTGATATTCTCTTCTTTTACTTTTTTGAAGAATTCATCTATTGTTTCATGCATAAATGAACCTGTATCAAAGCTTTGTATTTTTAGTTCTTCTTTTTCTTTTAGTCTTAATCCATATTGTAAATAATATGAAAATGGACATTGTGCAAATTTTTCTAGTTTTGATACACTTGTGTTTAGTGTATTTCCATATAGTCTTTCAATAGTTTCTTTGTTGATGTTTTCTGGTATATTTGTATAGTCTATTCCTTGCAAGTCTTTTTGTAATCTTTCATTCCATTCATTTTGTTCTTTATAGTATTGATATATTTTATACCATATGTCATCTATTTCTTTATTTTCCTTTAGGTTGGATATATTCTCTAGTAGTTCTTGATATGTCATCATTTTATTTGTGATTTCATAATTTTTGTTTATTATATCACTTTGTTCTTTTAACTTTGGAAAAATCTTTTTCATCTTATTAATCATCATAGATGGTCTTAATGATTTTCCTTCTGTTTCAGATGATGCATATGATAAGTACAGTCTTTTTTCTGTTGTTGTAAATGCTTTGTAAATATTAAAATTTTCTTCATACAAATTTTCTATTGTTCCATTTGCAAGTTCTATTCCATCATTTTTTAAAATTTCCCTATCTTTGTCTCCAAAAAATCCTTCTGATTTATTTATACTTGGAAAATTGCCATCATTTAATCCTATTATAAAAATTGTATCAACTTTATGGCTCCTTGATCTGTCTACATCTCCTACTATTACTTGGTCTTGTGTTCCTGGTATTTTTCCTAACTCACTATTTTTTAGTCCTGTTTTTAATATTTGTACATATTTGTCTGTACTTAATTTTTCATCTCCGAAGATTAGGACTATTTCATCAAATATGTCTAAAATAATCTTATAACTTGATACATATTCATTTGCTAAATCAATTTGTCCTATTTCTTGTAATTCTTTTATTTTGATATTTATTTTTTCTTCAATATTTTGTTTAATTAAAAATTCATAAATTGCTTTTGTTGTATCTTTTACTGTTCCGAATTTTTTCTTTAATTCTATTAATGGTTGTATTATCTGTTTTCTTAATTTATTTAGATATTCTATTTCTTCTTTATTTGCATCATTTATGCCTAAATTGAAATCACTTTTCCACTTATTTTGCTTTATTCCCCACTTTGTACAATAATTTTCTAATTTAAAAATGTCATCTTCTTCTATGTCAGTAAACCCTATTTTTAAATAATTGAAAACCGCTTCTCTTGAAAAGTTTTTGCTAAAAACTTCAAATATTGAAAGCAAATATTGCACGATTATATTTTGATTTAAATCTCTTTTTTCATCTATAAACACAGGAATATCATATTGTGCAAAAATTGCACGAACTAAGCTTGAATATGTATCTATATTTTTAGTGATAACTGATATATCCTTATACCTTAAATTTTCATCTCTTACTAGTTTAGTAATTTTTTTAGCAACATTTTCAATTTCTGAATATTGATTTTTTGCTAAAAATAATTTTATATTTTCTACTTCTTTATTATATTTATTTGCTCTATTATTAAAAATATTTCCTTCTAAATGTTGTAATTCGTCTGATTTAAAACGTGGCAATTCTTTTAAAAATATTTTTTCATCTATTTTTAAATCTTCTTTTTTTAGTAAATTCAATATTTTTGATACTGTAATTTTATTAGAATAAAATATGTCTGTATCTGGATTAACGCTTGGTTCTAAGCTATCTGTACATACTGTTATTGTAACTTGTTTAGCAAGTTTTATAAATTGTTTTAATATTTCATATTCTTGATATGTAAAACCTGCAAATTCATCTATATATATTAAGCTATCCTTTATAATATCTGTATTCTCTAACTCATTACTTAACATAGTTAATAAATCTGTATCTTCTATGTATTCCCCTTGAAGCTTTTGCTCAAAATTTTGGTATATTAAAAACATATCATTTAATTTAGTTTTTAAATATTCATCTTGTACATTCTCTATTTCTTCTTGCAGATGCTTTGGCAATATGCCATGTTTTTTAAATTCTGTTATTGCCGTCATTGATAAATCAATATTTTCATCTGATTTGCTCAAAAATTTCAGTTTATTTTTATTTTCATTTAGAATTGAATAAATAAGCATGGCTTTACCACACTTAGTTAATTTTGTTTTTTTACTTCCACCAATTTCTTGTAAAACTCTATGTGCCATTCTACTTAAAGTTATTACTTCTGCATTAACAACTGCTTTTGTGTCAATTGCATCCATTAGTTTTTTTTCTGCTGTAAAGGAGAATTGCTCTGGTGTTATTATATATATCTTTTTCTCTTTTTCTATTAACTTAGCTATTTCTGAAAAGCAGTACTCACTTTTTCCACTTCCTGACTTTCCATATATTATTCGTAATCCCATTTAACTCTCCTTTCTTTTTGTGCCAATGGGGGCGTCCCTTTTTGGCACATTATTATAGTTAAAGCTTTTTTATAATTTTGCAAGGATTTCCTACAGCTACTACATTTGCTGGAATATCTTTTGTAACAACACTTCCTGCCCCAATTACAGTATCATCACCAATAGTAACTCCTGGCATAACACATACATTTCCGCCAATCCACACATCATTCCCTATTTTAATTGGTTTAGCAAATTCCACTTTTTTTCTATTTTCTTTATCCATTGGATGTCCTGATGTATAAAACCCGCAATTAGGTCCAATTTTAACATTGTCTCCAAAAGACACTTTATTTGCATCTAATATTACTAAATTATGGTTTGAATAAAAATTTTCTCCAATTTCTATATTGAATCCATAGTCACAATAGAAATTAGGCATTATCGTAAATTGATTTCCAGTTTTGGAGAATAATTTTTGGATTATTTCTTTTGCCTTTTGTTCGTCTTCAATATCTAAATTATTATATTTATTGCATAGCTTTTTAGCATTTATTAATTGCTCATCATTTGAATTATATAATTCTCCTGATAACATTTTTTCTTCTTCACTCATAAATTTGGTCTCCAATATTTCCTATTATTTTTCTAAATCTATAATTTTTGTTGCTACTTTTTCAATAAATGTTTCATCATGTTCTACAAAAATAATTGTGGGCTTGTATTTTAAAATAGCATCTTCAATTTGTATTCTTGTTATTATATCAATATAATTCAATGGCTCGTCCCATATATAAATATTAGCTTGTTCTGATATACTTTTGGCAATTAAAACCTTTTTCTTTTGACCTTCACTCATGTCTTGTATATTTGTATCAAAATCCAAATTTGATAATCCCATTTTTACTAGCATTGCCTTAAAAATACTTTCATCTATTCTATTATTTTGTGCAAAAGATTTCAAGTTTCCTTTTAAATTTTCTGTACTTTGTGATACATAAGATATTTTCAAATCATTTGCTACCTTAAATTCTCCCTTATATTGTATTTCTTTCTCTAAAATAAGTTTTAATATACTTGACTTTCCAATACCATTTTTGCCAACTATTGCAATTCTATCTCCATTATTTACTTCAAAAGATATAGGTTTAAATATTGTTTGCCCATTATATTTTATCTGTAAATTTTTTGCTAAAACTAATGGTTTTTTATTACTTTCTAAAGGAACAATTTTTAAGGTATCATTTCTATCTATATTTTTTAATAAATTAGTTTTTTCATTTATTGCTTTTTCAATTCTTTGTTCAATAACTTTTGAACTTTTCATCATTTTAGCTGCTTTATGTCCTACATATCCTTTGTCTATTGTAGTTTCAGAATTATATTTTTTACTCTTTGTTTTTTCAGCTTCATTTGACCATTTTGCAGAATTCTTAGCTGCTGTTTCTAGTTTATTTATATTTTTTTGTAATTGTTCATTTTGTGTTAATTCAAAATTATCTTGCCTATCTTTATTTTCTTTCCAAGATGAAAAGTTTCCTTGTTGTATCTCAATATTAGTGTTATTTATAACCATTACATGATTTATTATTTTATCTAAAAAATTTCTATCATGAGAGACAACTATAAATCCTTTTTTGTTTTCTAAATAATTAACTAAGTTATTTCTTGTTTCAATATCTAAATGATTTGTAGGCTCATCTATAAGCAAGAAATTATTCCCTTTTAAGAATAGGCTTATTAATAATATTTTTACTTGCTCTCCACCACTTAATAAATTAAAGTTTCTATATAAAATTTCTGCATCTGTATTTAGTAAATTTAATTCTTTTATAATTTCCCAATCTTCAACATTTGGAGCAATTTCATAAACAATTTCTATTGCCATCCTATCTTTATTTGTTATTTCAAAAGGAAAATAATCTACATCAACTTTTTTTGTTATTGTTCCTTTATGTTCATATTTTTCTTGTAATAATTTTAATAATGTAGTTTTTCCTTTGCCATTTCTGCCAATTAGTCCTAGTTTCCAGTTTGTATCTATGTTAAATGATACATTTTCAAATATATTGTTATAGTTTCCATCATATCCAAATGTTAAATTATTTATACTTATTGATGACATCGCTTCTCCTTCGTAACATATAATTAATTGGATTATATCACAAAGGACAAGTAATTTTCAACTTAATTACTTGCCCTAAGAGATTATAATTTATCATTTAAATTTTTCGTTTCTTTTACTAACTCATCAAAGTCTGAAATATAGTTTTTATCTTGTATTATTCTATACTTTTTATATTCATCTAAAGCCAACTTATCTGCTATTTCTCTCTTTATTTTTCCATTATCTTTTAAAATATTATATTCGTTGACTTTTAAAAATACTTCTAATTTTTCTTTCCATTCTTGCATTGAAATAATCTTTCCTAACTTCACTTGTCTTTCTGCATAATCAAGATACATAGATACTAAATTATTTAATTCTGTAATTTCTTCTTGCGAAAGATAATTTTTAGCAATTGTTACATCTGTTTCAAGTATTTTTCCATCTGGTGCATTTTTCCATGTTGTTAGTCCCATATTTTCTTTTTTACTATCAACTCTATCATAAATTATTTCAGGTGCTGTCATTCCAGTAATTGCAAAATGTAGCTTATTTTGAACATTTTTATAAAACTCTTGTGTTGTCTCACTATTTTTATCATAATCAAAACTACATTCTTTGTATATATCAGTTATTTTTTGATAAAATCTTCTTTCACTTGCTCTAATTTCTTTTATCTTAACCAATAACTCATCAAAATAATCTTTTCCAAACTTTGGTCCGTTTTTTAGCATTTCACTATTAACAACAAAACCTTTTTTTATATATTCTTTTAAAGTTTTTGTTGCCCAAATTCTGAAATCTGTTGCTTCTTTTGAATTCACTCTATAACCAACTGCTATAATAGCATCTAAACTGTAAAATATTAACTCTCTTGAAACATCTCTAGTTCCTTCTTTTTGAACTGTTCGAATTTTTCGAATAGTTCGATTTTCTTCTAATTCTTTACTATCAAAAATTTCTTTCAAATGATAATTAATTGTATTTACTTCTACTCCAAATAATTTTGACATTGACTTTTGAGTTAACCAAAAATCTTCTTCATTATATAAAACTTCAACAGATATATTTTCATTATTTTGGCTTTGATATATGATTAAATCTTTCAAATTTTCAACATTATTCAACATCAATCACCTCGTACTCTATTCAAAAAAACTGTTGTTTGTATTTTATAACATAATACTTACTCTGTCAAGATTTTTAGTTTTTAAGTTGTATTTTTTATTACTTTGCAAATTGATTATAGAAAAAAATTATTTCAAAAAACCTCAACTTAAATTTTATTTACTTTTTTTAATATACTCAATCTCATATTTATCAAGCAAATCCATTGTTATTTTACCTTGTTTCAAAGCATCTTCCACCGTCATCATATCCCCATTTTTAAACCACACATTAACAAGCTTTGTTTTTTGAGTTGGATAATAATATGCATAATTTTCATTTTCAAAAAACTTATACTCACCGTTCTTGAACATTATATCTATCACTATCAGCCATCATTGTATTATCTATTATTTTAGGCTCATCAGTTTCTTCTATCTTCTCCAATATATCACTATTATCTACTTTTAAAGCGAAATATGGAGAATCAGAATTTGCTTCTTTCATAAAGATTATAAACTTATCTTGAAAATAACAGTATTTTGTATCTTCACCTATACCCATATATTCTGTAACCATTGTAGCTTTACTTGATAAATTACAACCTTTCTCATTTAGTGAAAAATTAACATTTTGAATCACATCATAAATATATAAACCTTTTGAATCTGTTATTTCCTTATCATACAATTCATCATAACTAACCATTCCATTTACTCTAACATAAGGAATTCTTAGCTCATCATCTTGTGAAAATTCTGTACTGCCTTTATAATTTTTTGACTTATTTTTTACATCTTCATAATATTCATTAAATGATTTTTCATCATCTGTTCTATAAAGTATTATTTCGTCTCCTTCTTTAGTTTTCAACTTTATTGCCATATCATTACTAAATAAAGTTCCATTACCAATCTTATTATAAAATAATATTTCAACATTTTTATTCATTTTCTCTAAACTTGCATTATTTATTCCAAAATATTTAATATATTCTTTGCCATCTCCAAAAGTCCATTTTGTATAGTCCTTACTAAAATTGTCAAATACTTCTAAAAAGTTTAATTCTTTATTAAGTGTTGCATCAATTTTATAGCCATCTGTAACTGTTCTTTCTACATTTATTTTATAATCATTTGGATCTAACATCTCTTTTGAAAATGTACTTTCATTAAGATTTCTTGCAATTTGTGGTGTTCCACCTTTTATTTCTATTTTACTCAATCCGATTTTTTCTTGTAAATCTTTCCAAGCTAAGTCCAAAGTCCCTACCCATAAATTGTTTATTGTGTTTTCGGAAATAGTACTTTGATAAGTTGGGTTCATTGTTACTTTATGATTAGTATTATTTTTTATATAATTGTTATAAATAAGTGTTGCTCCATAAGCTATTCCTGATAGTGCAACTACTGTACAAATAATTATTACAAATATTTTTGAAACTTTATTCATATCATCAAATCCTTTCTTTAGCAGGATTTTTCTTAATTGTTTTTTGCCTCTATGTATTAGATTTTTTGTATTTTGGAGAGTTTCGCCTAGTATCTTTGAAGTTTCTTCATATGATAATTCTTCGATTTTTGCTAGATATATTGCATTTTTATATTTCTCATCAAGTAAGTCTATTGCTTCAATGATTTCCTTTTTTGTTTCTTCTTTCATTATAAAATCTAACACATCTTTTTCAGTTGTTTCTAGTGAATTATATATGTAGTCTTCTGTTATCTCAGTCCTTCTTTTTTCTACATTTATATAATTTATTGCTCTACTTTTTGCTATCATATAAATATAATATTTGAATGATATGTTTTCTTTTATTGGATTTTGCATAACATATATAAATGCTTCCTGTGTAATGTCTTCAGCTTTTTGATAGTCTTTTATAATGTTAAAAATGAAATATTGAATTCTTTGTTTATATTTGTTATATAAAAACTCAAAAGCTTCCTTTTGCCCATCTAAATAATCATTATATAATTTTTTATCTAAATCTTTCTCCATTTTTTACCTGCTTTCAATATAATAGACAAGTAAAACTTAAAAAAGTTTCAATTTTATGCCCATATAATCATAATAAGTAAAATTATTCCCACTGCAATAAATGAATATCCCATAAATCTACTCATTTTTCTAAATGATTTTTCACTTTTTGGTGCTGGATGAAAAGTTACTTTACCAACTTCATAACTCATTTTAGGTAAATAATTTCCTATTATTATAAATAAAATTCCTAAAATTAAACATACACTTTTTCCAACATAAACATCACTTCCTAAAGGGACTTCCACCATAATAATATATATTAATACTGTAAGAATTGGAATAAACCATTCCATTATCTTTAAGATTTTGGGCTTTTCATTATTTTTCATCTTATTTACTTTTGATGTAAATATAATACATATTGCTTGAACAATTGCCATAATTACTGGTATTCCAAATAATGCAAATTTTTTTGGTGCATAGTTATCTGGCACATCATTTATTGTAAAATGAATTGGCATTTGCTCTGGTAATTTGCTATAAAAAGCAATACCTAATAATATTGGCAATAAACATGTAAGTACACTTAAAATTAATGTTCTTTTACTTTTCTTTTCCATTTTTATTTCCCCCTAACTTATAAATCCACACTAAAACATCTTCAAATACAGAACTATTTAATTCATAAAATATAAAGTTTTTTTGTTTTGTTTCAGTTATAAGATTTGCTTTTTTTAAGTTTGATAAATGATATGATACTGTTGCTCCTGTTAAATTAAATCTACTTGATATTTCTCCTGCTGTTTTTCTTCCATCTTTTAATAATTCAAGTATCTCTCTTCTTACAGGATCACTAATTGCTTTTAATGTTTCTGACATTCCCATTTTAATCACTCCTGTTTTAGTATTTAGATATTTATCTAAATAGATTATACTATTTTATAATCATACTGTCAATAGCTATTTAGATTTTTTTCTAAATAGTATAAACAAAAAGTTACTAGGAAATATTAAATCTTATATAAATTCTAAAAGACGCTATAAAAAAGTAATGATTTTTATTAATAGCCTGAACGTTCCCTAAGACCTGCGTTAGGCTTCAAACCCGATAACAATCTTCTATGTGAGAAATCGAAGAGTTTGAAATTGACCCTGCTATTGAAGGTATTAATAAAAATAATTACTTTTTTATAGCACTTTTTAATATTTTTATTATCTAAATACAGCAAAAAAACTAATCTCAATGATTAGTTTTCACTATCTTTAATACCATAATTAAAATAAAAGCAACTATAATTCCAAGAGAAGCATATTGCATTAAATTATTAGTTTTATAATTGTAAATCATTAAGTTTCATGTTTGCATTACCTATGTATATATCTCTATTTCCATCTAACTTATGTATCTTTATAATAGTATAATCCTTATAATGATACTCCATACTTCCGCCATCATCATAAGATATAGCATTTGGAAAATCTTCATTTGCCTTTTGTTCTATTCCACTTAATGTTATTTTTCCACTTCTTAAAGCTTGTTCTAATGACATATTTTCATTATTTACCTTTACATTTACTTCATCTAATCCATAATAATACAAATTAAAATCTCGCCCATCAGCAGCTAAATCCTTATTGTTTAACACTTTCTTTTTGCCAACATTTTTATTTTCTTTTACTGTAATTTCAAAATCTTTATATCCATCTATTGATATATTGTTTGTATATATTTTTGCTGGATAACTTTCCAATATTACTCCTGTATAATAGATAATTACTTTTCTTCCTACACCATACAAATAATCAATATGATCTGTTTCATAATTTATTTGTATTTTATCTGATGATTTTCTTTCTTGTTCATCTTCATTTGGCTCAACTATCATATATTTTGTTGTTTCTTCTAGTACTGTGCCTACAAAGCTACTATATTCAGTATTTTCTATATTTTTCAAACTTTCTCCATTGGTCTTTTTTATATTTTCTTTATCTATTGCTTCAAATAAAACTGCTGTATTATCAACATTTAATACCATTATTTTTCCATTAGCTTCTAATACATCACAATTTAATAAATCTTTATTATTAGTTTCTCCATTTAATTCAGGCATATATTCTTCGCCTATTAATAAATTAATTTTCCCTATGGTTTTGTCCAAATTGCAGTCATAATCTATAAGAGCATTAGATTTCCCATATAAAACATCATTAAATTTAACTAATTTAGTAGTATCTATATTTTTAGCTGTTATTTTTAAATCTTTTAGTTTTATTCTTTCTTCTATATTTGTGTTTGCTTCTTCTTTTTCATCAGTAGTATTAATAATTTCTACTCCTAATATTTCAATCCCTATACCATCAATATATGTTCCATTTTTCTCTAACTTGTGATAGTCAGTTATCGTATATAATAAAGCTTTATATTTTACACTCCCGCCATCTTTTAAATTCATTCGAATTGGAAATAACAATATTACCAATAATACAATTATTGCTATAATTACAATATTTTTCTTTTTCATAAACTCACCTTTTTTCCTTTCTACTATTTAGATGATTTTTTTCTTGTATTTAGTTGGTATTTTGTTAAAAATATTGAAAAAATTATTGTTAATATTAAAAATATAGCTGAAATGCTAAATATTCCAATACTTACATAATTTGTAGTATTACTAATAGTATCTTCTATAACAACATTTTCTATAGTATTTTCCGTATCTTCTACAATTGAGTTTATTTTTTGTTCTTCTCTATATATTGGTTCATCTGGTGTTGTCTCAACTTGATTGCCGATATTGTCAGTGTATTCATCTTCTTTAGTAATTGGAGCTTCTTTTTTTTGTTTTTTTAATGTTAATATTCCTAATACAAAAGTTATTATAAACATTCCTAAATTACTTAATGTTATTTTTAATGTATAAATCGCTTTATAATATCTCCATTTTATAGTACTTTCTGGTTCTCCTAACATTTGGGATATTTCTTGAAAAGTTAAATTTGATAGTATTTTTAGAGATACTATTTCTTGTTCTTTTTTCCCTAATTTATTTATCAATTTATTATAATGCTCTTTATCAATAAATTCATTTATTTCATTATTTTGATTTTCATAATTATATATATTGTCTAAATTCTCATTATCATGTTTCTTTCTTAATAAAGATATTGCTTCATTTTTTGTTACTTTATATAACCATGTTCCTGCTTTTTCTTTTGGTAATTTACTTTTATCTATAGTATATAATTTTGAAAATACTATTTGTACTATATCTTCTGAATCTTCTTTGTTTTTTAATATACTAAATGCTATCCCATATACTATTTTATTATATCTCTTATAAAGTTCTTCAATATTTTGGTTGTTTCCTTGTTTTATTTCTTTGAATAATTGTTCTAGCTTTGTTTTGTCTTCTTTTTTCATATTTGTTTTTCTCCGTTATGTACTTTTTATTCTAATACTAATGCTTTTTTAGGGCAAAAATTTGAACATTTTCCACATCTTATGCACTTATCATAATCTATTTTAGGTGCTTCAAAGTCTTTTTGACTTAATGCTCCAACTGGACATACATTTACAGCTGGGCATCTATGATTTTGTGGACAATTGTCTATTACTATTTTTAATTTTCTATCCATAAATTAATCTCCTTTCGAATTGTAATTTTTTGAAATGATTATATTATAAATTTTAAAAAGAAGCAAATCACCTGACTTGCTTCTTCTATTAGTCAAAAAGAATTTTTGTTTTACTATTCGACTGATAACTGAACATCTTGATATAATTTATTATTTCTTATCTCTGGATTATCTCCATTAAATGCTTTTCTGGCTTCTTCATCTCCTTGTAATTGCCACATAAACCAAGCTGTTACATATCCATCTGCTGAATATAACATTTGTCCATGTTCTGCTCCAATTCTTCTTGCCATTGCCTTTAATGATGGTATTTTATTATACATTTCAATCATTTTTTCAATAGGTATACTGCTTGCGTTTCAAATTCTCCACTAGTTCCTGCCATCATCAATATTGGTATATTTATTTTACTTAAATCATATTTCCAACCAAATTGATGTGCTGTTTCTTCGTGTGTTGGAGATAAAGCTACTGCTGTTTTGTATTTGTCCTTATGTTCCATAATAGAAATTGCTGTAAATACTCCTGCTCCACCTT
Organism: uncultured Clostridia bacterium; assembly: GCA_948891265.1. GTDB lineage: Bacteria > Bacillota > Clostridia > TANB77 > CAG-508 > CAG-269. The sequence goes on along the minus strand of CAQUBD010000009.1, from coordinate 36,598 downwards.
GTGAATGCCCTGTTATTCCTATGTTGTCTAAATCTAATTTACCATAAAAAATACTATTACTATTGCTATTTTCAGATATAATTAAATCCATTGTTTCATCAGCAGACTTGCCAAATCCTGTGCTACCATCATCATTACCAATAACCACAAATCCCCAAGAAGCTAAATGTTTAAACAATGCTTTATATTTTTTTGGTAAAACTCCTGTACCATTTAATATGACTACTACTGGATATTTTTTATCTCTATTCTTTAATTCTTCTGGATAGTAAATATAATATTTTTTTGTTATTTCTGAGCCTTCCTTTTTTATTTTCTTAACTTTATAATCTCCTATTGCTAAGTATTTAGTCTCAATATCTCCACCTGTTTTTACTTCTTTCGTATAGTTATTTGGTGTCATTGGTATAAATGATATTATGACTAAAAGTGCGATAACTAATACAATAGGTATTAAAATTATTATTCCAATTATTTTTAACATTTTCTTCATACTATTACCTTTTTCCTTATTTAACTGGCATATATTTATTTAAGTATTCTTCTACTGTTTCTATCCACTCTTGATAAAATTTATTATCATTTTGTAATCCATGTCCTGAATGTGATAATTCAAAATATTTATAATCCACATTATATTTTTTATATGTTTCTAATAACCTTTGTGAACCTTTAAAAGGTTGAACTTTATCATATTTTCCATAAGCTACTACACTTGGAACTGTATTTTCATCTATCCACATTACTGCTGATATAGGTTTTAGTTTTTCTATATAAGAGCCATCTTTAATCATTTCTGCAGTTAATTCTACTCCACCCATAACTCCTAATAGTCCAGCTGCACCTTTTCTTGCTTCGTCTGTATCTCTATCAAAACCATAAACATCCCAATCTTCTGCATAAAAACTTGAAGGTCCAACTGCTCCAAATAATAATTTTACTGGTACAGGTGCTTCTTTGCTATCTCTATAAGCATAAATCATCGCTAAACAATGACCTGCTGAACCTCCTGCTATTCCCATTTCATTTATATTATATCCATATTCTTTTGCTTTTTCTATAACAACTGGGATAGCTTGTTTTATTTCATTTGATTGTGATAAAACTGATTTTTCATTTGTTTCATTTCTTAATGTATAATTGATACCACAAGCTACATAGCCTTTTGAACATAACCAAGAAAGCATTTCTACATCTCCTGATTTATCTCCTGCTGTAAATCCCCCTGCATGAAGATAAACAACTAAGCCATAATTCTCTTTTGAATTGTCTTTTGGTAAATATAAATCAAATTTATTTGCTTCCCCTTCTCCATAGCTAATGTCTTTATGGAGTGTTCCTAAATCATCACTCCACTTAACTGAATATTTTTTTGCCCATGATGGCTGAATTTTCATTTTTGAATATACACCAATTCCAACTGAAAATAAAAATACTAATATACATATAAATATAAACATTCCTTTTCCTCTTTTCTTCTCTCTCATAGTATATTACCTCCAAATAATGTGCCACCTAATAGCATATTCATAAATGCTCGAACTGCTAAACGCCCTAAAATAATTCCAACAGTTGCAATAATAACAAGAATTATTATCCTTTTTTTATCAAACATATTTTGACCTCCTTGACTTATTTATAAAATATATGTTATATTTCTAACAAAAGTATTATACAAAACATCATAAAAAACTACAATACATTTTAAAAAAGTGTTAGAAAAATCGAGGTTTTATAACAATGGATACAAGAATTGAAGAAACAAAAAAAGCTATAGCAGAGAGTTTAATTTCTTTGATGAAAAAGAAAAATTTTTCTTCTATAACTAATAAAAATATTACTGATAAAGCAGGTTTATCACATATTACAATTTATCGTCATTTCAAAAATAAAGATGATATTATAAAGTATTACTTAGATACTATTACAGATAATTTTATAAAAACAAGCAAAATAATATATACTCCGAATAATTTTACAGATTATATTATTAGACTGTTTACTCATCTTGAAAGCTATAAAGATATCGGCATTTTATTATACAAATCTGATATGATTCACTATTTAAAAGATGAATTTGATAGAATATTTTTAGCAAAAGCTAAAAATTTTGATGAAACATATCATTATGCTTTCATTTCTGGTGGCTTATATAATCTTTATTATTATTGGATTAAGGATGATTTTAAAGAAACTCCACAAGAATTAGCAAATATATTTAAAGATTTCTATATTTCAAAAGGAGATAGTAATTGAACTGTCTCCTTTTTATATTTTAATTTATTATCATAAAGCACTAAAACTAAGGCCTTAGTCCCAATATCATTACAATATAATTTAGTTTGGTAAATAAATAACATCTATTCTACAAGGTGATACAAAAGTAATATTGTTTCTTTCAGTATTTTCAAGGACAATCATTCCTGATTCATTTACTATAACATTTCCTTGAGATGTTAGTTGATCATTTGTTACTATACTTACTCCCTCAGTTCCTACAGGTAATACATCACGAATAGTATCTGTACAATCTGCGCAGCAATCTGTTGGTAATGGATTTAGTTCTGGCAAATACGTAATTGCTTCATTATATGTGGCACTATTTATTGTAATTGTATCTATACTGCAAATTGATATAAGTTGCCTTATATCGCCTTGTGAAGTTATCAGCTCAAATATACCAGATTTTCCATTTGGTCCAAGTGTTATCTCTCCTGGTGTACCTATTACAGCATCTCCACCATCTAATGTAATAAATAGTTGACTATCTGGATATAATGTTCTAATTTGCTCAATAATATTTGTCATTTGTTCTACACAATAACATTCGCAATTATCAGTAGTATCATTGTTATTGTTGTTATTTGCTACTATTATTGTTAATACAAGATTCCATATTAATAATAACGAAATTAGACTAGCTATAATAGCAAGATAGCATATATTAGATTTTCTTTCACAGCAATTCAATTTTTTCACCCCCTATTATAATATATGACAGAATGATATATTTTGTAGTAAACTTTCTATTACTTATTTCAAGCATTTTATTTTTAACAATACAAAACACAAATAACAATTTGTCTAATTCGCTCATAATATGTAATATAATGAAAATTTAAGAAGGTGAAAAAATGAAACTTTTAAAAAAAGCAGGATTTATATTCTTGTTAATAGCATTATTCATAATCCCAATTACTTCATACGCAGAAACAACCACAGATGCTTCTTATGTTCTAACTTTTGTTGCAAATACAAGTGACCCTGTAGAAAATTTGCCACCAAGTATAACTTATGCAGTTGGAGAAATTATTACAATTCCACAACAGACACCAATTCGAACAGGTTATACATTTAATGGCTGGAACACTTATTCAGATGGTTCTGGAACACAATATGGACCAGATGACATGTTTGTTGGGTTTGATCAAGATAGTGTTTTGTATGCTCAATGGATTCAAAATCGTGTTGATTTAACATATGATGCTAATACGACTGATGTGGTAGAAAATTTACCTCCATCTGAATCTTATATTCCTGGAGAAATGGCTACTATTTCAGAACAAATTCCAATAAGAAATGGCTATACTTTTTCTGGTTGGAATTCAGAAGCAAATGGCACTGGAACTGCTTATAGTCCTGGGCAAACCATATTAATCCCAGACAATGGATTAACACTTTATGCTCAATGGATTCAAAATCAAAATAATTTAGATTTTGACCCAAATACAACAGATCCTGTAGAAAATTTGCCAGAAGATATTAGTTATGCACCAGGTGATACAGTTACAATTCCAAATCAAATTCCAACAAGAGATGGCTATAATTTTGTAAAATGGAATACTAGCCCTGATGGAACAGGAACTTCCTATCAACCAGGAGATAGCTTTACAGCATCAGAAGGCAATTTGACTTTATATGCACAATGGGAAGAAGATAATAATCCGATTATAATATGGATTATTATTGGAATACTATTATTTTTAATTTTTCTTGGTATCATTTTATACTCACTATATTATGATGATTGCAATTGTGAAACTTGTAGGAATAAAAAATAAATGGTGCTTTAAAAAGGTCATATTATTGTAAATTATAAAAAGAACAAAAGCGGACATTAATAACATTGTTTCTGTTTTAAACATTGCAAAGTCCGCGTCTTTGTTCGCCCGCGAAAAATTGCTCAGGAATTTTTCTGTGGAATGTATTTATATTATAGGAAAGTTTATGGAAGATATAATTAAATATTTATACATAAATAGAACTTTGGTACCATATAAGTATAGATAATCATTTATTGATTTCTATACTTTTTTCTTTTATTATATAGTTGATTGGGAAACGTAGAGAACTTAGAGACTTTGCTCTCGTATAGGAAAGTGTTTCCCAACACTAGTCATTATTTTCGATTAAGCAAGTTGAATTACATTTATTGTACATTCGTGTAAAGAGCCAAACTGAAAAATGTCTAGTAGTTGGAACCAATCAAAAAAATTTATAGAAAGTAGGGATTATTATGTTCGCCGTTGGTATCGATATATCAAAATCAAAAAGCACTATTGCTATTATTAAGGATGGAGAAGTCTTTAATAAACCTTTTACAATTAATCATTCTCAAGAAGGTTTTGAATACTTTAAAAATACTTTGAAAGATGTTGATAAATCTGAAATTAAAATAGTTATGGAAAGCACTGGTATTTATCATCTTCCACTTCTTACAAAATTACTTGAAAATGATTATTTTGTTTGTGTCGAAAATGCATTTTTATTAAAGAAATACTTTGATGTTTATTTGAGAAAAGCTAAAACCGATAATTTAGATTCTCTAAAATTAGCTAAATATTGCTTTGAAAAATGGTATTCTTTAAAGCCTTTTTCAATGTCTTCCCAAAACTATCAAGAACTTCTTTTTTTATCTAGACAATATGATCAATTTACTGCTTTAAAAACAAAATCAAAAATACAACTCACTAACTTAATTGATATTACATTTCCAGAGTTTTCTTCATGCTTTAACGAAGATAAAAATCAACTTTTCCTTATGTTAGATATTTTAGAAAAATTTTATCATCCTTCTTTAGTCTTAAAACATACTGAAAAATCTTTCTTTAATATTATTGATAAATTAGCGCAAAAAAGAGGCGTGCGTACGAGTGCAAGAATATCCACTTATCTATATTCATTGTCTCAAAATATATTATCAGCACGACCTCAAAATTCATCTACCAAACTTATTGTTAAAGCTTGTATAGATACCATTCGTGGTCTTGAAGAAGCCACTGAAAATATTTTAACACAAATGGACGAAATTGCAAGTACCCTACCAGAATTTAAAATTGTAAGTTCTATGACTGGTGTTGGCAGAAAAACTCGTTCAAGACTAATTGCTGAAATAGGTGATATTCGTAGATTTGATAGTGCTAATTCTCTTATTGCTTATGCTGGTATTGATACTCCTCCTTATCAATCAGGAAACTTTTATGCTACTGAACGACACATAACCAAACGACGGTAATAAGCATCTTAGAAAATGTGGTTATGAGATTATGCGTTCTATTAAGGAACATTCTAATACCAAAGATACTATTGTACATGATTTTATTATAAAAAAAGAATTAGAAGGCAAACCTGCAAAAGTATGCAAAATAGCTGGTCTAAACAAATTCTTACGTATTTATTATGGTAAAGTCAAAGAAGCTTATAAGTAACATTATATAGTAATTTACATAATTTATACTCTCGTTAGAGAGTTTTTTGTCATGCAATAAATTTAATAAAAATATTTTTTCACAAAACTATTGATTTATGTTAGCAAGTTTCCTATAATATAAAAATCATTGAAAATACACATGTAAATTCAATGATTTTTTGTTTTTTTACATTCTCATAATTTTAATTATTTTTTGATCTATAAATTGCAATATATCTCTCATCTTATATCTTCTTGTGGAATTATATTTTTCTCTAGCAACTCTGGTTTTCTCATATATTTATAAAAAGCCTTTAAAGCTGTAGCATAATAAAAACCATCACATATTCTTTCATCAGCAACCCAAGCAAGTGATATAGTTTTCTCTTGTGTAATATTATCATCTTCATACACATAGCTTTTCTTCTTTTTACCCATTGCCAAAAATACACCTGTTGTACCAAAATTATATATATGATGATAAATTGCATCTATTCCAAGTGATCCTACATTTGTTAAAAATGCACTTGTATGGAATGGACTTGCATTAATTATAGCTTTAGGCATCATACCATGTTTATCTAAAAACATCAAAATATTTATTATTAATTTAAATAATGAGTTTGGTACAAATGACAAAAGTTTTGCAAGTTTATCTGTACTATTTTGTGTATTTAAATCTTTATTTTTTTCAATAGCACTATCCAATTTTTCTTTTATTTCAAATATATTTTCAGCACCTGTAAAAGGAATTTTTAAAGTTGTTTCTTCTATTTCTTCTGTCATTTCCTTTTTTATAGCAAGTGAAATTGTAATTCCATGTCTTGCATAAGTTCTTCCATCAACCACAAATCTATTTAAAGCTGGCTTCTCTGCTAATAGTCTAACTAATGCTGCATATATAATATTCATATATGACATTCTAATACCTTCTTGTTCTTTTTTCGCAATATATTCATCTAATGTTTTTATTGGCAAATCTTGAGTATAATACACATGTGAATCACTTCTTTCTTTCATAACATGTGGTATAACTCTAAAAAATGGTCCTATTGTTTTTAATTTTCTCCCATCTGTCCTTAATCCAAACATTATTCATCTCCCCTTTTAAAATATTATATATTATAAAAAGTTACTTTTGCAATAAAAAATAAAAAGAATGTCGAAAAATGTCAACAAACTTTTTATTTTCTATTATAAGATGTGTCCCCAATGGGACAAAAATGTCCCAAAAGGAAACGTCCCCAATGGGACATCAGTTCTCTCTTCTCCAGTAAAATAAATACTGTTGAGCCAATCCCTTTATACTTCCAAATTTCTCATCAGCTATTTTTTCTATTTTTGCTTTACTTACTTTTGCTTCATCAGCTTCCTTTATATATAAATCATTCATTACTCTTCTAACCCACACATCTATTGGAAATACATCAAATCTTTTTAAATCTGAAAATAAAAGTATACAATCAGCAACCTTAGGACCTACTCCCGAAAGTCTTAATAATTCATCTCTTACTTCCTGTGTATTTGGATTTTTCCTTAATTTTTCTAAATCGACTTCTTTGTTTAATATCATTTTTGTTGTTTCATATAATCTTATATCTCTAAATCCCAAACCTAGGCTTCTATATTCTTGAACTGTTACATCTTTTAATTGTTCTGGTGTTGGAAATGTATAATATTTTGTTCCATTCCATTCAATCTCATTTCCATATTTTTTTGATAGTCTTTCTATTATTCCTTTTATTCTTGGAATGTTATTATTTGCAGATATTATAAATGATATTATTGTTTCCCATAAATCTTGATTTAATATTCTTATTCCTTTTCCATATTGTACACTTGTTTTTAAATATTCATCTATATTTGATAATTTTTCTTTTATATCTTCATAATTTGTGTTTAAATCAAAATAATATTCTACTAGTTCTTTTAGCTCACCTTCACTTTTCCCTGTAAAAATAATATTTTCGTCTTCTTTTTTTACATTTATAATTGAGTTTTTAATAACTCCTGTATAACTTCCATTCTCTTCTTCATTCCATCTGAAGCATTGCCCACATTCAAATATGTCTTTTAATTCAAATGATTTTTGATTTTTTAATATATATTTTTGTTCTTTCATAATCACTATTCCTTTATAACAATTTCATACTAATTATATCATAATTTATATAATAAAGTCTATTTTTCTGATCCAAATTTTAAGTTTCGATTTTGTATTTATATTAAGTTATACTATATCATAAAATGCAGTGATGCGCAGTTGGGAGAACTCCTATTTATACAGATAAGCTAGATTAACTATTCTTTTTTTGAAAGTTTACTAAACAATTTTATATGATTAGTTTGACCAGCAAAGAACTGAATTTTATGATATAGTATAACTTTATATATATTATAACTTTTAAAAATTAAAACTTAAATGTCCAAATTTGTTGAAAATATAAATCTATTATGATAATATTTTTTTGTTATAAATAAAAAATTAGGAGCAAATAATGAAAATAGGAATTGATATAGATAATGTAATTTCAAATTTTGATTATACATTATTAAATGAATACATAAATCATGACAAAGAATTGAGAAACACTGGAATTATAAACAAAAATGTTTACTTTAGAAATGGTATGTTTGATTGGTCTGAAGAAGAAGAAAAAGACTTTTATACCAAAAACATAGAAAAATTTGCTGAAAAATTTAAGCCAATTAATGATTCAGTACATTATATAAACCAATTAAAACAAGATGGACATGAAATTTATATTATAACTGGAAGAAATAATGGAGAATATTCTAACCCTTATCAAATGACTGTTGATTGGCTAGAGAAATATAATATCCCTTATGATAAATTAATATTAACAAATGCTTATAATTCAAAAGAAAAGGCTGATATATGCATAGATAATAAAATTGATATTATGATAGATGACTCTTCAAGAATCTGTAAAGAAGTTGATAAAACTGAAACAAAAGCCCTAATTATGGACACTCCATACAATAAGAATACGAATAATATTACAAGAGTTTATAATTGGGAAGAAATTTACAAATATATTTCAAATTTCCAAAATAAAAATAAAAACAAATTATCATGTGCTGCAAAAGTTTTAATTTGTGATCAAGCTATTGGGAAAATAATAAGCATTTTTCTGGACACTTTCTTAGCAGCATACTTTTATAAAATATCAGAACAAAACATTTTATATTTATCTATTTATAATATAATCGGATGGCTATTTGCAACAATCGGAGCTTTTTTAGTAGTAAATATTATAAAATGCAAAGATAAAGTAAAATTATATAGATTTGGAACATTTATAAAAGCATTATATATTTTTATGATTATGATATTAGGTGAAAAAATTATTAATTATGTTTATATTATAGGTATAATGTATGGAATTTCTACAGCTACAACTGGTTTTCCTTATAATATGATAGAATCTGAAAACATATCTAATAATGAAAGAAGTAGATATATAGGTTTTGCTTCAGTAGCAACAGAAATAATAAGTTTAATTGTTCCAATATTCTTAGGAGCTTATATAACATTTGAATCTTATCAAGTTGCAGCAATTTTAATATTTGTATTTTCTATCTTGAAATTGATTTTAAGTTTTAAAATAAAAAATACAAATATACAAAATAGTAAAGTAAATCTAAAAGAATTTTATAAAATCTTTAGTAAAGACTCTACTTTAAAAAAATTGTATGCTATTGAATTTTTTAAAGGAATTAATAGATATGGTGTAATGAGTTTAGTAGTTTCACTACTTATAATATATCAAAGTACTAATGAATTTGAACTTGGTAGTTGGACATCACTATTTTCATTATTTACTATAATTTCAATGTTCTTATTTGGAAAATTTTATAAAAATAATCATAAAAGAAAGCTAATGTCATATTCATTAATCGCTATTTTAATAAGTTTTTTATTGATTTTCTATAAAATAAATCTAATAACTGTCATTTTATATGATATCAGTTATTACATATTTATGAATATCATTTTAAAAGTTACAGAAGTAAATTTATTTGATTATTCAAACAAAGAACCTTTTAAAACAAAATTCAATACAGAATATTTTACTTTTAGAGAATTATTTTTAAATATTGGTAGAATTTTAGGATATATGACTTTATTATTTTTAGTTGGGTTTACTCAAAATCTTGGTAATTTGAATATACTTTTTGTACTAATAATATGTTCTATAATTTGTACTATATACTTAAATTTAAAAATAGACTTTCAAAATAAGGAGAATAAAATATGAAATTAACATCAAATCAAGCATTAAAAATGATACAAGATTTAAAAGGAAAAATACCTTATGACTCTTGGATTACTCATTCAATTTGTGTAGGTAATTCAGCAGGAAAAATTGCAGAAAATTTAAATTTAGATGTTGATAAAGCAAAAACTCTTGGCTACATACATGATATTGGAAAACTAAATGGAGACGGCAAAGAACATGATATAGTTGGTTATAACTATATAAAAAATTTAGGCTATGATGAAGAATATGCTAACATTTGTTTAACACATTCATATCTAAACAATGATATAAATTGTACAGCTGGCGGATTTCCTGATCCCATTCCATTTAGAGTGAATTTTATTAAAAATCACAAATATACAATATACGAAAAAATAATAAATTTATGTGATTTAATGTGTAGATTTCAGGTAATGACAGTAGATAAAAGACTTATAGATTTAATAATTAGAAAAGGTGCTTACGAAAACACTCAATATCATGTAAAAGAAACATATAAATTAAAACAATATATTGATGAACAACTTGGTTTTAATGTATATGATTTATTTCCTGATATTATATTATAGAATTATACTGTTTATCAGTCTTTTGTATTAAAATAGTAAAAAGTGTGACAAAAAGGGACGCCCCTTTTGTCACACTTCTATTTTTTAAACCCCAACCCTACAACTTCTCTTGCATTTGCAATAATTATAAAACTTTTAGGGTCTATTTTTTTTGCAACCTGTTTCACTCTTGAAACATCTCCCCTAGATGCAGCACACATTAATATTGTTTTATGCTCATTTGTATACATACCTTTTCCAAATAAACCAGTTGTTCCTTTTCTAATTTTCTCTCCAATTTCTTGCGATATTTCTTGACTTTTATTCGATATTATAATTACTAATTTTGTAAAATATACTCCTTCAAAAACAATATCTATCATTTTTCCCATTAAATAAATTGCAATTGCTGAATATAACCCTATTTCAACTTCTTTAAAAAATAGCACATTTAATCCTACTATTATTGTATCTACTATTATTATGACATTACTTGTCCTTATATTAGGATTATACTCTCTTACAAGCATACTTATTAAATCTGATCCCCCTGTTGATGAATTTGCTTTTAATATTATTGCTGTTCCTAATCCTATTATTATTCCACCATAAATACATGCCAAAAATCTGTCTTGTGTTAATGGTGTAAGTTTATCTAACATATCTATTGAAATAGAAAAAGTCGTTGTGCCTATCACTGATTTCATTACAAATGTTTTTCCTAATTTATACCATGCAAATAAAAAAAATGGTATATTAAATGCTAATATCGTTGTTCCCATTGGTATCTTCAAAAAATAATAAAATATTGTTGCAATACCTGAAAAGCCACCTGATGATAATTGATTTGGTAATAAAAATAGTGATGTTGCTATTGCCATTATAAAAGCACCTACTATTGTTTCTAATGTCTCTATAGTTATTGTTTTTATTGAATTATTTTTTATAATCATAATAAGTCTCCTATTTAATTTTTTATGCTGTTAAAAGCGCTAGCTTTGTTACAGCATCTTTGGGAAGGATTGAATGTATTTTAAAACTTTTACCTGTTGCAGGACACTTATAACTTAGAACTGTGAAGTGTAATAGTATAGTGTTTTAAAAGCAATTCAAAACCACCTTTATTACTATTATGGTAATTTTAGGTGGTTTTATTATTATTTTTCAACTTTTTCTTTTATTTGCTTATTTTCATTTAAAAAATCTTCATAAGTCTTTGTAACTTCAACCTTAGATTTCCCCTGTTTCACATTATCATCTTGCTTAACAATCAAATCTACTTCATATGTATCCTTTAATTTCAATACATTCTCTCTCTTATGTCCAATTACATTATTAATATCTATTGGATTTACAGTTACTTCAACTTCTTTTACCTTTACATTTAATTTTTTAATTTTCTCAACTATAGCATCATACCACATTCCAGATTCAACTAGTTGTCTAAAAGCTGGATGAAATGGACCTGCTACAACTTCGCTTTGTTTCTCTTCAGGATTACTTATTTCATCTGTATTTTGAAGTCCTACTCGTATTACTTCTATTTTTTTATCTGCAAACATTCTTACTAATTGCTTACATGTCTCTATTGCTTGTACTAATGGTAATGGTTCATAAACACCTTCATTATATTCTTTTTCTAACTTAGTTCCTTTAATTACTAAAACAGGATATATTCTTACCATTTTAGGTTTTAATTTTATTAGAGCTTTTGCAGTATTTATTTCATCTATTCTATTACTTTCTGGCAATCCAACCATCATTTGATGTCCTAAATTAAATCCATACCATCTTATCAATTTTGATGCTTTTTTTACATCTTCAAATGTATGTCCTCTATTTGCTCTTCCTAAAATATAATCATTTGCTGATTGAACTCCTAATTCTATTGTTTTTACTTTATATTTTTTTAATCTTTTTAAAATTTCTTTATTTATATAATCTGGCCTTGTTGAAATTCTTATACTATCTACTTGTCCTTTTTCTATATATTCATAAGCTATTTGTAATAATTCTTCTTGTTTTTCAACTTCAATTCCTGTAAAGCTTCCTCCAAAAAAAGCTATTTCTTTTTTAGCATCTTTATCTTTTATATTATTAAGAAAGTATTCAATTGTTTTTTTAGCTTCTTCTTTTGTTATACTCTTTCTTTGCCCACTTATAGATTTTTGATTACAGAATATGCAATCATTTGGGCATCCTAAATGTGGTACAAATACTGGAATTATATATTCTTTTCTCATAGCTTTCTCCATTCTTTATTTATTTTTATCACTTAAAAGTTAGTTATATTTATTATATAGAAGTTTCAAGTGCTTTTTTAGCTGCTTGCATTTCAGCTTCTTTTTTGCTTTTTCCTTTTCCTTTTGCAAGTATTTTTCCATTTAAAGCCACTTCTGCTTCAAAAGTTTTATCATGATCTGGTCCATATTCTTTTATTATTTTATATTCTATTTTTACATCACCATTTTTTTGTAGTTCTTCTTGTAAAACAGTTTTATAATCTTTTTCTCCAACATGTTTTGTAGCAATTTCTATTTCATTCTTTAAATTTTCTACTATAAACTTCTTAGCTGGTTCTAGTCCGCCATCTATATATATAGCTGCAATTACTGCTTCAACACTATCAGCAAGTATAGCTGGTCTTTTATTTCCACCACTTTTTACTTCTGACTTTCCTAAATACAAGAAATCACTAAAATTATGCAAAATTGCCACTTTATATAGACTTTTTTCACATACTACTGTTGCTCTAACTTTAGTCATTTCTCCTTCTTTTAAGTTTGTATATTTATTATACATATATTCACTTGATACAAATTCTAATATGCTATCACCTAAAAACTCTAATTTTTCATTACTTGCAACATTATTTTCATATGCGTATGATGTATGTGTTAACGCATTTTTTAATAGTTCTATATTTTTGAATTTGTATCCTATATTACTTTCTAATTTTTCTAAATTCATTTTCTTCTCCTTCTATTATATTATATACTTTTTTACAAATTTTTCAAGTAATTTATTGTTTTAGGTTTTATTTTTTATTCATATTCAAACTTAAGATTCGACATTTTTTATATTAACTACTATTATATAAAAATTTTTATAAATAATATTTAGAAAGTATGAACAAATCGGAAAGCTAATAAATTTGTAGTATGTTATTTAGAACTATAAATTTTAATTAGCAATAAATTATAAATAGCAAAGCTTTCCGTAAATTTGTTCATGTGCGAAATTTTCATTAGAAAATTTCTGTACAATTAAGTTTTATATAATAGGAAAGTATGACTTTCCTATTATATGAATACAACAAAAAATAGAAAGACATTCTTTCTATTTTTTTGTTGCTATATAATAACCTACTCCTCTTTTAGTAATCAATATTTTTGGATTTGAAGTATCTTTTTCTATTTTTTCTCTTATTCTTCTTACAGTAACATCAACTGTTCTAATGTCCCCATAATACTCATATCCCCATACTTTTTCAAGTAAAGTCTCTCTTGTTACTACTTGTCCTGGTTGTGCTGCTAAGAATTTTAATACCTCAAATTCTCTTATTGTTAGGTCTATCACTTCTCCTCGCACTCTTACTTCAAATCTATCTAAATCTAATTGTAAATCATCTACTTTTATTACATTCTCTTTCTTATTCATTTCTGAAACATCTTGAACTATTTCTTTATTTATACTTGCCATTTCGTTCTTTCTTAAATTTGCTTTTACTCTTGCCATTAATTCTCTTACACTAAATGGTTTAGTAATATAATCGTCTGCCCCTAATTCAAGTCCAACTATTTTATCTATTTCAGCATCTTTTGCAGTTAACATTAATATTGGTATATTTAGATGATTTTTTACTCTCTTACAAACTGATAATCCATCTAATTTTGGCAACATTATATCCAACAGCATTAAATCTGGCTTTTGTTCTAATGCAATATTTACAGCCGTTATTCCATCATTTGCTTCTAGTGTCTCATATCCTTCTTTTTTTAAATTATATACTAGTACATCTATAATTGCTTGTTCATCATCAACTACCAATACTTTTCTTACTTCTTTTTCTAAATTTTCTTCCACAAAAATTCCGCCTTTCTTATAGCTTTATTTTCATAGTATATTTATATCATACTTTTTTTAATTGTACAAGTCTTAACGCTATTTTTCTTTTATTTTTATTAATATTTAGTCAATATATTTTACTTTTTGTGAGATTACTATATCTTTACATATTAATTTCAATATTATAAACGCCCTTATTTTGGAGTCTTATAGCATTTTCAACTTTTTCTCCATTTAATAATACTTTTTCTACTCCACAACTTTTTCCATTAGGATTTTTAACGATAATATTATAAAAACTATCCTTCCATTTATATTTAATATTATATTCTTTCCATTCTTTTGGAATACATGGCTCTATACTCATAATTTCATTTCTAATTTTAAGTCCTAAAATATATTCAATTCCTGCTTTATAGTACCAACTAGCTGACCCTGTATACCATGTCCATCCACCACGTCCTGCTAAATTACTTGCTCCATATATATCTGCTGGTATAACATATGGTTCAACTTTATATTTGTTACTCGCATCCTTTGTTCTTGCATGTTCTATTGGATTTATCATTCTATATAATTCCGTTGCTTTGTCACCAAAACCAAGAATTGATTCAGCAATTATTGTCCATGTTGAAGCATGTGTATATTGTCCACCATTTTCTCTTACTCCTGGCAAATATGCTTTTATATAGCCTGGATTTAACTTTCCCTTTTCGAAAGGAGGATCAAGTAATTTGATTATTCCATTTTCTCTATCTATTAAATGATTTTCTAAACTTTCCATTGATATATATTTTTTATCATTATCACCTGCATTTGAAATTATACTCCAACTTTGTGCAATACTATCAATTCTACATTCATCATTTTCCATACTTCCAAGTATATTTCCATCATCCATAAAAGCTCTTTTAAACCATCTTCCATCCCAACCACTTGTATTAAGTGCTCTTTTTAGTTGTTGCATTATTCTTTCATATTTTTCTATATTGGAGGTCAGAAGTTGGAATTCAGATGCCGAAACATTATTTTCTAATTCTCTTATAATTCTAGTAAATCTATCTAAGACATTATATAAGAAAAATCCAAGCCATACACTCTCCCCTTTTCCTTTTGGTCCAACATTACTAAATCCATCATTCCAGTCTCCACTTCCTATCTTCGGTAGTCCATTTATTCCAAAGTTTAGGCTTCTCTCAATTGCTTTTATACAATGCTCATAAATACTTCCCTCTTCTTTAGTAAATTCAAATTTATCGTATTTTTCATCTTCATCTTCCTTTAAAATCTCTCCTACTAAATATGGTACTTTTTGTTTTAATATTTCTAAGTCTCCTGTAAATTCTATATATTCACAAGTTAAATATACAAGCCATAATAGGTCATCTGAGAATTTTGTTCTTATTCCTCTCCCATTTTCTTCGTGCCACCAGTGTTCTACATCTCCTTCCAGAAATTGGTGCTTACTATGCTTTATAATCTGATTTTTTAAAAATTGCGGTTCTAAATATTTTAATCCTAAAGTGTCTTGAAGTTGATCTCTAAATCCATATGCTCCTCCTGATTGATAAAATCCTGTTTTTCCTTGTAATCTACTTTGTATAATTTGATATACACACCAACCATTTAAAATTATGTTTAATGACTCAAGTGGAGTATAAACTTGTACTTTTCCTAATAAGTTTTTCCAGTAATTTTTTACTGTTTCTAATTCTTGTCTACAATTTTGAATCTTACTGTATTTATAAGCTACATTTTTACTATCTATAATTGATTCTTCTGCCCCCATCGTAAATACTATTTCTTTTTCAGACAAACTTTCTATTTCTACCTCAATTTGGTATGCTATACATGGTATCTTTCCTAAACTATTTTCATTATTAAGAGTTGATTTTTTTATTGCTTCAGGATTTGCCATGTTTCCAGATCCTAAAAAGAAATTCTTATCTCCAGTATAGCTTTGTATTCTCTCACTATTTGATACGTAGATAATCTGTTCTTTAAAATCATTACTATATAAATTCTGTGCACATATTATATTATTATTTTGGTCATATTTCAAATCAATATATCCATTTGCTTTTAATTCATCTTCACCTAAAACAGGTTTTGCATAATACAATATTTTTAATTTTTTTCTACACAAATTCATATTTTTTAATCTTAAAATTTGAACTTTTACACTATCTTCCTTTGGTACAAATATTTCTAGCTCCTGTTCTATCCCATCACTCTTGTGGATATATTTTGCATATCCAAAGCCATATACTACATTATAGTTTTTGTTGTCTGGCATAGGATTTAACCCTAGAGACCAAGCTTTTTTTGTTTCTAAATCTTTTAAATATATTATTTCAGATGGCATATCAAAGGTTGCATAATTTTCCCATGTTGTTATTCTATTTAACCTACTATTTTTATACCATGTATATCCACCCATACTTTCTGTAACTAATGTTCCAAACTTCTCATTTGCCAAAATATGTGACCAAACTGTTGGCAATCTATTCTCTTTATTTGTTTTTATCCAATATTCCTTTCCATCCTCTGAAAATGCTCCATATTCATTATAATATTTCAACTTTTCTGAATTTTCTAAAATATCTAAATTTTCCATGTTTTCTGTTTCTATTGAAGTATTTTCTACTTCATTTCCTACACTTTTATATTTTTCAAGATATTCCTCTTCTAAATCTTTAAGTGCATTTTCCAATCCACCTTTATTTGAATCAATTATTATACTTGCAAAAAATTGTAGTAATTCTAAATCTTCTTTGCTTATTTCACTTTTAGATATTTCAAAAATTCCTCCTCTTATATTTTTTAAATATGATAATTGGCTGTTTAGTATCAGTCCTTCTATTTCTTCTTTCACATAATTTTCATAACTATGTTTTTCTTCATCTATTATTACAAGTTCTACTTCAAAGTTTTTTGTTCTTATAAATTCATATGCTTTTAGAACTTCTTTTACTATATATGATTCGTTTAAATCTTTTATTTTTACTAATATAATTGGTATATCTCCAGAAATTCCATATTTCCAAAGTTCACTTTGTTCATATTTTCTTTTTGATATCTTTTCTAAAGTCGCTTTTTTACTTGGATTGTCGAATATCATATAAGATAGTATTTTTTGATAATTTCTTATTTGCTTTCCTTTTATTCTTAAATATCTGGTTTGAGCTTCATTATTCGCCTTTGATAATTCAAATGCTTTTTTCACATTTTCTTCTATCCTATATTTTTTAATATTTTTAATTGCCCTTTCCTTAGTTTCCTCTACAGATATTAATAAGTTGATTCTTGCTTTTTGTTTTGGCTCTAATCTGATTGTCTTTTTTATTGCAACTACTGATTCTGTTACTAAGCCAATCTTTTTAGAAAGTGGATTTGAATTTTTGACCATTTGTGGAATTCCTATATTTCCTCTTCCTACAAACTTTTCCTCATCAATTTCGTACTCAATATCACCAATTGTCTCACTATTGGTCGATAATGTTGTACACATATATAATTCTTCTTCATTCTCTCCCCTTTTTTTTCTTCTTACCACTATACTATTTGTTTCTTCATCATAGTCAAATATTAGAAATAGATTATTAAAAGCTGGATGTGCATAATCTTGTTCTTTTCTTGATAGTACAGGTTCAAAATGTGAAGTAATTTCTATTATCTCTTCTTCATTTCCTAAATTTTCTAATGTTACTTTTCTAATTTCAACAGGTTCATCTGGTACTACTATTGTTTCTATTTTTGTTTTTATATTATCTTCTAATATTTCCTGTTCTATTTTGTCTGGCATAAAACTTATTTGATACTTGCCATTATTATATTTAGAACTCCATATTTTTTTTGTTTTTATATTTTTTATATTAAAAAATATTCCTTGAGGATAGTCATTTGTATTTTTAAATCTATTTATAAATTTATTCTTATATATACTTACTCCTTCTCCTTTTTGATTCATTGCTATAGAATAATATCCATTTGATATTACATTTCCTCTAATTAACCTTTCATCAATTTTTTTATAGGTATCTTTAATATAATCTTCATAATCTACATATTTTAATTTTCCTATCTTCTCTTTATTTTCTTTCGTTATGATAGCTGTTTCAGGCATTCTTTCTTGTAACAATATATTTACAGCATTTATTTCTGGATTTCTTATAAATCTCTTCTGTAATATATTATTATTAAATAAATTATTAATAGATAATAAGATTAAACTCTGATGATGTGCCATATACGTTTTTACAATACATGCTTTTTCTCCAGCTTTAACTCTTTCTGGTGTAAAATCTATAGATTCATAAAATCCATATTTTCCATACATTCCATATTCTTCTAACCTTTTTATGTTTTGATATACCTCTTTTGGATAATCTGTTATTGCTAAAATACTTCCATATGGAGCAACTACCATTTCATCTGCAAGTCCCCTTTTTAGCCCAAGCCATGGTATCCCAAATGCCTTATATTGATAGTTTGAATTTAAATCTTTTAAATTAAATGCTGCTTCAGATATCCCCCATGGTATCTGTAATTTTTTTGCATATTCTATTTGGCTAGTAACTAAAAATTTACATGATTCATCTAATAAACTTCCTTTATATTTTGGTATATTAATATTTGGCATCAAATATTCAAATGCTGTCCCTGACCAAGATATTAATCCTTTGTATTTTCCTAACATTGTTAAAGTTCTACTTAATGAATTCCAATGCTTTGCTGGCACATCTTTTTTTGCTATTGCAATTAAACTTGCTTGTCTTGCTTCTGATGCTAATAAATCATAATATGAGTTTGTTAATTTATTTTCTTCTATATTAAATCCTATAGAAAATAATCTTTGTTGTTTATTGTATAGATGTGAAAAGTCTGTATTCTCTATTAATTTGTCAACAATTTGTAATAGGCTTGATATTAGATTTTGTATTTCAGATGTGAAACTTTCAATTTCCGACTTCTGTTCTGTTAGCCATGCTTTTACAACATACAAATACCCAACAAAATTTCCACTATCTACAGTAGAAACATACCTAGGAATTAAAGGTTCTTTTGTCTCTGTATTATACCAATTATATAAATGTCCATTCCACTTCTGCAAACTTTCAGTTGTATAAATTATATTTTTTAATAAGTTTGTTGTTTTTTCATATTCAATATATCCTAAATCATATGCAGATATTACTGCTAACATTGATAATCCTATATTTGTAGAAGAAGTTCTTTTTACAATCTTATTTTTTCTTCCTTCCTGATAATTATCTGGAATTAAATAATTATTATCTTCGTTTAAATATTTTTCAAAAAATTTCCATGTATTTTTTCCAACTTCTAAAATATAATCTTTCTCTTTACTATCTAGTATCTCTATATTTTCCTTTTGTACAGTTTCTCTACTTATATACCACATTATAAAAGGAGTTATAATCCATAAAATTCCTAATAAAATTGCTAATATGCTTTTATCTTGTGTATATATAATAATTGATATTATCGCTGATATAACATTTATTAACATGTTTTTATAGTATGATAATAAATCTGTTTTTGCCATTTTCTCTGCTTCTTCTGATGTTGTCCATTCAAGTAAGTTACTATGTGAAATCGTTAATCTGTATATTGTCTTTGATATTGACTTTAGACACATATATGCTTTATTTGGTATACATCCGAATAGAAATTATAGCTCTCAAAAATATTCCTTTTACTCCAGATATTTTAGGTGTGAATGTCTTCTGTTTTGTTTCCCCTTCTCTTTTTGATATTAAATAGCTTAATAATTCCAATATATATGGTACTATTACTATTAACACTAGCAATATCGCTATCCCTGACATATTAACATTATAGGTAAATTTGATTACACTTACAAAAATTAGTGCTATTAATATTGAAAGCTCAAATATACTTCTTCTTAAATTATCAAATATTTTGTATTTCGATAATAAATTTAATGGGCTTTTGAAACTTAACCATCTAATTATTTGCCAATCTCCTCTAATCCATCTTGCAAGTCTATTTACAAAACTTGTATATTTTGTTGGGTATCCATCCATAAGCATTACATCTGAAACTAATCCACATCTTAAATAACATCCTTCTAATAAATCATGACTTAAAACAGTATTTTCAGGTATAGCATTTTCCATTACTTTTGAAAATATCTTTAAATCATATATTCCTTTTCCTGTAAAAATTCCTTCTTTAAAATTATCTTGATATATGTCAGAAATTGCATTTGTATAACTATCAATGCCTCCTGCACCTGCAAATATTTTTGTGAATAATGTTTTATAACTAATATCTAAATTAATTCCTACTCTTGGTTGCATTATTCCATATCCTTCTACTACTATATTTTTTTCTCTATCTATTTTAGGCTTATTTAAAATATGTGCCATTGCTCCTACTAATTCTGTTGCTGAATTTAATATTAAATCTGTATCAGCATCCAGAGTTATTACATATTTTATACTCTTTAATATTTGCTTTGCTTGCTCATTATTTTGAGCATTTATATTATCTAAATATTCCTGTATGGTATTAACTCTAAAAAGATTTTTTTCTTTCAAAATATATTCATTAAATTGATTTAATAATCCTCTTTTTCGTTCCCATCCTAAATAAGAACTCTCCTTTTCATTCCATTCTCTATTTCTATATATAAAGTTAAATATAGGAAATTTATTATTCTGGTATTTTTCATTTAATATTCGAGCTTGTTTTCTTCCTTCTTTACATATTTCTTCATCAAACTTTTCTTCTTTAATAATACTTTGAGAACAGTCACCTAATAAAGCAAAATACAAATTTTCTGATTTATTTGCCAAATAATACCTTTCTAAATTTTCCATCATTTCAACTACTTTTTGTTCATTTTTTAATATTGTTGGAATTACTACTATACATGAATTCTCTTTATCTAATCCATTTGAAAAATCCATTTTAGGTATTAATTTAGGTTTTACTATTTTATTTAAAATATATTGAATTATTTGAATTATAATCTCACTTGACGGTACTATAAATAGTACAAAACTTATTATAGCTATTAATGTATTTCTAACTTGTATATTTACTAGATAACTAAAAAATATTGATAATACTATACTAAATATCGAAACCGACAATATATATATTTTTGTTCTATTTTGCTCTGTTTCCTCTTTTCTTGATGAATATTCTAATCTTTCATATAGTTTATTTATTCCTTTATCTATTAAATAATACCCTATATGAGACTCTTTACATTTTCCTTCTTTTTCAAAATTTTCCTGTGCTAGCTCTAACATTTTTCTTGCTATATAAATCTCAGAAATCTTTGTTTTCTTACTTATTTCTTTTATTTTCCCTCTATAGTATTCTTTTGTTTTATAATCCATTTTGCTATAAATTTCTGTTGGATCTTTTTTTAATATTTCTTCTACTCCATTTATTTTCTCAAATATTTCTAAAAAATTTATTCTTTGTATTTCTTTAATACTTGTTATACTATTTCCCATTAATACTTTCTGATTAGCAATTTCAAAATGTTCCTTTTTTATCACATCTGATACTGTTGTTCCTAATTTTTCTATTACTTCTTCTAATATATTCAGGTATGCATTAGCCTTTTTTCCATATCTTTTTAAAATATATGACATATACTCTATAAAAGGATATCTCATATCTTGAAACATCTCTTTTTCTATTCTTCTATTATTATTCTTAATTTTAATATCTGATTTTTCCTTATTTTCGATTAATCTTTCTGCTATATTCTCTGCTTTACATTTTTGAATTTGACTACTATATATTTTAGCACATATTTCTGTTATATTTTCTATTATTGCTATCTGTATAAATATTGAAATATTCCATATTTCTTCCATACTTAAAGTCTTTTTACTTTGATAACTTTCTAAATAATGTTCTAAATTTTCTTCTATAATTTTATTGTCTGTATATGCTACTATCTCTGATGCTAATACATAGATTCTTGCAAATCCTTTATACTCTCCATTTGCTATTCCTACAAAATTAATATATTTACTCAATGGCATCTCTTTTTGAATTTGTTTTACTGTTTCTTCTATTATATAGAAATTATCAAGTAGCCACTCTCCTGCTGGATGTATATTTATTCCTATTTTTAAGTGTTCATTTAATAAATTATATACTTCCTCTATTGTTTTAAAATTATCTAGCATTTGTGGTATTGGATATGTGTCTTTTTGTGATTTTGGTATTATATTGTGGCTTGATGCTATTTTTTCTAAATGTTTTTCTAACTGACTTTTTTCTAGCATTGTCCCTGTTATTTTTAGTTTTCTATTCTCTTTCAAAAAAATTCCACTCCTTGCAAACTTCAATTTTTGTTTTATTGTTTGCTAAAGAGTGGTAATTTATACATTTTTTAATTTTCGTTTTTTTATTCGTATTCAAACTTACTACTCGACATTTTTTATATTATCTACTATTCTATAAAAATTTTTATACATAATATTTAGAAAGTATCGAATTGCTGGCACTGTTAGAACTTGTTCGTTACAGTGCTAGTATACAAATAATTATTTTATAATTATTTGTAGTCCTTTATGTTTATAAATTCTTTTGAAATAAGTGAAAAATGTTCACGGGAAATCTCTATAAATTTATATTCATTTTGAATGAAATGACGAATGTGATTGGAGAGGGTCTTTTTAGAACTCGTATTGAACCGAGGAATGAAATGAAAAAAAAAGACCGCATCAGCGGTCTTCATCGGATTCCTCCTTAAAATCCATGTAAAAGCAAAATGCTCCAAAGCAAATCGCTCCTGCTACAATCATTACTATCGCTTTTCCCATAACCAGAGAAACGAATGTTACTATAGCCATAATAATTGCAATCCACTTTAATGTTGTAAAAATATTTTTTCTCATACTGTCTTCTCCTTTTTCTTTAAGGTTGCTATATTAGCCAACCAAATTCTATACTAATAACTTATTTATATTATAGCATATTTTGTAAAAAATTGCAAAAAACTATCAATTTTTGACTTCTTCTACATATTATATATTAATCAAGCATTATGTTTGAGAAAATCAAATAAAATGAAAGGAAGTATATATTATGGAAATGGATTGTAAAAAACCTTTTTGTCCAGTATTAGATGTTGATGGTGTTATAGCAGGTGGAAAACAATTTGATTTAGATATAACATTACCAGAAGATAACAGAGATGTTATTTATGGAGTTATTAAAAATTGTTTTAAAGAGCCAGTTTGTAATGCTGTTGTTAAATTAACTGAAATTGTATATGAATGTGGTAAAGAAGAAAGAAGACCTATTGGTCATACTTTCACAGATAAAGAAGGAGAATTCGTATTCGGACCTCTTTGTCCAGACAGACATTATGCAATTCAAATTTGGGCAAATACTACTAAAAAAATAAAAGTATGTGCTAAATGTCATCATGAAGGTAAATGCCTAAAAGGTGAAAAATGTGATAAATGTGATTGTTTTATCGATTGTGAAAAACCTTGTCACAAAGAAGATAAATGTGAAGAATGTAAAGATGAATGCTGTGAAAAATAATTAGAAAATAAACATTCTTCTAATGTAATAAGCTATTAAAAGTATTTTTACACTTTTAATAGCTTTCACCTTTTTATATTATTCCCATTTTTTTCGCAAATTGTTTTCCTTTTTTCATCATCTTTTTATTATTGGTCATATTTTTGTCATTGTACATCATTATTAATCCTGTTGTTATTAATCCTCCTATTAATAAACCTTTTGTAAATTTCATATATATCATCCTTTCTTTAATTACTAGACGTTTTTTTATATAAGCTATTCTAATTTTATATTGTAAAATCTTAATGTTTCATATTATTACTATAATGTAAAAAAACTAACTAATATTTTTTAGTTAGTTTTCCTATTTTTTTGTTTTTTATTCATTTTTATTATAGTATATATTTCATGAATAGCAATTATTGCTAGAAATACTCCAAAGCTTTTTCTCAATTTATTTACATCTGTATGAATTGATATATTGGCACCTATTATTGCTCCTAATATTCCAAATATTGTTATAATCGTTGCTAATTTTAAATCTATATTCTTATTCTTTATATTAACAATTATAGCTACAATTGATGTTGGTATAAAAAATATTAAATTTACTGCTTGAGCTATATGCTGCTCTATTCCACACATAAATGTCAATAGGAATATTAGTATTGTTCCTCCGCCCATTCCTGTCCCACTTATAATACCAGAAACAAGTCCTATAATTATCTCTTTCACTTACTTATCCACCTTATTAAATTCTTTACTTTTTAATATTTCAAACATTTCTTCTGCAATATTTGTCAAACATCTATCACATTTAATCATTTGACTTATTATCTTCTTTCTTAAATTTTTATCCTTAATATTATCTGCTATATCTAAAAATTTTTGTAATTCGAATAAATATTGTGTATTTTTATTTTTCCATTTACTATTTTCTAAAAAATCCTTATCCATTCATACCATCCTTTTTTCTTGTATATATTATGATACTCTTTTCATCATTTTTTGTGTTTTTTTTACAAAATGTCACTTTTATTATAGAATAGCCTATTTTTTTTTATTTATGTAACATTTTTAGTGATACATAAATTAAAAATATAGTAAATGCAATCTTTAATATTTTTTCTGGTAACTTTTTTAAAAGTTTCGCTCCTATATATCCTCCAATTGCCCCACCAATACCACATAGTATAGAAACTTTCCAGTCTATAAGATTCCCTTTATAGTAAAAGAAGCTACTTGTTACTACCATTGGTAATATACAAAATACGGATGTTCCTCTTGCTTTTTGAGATTCTATCTTCAATAAATACATAAATCCTGGTACTAGTATAAGTCCTCCTCCTGTAGAGAAAAATCCGACTTATAAGTCCTGCAAAAAAACCTATAATAATTTGTTCTACATATCTTTTAAATACTTTTAACATAATAAAAACCTACTTTATATCAGTAGGTTTTCCATTTTTTATAATTTTTATTTATAGTACAAGAAAATTTTTTAACTTTTTATAATATTATTATTTAAGTTTCAATTTATTCTATATTTAAACTTAAACGTTAAATATTATTCAATATTTTCATCTTTTATATAATATTTTGTTCCAAGCATTTTATCTGGCAAATATTGTTGTTCTACCCAATGTCCTGGAAAGTCATGTGGATATAAATATCCTTCTCCATATCCTAATTCTTCCATACCTTGTACTGGTGCATTCCTTATGTGCATAGGAATTGTTCCTGTATCTTTATTTGTTACATCTTCTATAGCTCTATTTATTCCTAAATATGTTGCATTTGATTTTTTAGATTCCGCTATATATACAGCAGCTTCTGCTAATATTAATTTTGCTTCTGGCATTCCTACCATATGCACTGCTTGCATAGCAGAATTGGCTACTACTAGCGCATTAGGGTTTGCCATCCCAACATCTTCTGCTGCACATATTACAATTCTTCTTGCCAAAAACATTGGATCTTCTCCACCATTTAACGCACGTGCTAAATAAAATAATACTGCATCAGGATCTGAGCCTCTCATTGATTTTATGAATGCACTTATATTATCATAGTGTGTATCTCCTTTTTTATCAAATATTGCTTTTCTAGTTTGCACACAATTTTTTATAACTTCATCTGTTATATGTATATAACCATCACTTTCCATACTTGTTGTAAGTACTGCTATTTCTAAACCATTTAAAGCAGTTCTTACATCTCCATTTGATATTAGAGCAAGTTTTTTTAATGTTTCATCTTCTATTTTTATATTGTATTCTCCCAATCCATCATTTCTTTCAATTGCATTTTTTAATACCTTATAGATATTTTCATCTGTTAATGGTTCTAGTTTTATTACCATTGACCTTGATATTAGAGCTTTATTAACTTCAAAATATGGATTTTCTGTTGTCGCTCCTATTAAAATTATTAATCCACTTTCTACATATGGAAGTAATGCATCTTGTTGTAATTTGTTAAATCTGTGAATTTCATCTATAAATAATATACTTTTACCTTTTGGATTTATCATAAAATTTTTAGTCTCTTCAACTACCTTTTTTATGTCTGAAACTCCTGCTGTTACTGCATTTATTTTATAGAATTTATATTGAGTTGTTTCACTTATTACTTTTGCAAGTGATGTTTTTCCACATCCAGGTGGCCCAAAAAGTATTATACTTGATAATCTGTCTGCTTTTATTGTTCTATATAAGATCTTTCCTTCACCTAGTACATGTTCTTGCCCAACATATTGTTCTAGTGTTTTTGGTCTCATTCTATACGCTAATGGTTCATTATTATTCATGTTTTCTCCTCAAAAGTTGTAAGTAGGGACACCCTCTTTTGACAACTTTTTATAATTATTTTAACTTCCCTTATTTACCTAAAATTGTTAATCCTTTTCTTATCAATTCTTCTGTTGTCATTTCTTCTGTTACTAATTTTTCAAATGCTTTCTCAATTTCTTTTTTGTTATATCCTAATACTTGAAGTGCTGCTATAGCTTCACTAATTTGCTCTTCTCTTTCAAGTCTTTCTTCTAATTTTGTTTTTGTTCCATTTATTGCCTTCGTTGCTGATGTTAATTCTTGTATTTGTTGTTCTTTCTTTATTTTGTCTTTTAGTTCTAATATTATTCTTTGCGCTGATTTTGCTCCTATTCCTGGTATTTGTGTTAATGCTTTTATATCTTCTGAAATTATTGCTAGTGCAAAATCTGTTGGTTCACATACTGCAAGCATTGCTAGTGCTGTTTTTGCTCCTACTCCACTTACAGATATTAAAAGCTCAAACATTCTTAATTCTTCTAATGTATTAAATCCAAAAATACTTATATCATCTTCTCTTACTTTATAATATGTATGGACTTTAACGATTTCTCCTATATTTCCTAGCTTCTCTATTCCTGAATCTGACATGAATATTTTATATCCTAATCCACCTACATCTATAACTATATATCCTGTCATTTTCATTTCTAATGTACCTTTTACATATGCTAACATAATTATTCTTCCCTTCTTTTAAGATGTGTCCCCAATGGGACAAAAATGTCCCAAAAGGAAACGTCCCCAATGGGACATTTTATATATCATAAAAATATGTTGCCTCTAAGTCTGCTTCATGCATTAATAATGCTAATGGATATTTTTTATATGCTGCACCTATTGTGTTATATAATTCTTTTGGTTCTGTGTATCCCATATGCCAACGTATTGAATATTTTTCTTCAGGGGTTAGTTTCATATATTCTGTTATCATCATTACTGATTTTTCTCCATGTCCATATGGTATTGTGTCATCTATTGTGTAGTATGGTACTTTCTCCCATACTCCTAGTGCATTTTTTGCATTTCTGTAATCTACTTTATAGAAATTTGCTTTGCATAGATCGTGTAATAATGGTACTATTATTAATGTTTCAGGATTTATTTCTAATGGCTCTATATTTGTTTCTACTTTGTGTTTTAAGATCTCATATACTTTAATGCTATGTTCTACTAATCCCCCTTCATAATCTCCATGAAATCTTGTGCTTGCTGGTGCTTTGAAGAAGTCTGTTTTTTCTATAAATTCTATTAATTCTTCTATTCCTTCTCTTTTGACTTGTCTTAATAATTCTAAAAATTGTTCTTTCATTTTTACCCTACTTTCTTGACTTTTTAATTTTTATATTTCTCTCCTATTTCCTTTGCCTATTATATAAATATAAATGTAAAATGTCAATACTTTTGCAAATTTTTGTTTGTAAATATTTATAAATATTTTTTAAGTTTTAGCTTTTTTATTTATATTTAAACTTAAGAGTTATAGTTAAAAACAGTCTTATCTTTCTATTGACACATTATGTATATTATGGTATAATATCAAGAATAACTTTATGGTGTAACTATTTATAGTTACTTTTCCCTTTCAGGAGGTGTAAAAAATGTATAATTTTTTTGCTAGCTATTCTTACAAAGATTGTAACGGATTAGTTTCTTTTGGTAATACTACTTTTAAGCTTTCTTACCATAGGCCATATATGAGTTATATAAAAGCAATAGAAGAACTAATCTCTAATAAGTATCCTAATATTCATGCTGTTAAAATTATTAATTATAAGTTACTTCACCGCTGAAATTATAAAAAGTCTACTTATTTTGCAGTAGGCTTTTTCTTTTTTATGCCAATTTATTACTTTTACTTGACAAAAAGGACTTTATAGCCCTTTCTATCTTATATATTCTGGATCTTCTGAATATGGTATGTCTTTTTGGGTAAAATCCCACGGATTTTCCGAAACAAGTTTTTTCCATAATTGTTCATATGGTTGTAATGTAAATTCTTTTTCTAATTTATCTAGTTCTATTTTAGGTAATACTGTTAATGGGTCTATCGTATTTTTTAATCCAGTTTCTTCTGTATTTGTTTTTCTTATCTCTATATGTAAATGTGGTACTCTTGATCCTCCACTTGATCCTGTTATTCCTATTATATCTCCTTGTTTTATCTCTTCTCCTTCATTTACATATGATTGCCTTAAATGCGCATATACTATTCTTTTTCCACTTTCATCCAACACTTCTATTTTATTTCCATAACCATCGTTAAATGCATCAAACCCTTCAGTTGTTGTTCCATCAAATTCTGATTTCAATACTATCCCTTTTGATATTGCATGAATTTCAGTTCCAATATCTGCTGTAATATCAAATCCTGAATGTTGTCTTTCTTTAAATAGTACATAATGATTTTTCCTTATTCCATATTTGTCATGTTCTGCAACTTTATATTTAGGTTCTATTGGCCATATATATTCTGTTTGTCTCATCTTCCGTTTTCCTCCTCATATTGTATTCTTTTTTCTTCTTTTATTCTATCTTTCAATTTATCAATTTTATTTCTTTTGCCTTTTAATATTCCTTTTATACTCTTAAATTTTCTCCCTTTTCTTTTTTTGCTTCTTTTTAATCTTTGTATTTCTTCTTTCTCGTATTGTATTTGTTCTTTTAATATTTCTATCTTTTCTTCTTTCGTTATCATTTTTTTGTCTGGATTATATCCATATAATACTGCTATTTTTTTTGAGATATAGTCTAAATATTCGGAAGCCTCTTCTCTTTGTATTTTGCAAATATGCACTTCTCTATCTCTTCCTTGTCTTCTATTTACAAATATAGTGTCTTTTAGTCCAAAGAATTCAGATACATATTTAGACGATAAATTACTTTTATGCAAAGTTGAACATAGAAATATTTCGTCATTATCAGGATTTTCAAAATGTCTTTCTATATGTTTCTTTATTCCTTCATAAACTAATATTTTTGCTAAGCCATTTTGCCTACTTTCTGGATCTGTTATATATGTATCAATTTCTACTGAATTCTCTGTATTTGCTGTATAATATTTTTTCATATTTTTACATTCTTGATATATTTTTAGCTTGCCTTGTTGCAATATTTGTGTATGCTCTTTTGATTCTTCTCCATTTATAAATTTCTCATATTCTATTACTGTACCATTTTTCAAATTATCCATATTTATATTCTTTTGCATTTCTATTTGTATATCTTCTGCATTTATCCAATAAAATTGCTCATATAATTTTTTATATTGTGGTAATTTATCTTCTATATATTCTGACATATATTTATTTATTAGTTCTCTTAATATACTTTTTTCATGAAATTTATTTTGTTTGTCTTTCAGTTCATTTTCCAAAAATTCTATTATTGTATTATATTGTGGATATTCTTTTAAAATTTTATTTGTTGCATATGTATATGCTTTTATTTTTATATCATATGCAGTCAACATATTTTTTATATATTCTGCTCTATTTTTATATAAACTTTTTACATATTCTTTATATTCTTCTCCATATTTGAAATATTTTGTTATATCATTATATGTAAATGCTTTTTGATTTTGTGTAATATACGCTGCTGCTCTTAGCCTTCTTTCTGCATTTATAGCAATTATTACCGAGTTATCCTCTGATTCTACATATTGTTCAATATCTTCTTTACCTGTGATAAATAATTGTCCTATTTTTCCTTTATTCTCCATGTCTTGCAATACTTTTTCTTCTAGTGCTGCTATTGTATCTAAATATTCGTTCTTATTTTCTTTTGTAACTTCTAATATCTTGAAATTAGACATATTACTTCCCTCTTAAAACATACTAACAATAAAATATATTTATATTCTATTGTTTAGAATTTTAACATAATACTTTCAATTTGTAAACTTATAATTTCTTTATTTGTATAGCAATTGCTTAAAAATCATTTGGTCATACTTTATTTGCTTTTTTTTCTTTTTATTGTATAATATATTTGAAATACAAATGAAAGGTTATTACATATGAAATTTATAAAAAAATTATTTATTGCACTTATTATCCTAATGTTACTAGTTACTTCAGTAATATTTCTAATTGGTCATTCTCATTATTCAAAAACTTTAAAAGAAAAGCCTTTACTTACTAGAATTGATGAAATTACAAGTAAAGAAAATTTTGTAAGATTTGAAGATATGTCTTCATATTATAGGAATGCTGTAATAAGTGTTGAAGACCATAGATACTATGACCATGGGCCTGTTGATTTTATAGCAATTGGACGAGCTATTTTTACAAATATTAAAAATGGCAAACTTCAAGAAGGTGGTAGTACTATTACTCAGCAAGTTGCTAAAAATGTTATTTTTAATCAGGAAACATCTTGGGTTAGAAAAATAGCTGAAATATTTGCTGCATATGATTTAGAAAAAAATTATACTAAAAGAGAAATATTTGAAATATATGTAAATACTTCATATTTTGGTGATGGATATTATGGAATTCATGATGCTAGTTATGGATATTATAATAAATCTCCAAAAGATTTAAATTTAGATGAAAGTTCTATGCTTGCAGGTGTTCCAAATGCTCCTTCCGTTTACGCTCCAACTGTAAATCCAGATTTAGCAAAAAAACGTCAATATCATGTTTTAAATACAATGCTTCAATATGGCTATATTACAAAAGATGAGTCTCTGTCTATAAAATAATATATTTATAAATGCTATTCTTTAATAAAGAGTAGTATTTTTTTTATTCCTAAATATATTATTATATAGAGGTGTTCATATGCGAGTTATTTTTATAAAAAAACAATATTCTTTATATTTTTTTATTATTTTTTTATTTCTTTTCCTATTTTTCGTATTTTCATCTTATTTGACGTTTCCTTCTTCTGCTTCTGCAATTGAATTAAGTAAAAATTCATTATTTAGTAAGGATTTTGGTCTTTCTTTAGATTATATTACAGAATCTGATGAAAAAAAAGCATATCTGACATTCGATGATGGACCTACAATTACAGCAACTAACAAAATATTAGATATTCTAAAAGAAGAAAATGTTATAGCAACTTTTTTCGTTGTTGGAAAACATGTCAAAGAATACCCTGAATTAGTAAAACGAGAATATCAAGAAGGACACTATATCGCTAATCATGGTTATAATCATAATAACAAATTACTCTATAAAGATATGAACAGCTTTAAAAATGAAATTCTAAATACAGACTTAGAAATTTCAAAAGCTATTGGTGTAGAAAACTATTGCTCACACATTTTTAGATTCCCTAATCGGTTATATGTCTCATATGTATTCTAAGCAAAAAAAGCAATCTCTAGATGTACTAGCTAGTTTAGATTATCACTATGTTGATTGGAATTGTCTAAATAGAGATTCTGAGCAAAAGACGTCTAATACCCAATTACTTAATAATTTAAAGAAGTCTTCTAAAAATAAGGGAAATCTAATAATCCTGATGCATGATACTACTGATGTTAATAAAACATATAATGTTTTAAAGGATTCTATTTATTATTTAAAAAATCAGGGATATGAATTTAGAAACTTTTATGACTTTCTTAAATAAGTTCATATTTAGTTTGTTGTTTTTATATTTATATTTTGCTATTGTTTTCCTGTTATATATTCATTTTATTAATAATATATCTCTATCTTTTACCAATTGGTTAATTAATTTTATTTATTATAACTTAGGTAAATATTATAGACCTCATTAGTTATAGTTCTATAATATTTGATATAGGAGGTTTCTATGGATTTCAATGTGGAAAAATTTAGTTATAGGTTAACTGTATTATTAGATGATAATAATATGACTCAAACTCAATTAGCAAAAGAAATTGGTACATCTAATGTTACTATTTGTAGATATCTAACAGGCGCAAGAATTCCACGTCTTGATGTTATCACTAAAATAGCTTCTGTTTTTAGTGTTTCTTTAGACTATATACTTGGTATATCTGATGATAAAAATGTTCAGGTCTCAAATGAAGATTCTGATTTAAATATCGCTATATTAATAAAAAAATTATATTCTTTGGAAGATACCTCTCATTTATCTAAGAATCAGATTGATTTAATAAAGAAATTATTACTAGCTAATAAAGACTTTATTCTTTCAGCTTAAAAGGAAATAAGAATTTGTTTCTTATTTCCTTTTATTAACTACCCTATTCTAATTATTTTTGATAATATTCTCTAATGCTGTTGCTAATTGATCTGGACATGATGTTCCTTTCATTCCACATGGTATTCCTTTTAATCTTTTTATTGCTTCTTCAATTTTCATCCCTTCTACTAATCTTGATACCCCAACTGTATTTCCTGCACATCCACCCTCTATTATAACTTTTTTTATTGTATCTCCTTCTATTTCTATTATCATTTCATAAGAACATACACCTTGTGGCTTATATCTATATTCCATTTGTTATTCCCCCTTGCGTATAAATTATAGCATTTAATAATGTTTACAAATTCGCTTCGCTCATTTGCATAAGTTATCCGTAAAGCTCGAACTATTCGTTCTCGTCAACGGCTTATTTTAATGTTTACAAATTCGCTTCGCTAATTTGCATAAGTTAGCCGTAAAGCTCGAACTATTCGTTCTCGCTAACGGCTAACTTAATATGTACGTCTTTTAGTTGTTGTTCAGAAACTTTTGATGGCGCTCTCATTAGTAGGTCTCTTGCTTTTTTGTTTTTAGGGAATGCTATTACTTCTCTTATGTTTTGTGAGTCTTCTATTAGCATTACCATTCTGTCTACTCCTGGTGCTGCTCCTGCATGTGGTGGAGTTCCATATTGGAATGCATTGTATAATGCTCCAAATCTATTTTTTATTTCTTCTTCTTCATATCCTGCTATTTCAAATGCTTTTACCATTATTTCTGGATTGTGGTTCCTTACTGCTCCTGATGCCATTTCATATCCGTTACATACTAAGTCATATTGATATGCTAATATGTCTAATGGTTCTTTGTTTTCTAGTGCTTCCATTCCACCTTGTGGCATTGAGAATGGGTTATGATTAAAGTCTATTGTTCCTTCGTCTGATAGTTCATACATTGGGAAGTCTACTATCCAGCAAAATCTATATACATCTTTTTCTAATAGTTCTAGTCTTTTTCCTAATTCTATTCTTACTAGCCCTGCAATTTTTTGTGCTTTTAAGAATTCATCTGCTATAAAGAATACACTTGAGTTTTTAGCCATTCCATATTCTTTTTCTAATTCTTCTTTTATTTGTTCTGTAATAAATTTTGCTATTCCTCCTGTAATTTCTCCAGTTGCTTCATATTTTGTCCATGCCAATCCTTTAGCTCCAACTTCATCTGATGTAGCATATTCTGCCATTTTGTCAAAGAATTTTCTTCCTTGCTCTGCTCCATTTGGTACTATTATTGCTTTTATTGTCTTTCCTTCAAATGCTTTAAATTCTGAATTTGCAAAACATTTTGTTACATCTTGTATTATAAGTGGATTTCTTAAGTCTGGTTTATCTATTCCGTATTTTTCCATTGCTTCTCTATATGGAATACGTATAAATGGCCCTTTATCAACTTTCCAATTTGTGAATTTCTCAAATGTATATGGTACTACATTTTCAATTACTTTAAATACATCTTCTTGTGTCGCAAAGCTCATTTCAAAGTCTAATTGATAAAATTCTCCTGGAGCTCTATCTGCTCTTGGGTCTTCATCTCTAAAGCATGGTGCTATTTGGAAATATTTATCAAATCCACCTACCATTAATAGTTGTTTGAATTGTTGTGGTGCTTGTGGCAATGCATAAAATTCACCTGGATTTAATCTGCTTGGTACTAGATAATCTCTTGCTCCTTCTGGTGATGAGTTTGCTAGTATTGGCGTTTGGATTTCTGCAAATCCTAGCTCATCCATTTTATCTCTTAATGTTTTTAATATTTTTGAACGAAGTAAAATATTGTTATGCAATTTTTCATTTCTTAAATCTAAAAATCTATATTCTAGTCTTAAATCTTCTCTTACTTCTTGGTCTGTATTTATTTCAAATGGAAGTATGTTTTTGCATTTTCCTAGTACGTCTATCTCATTTGCGATTACTTCTATTTCCCCTGTTGGAATTTTTGTATTTTTGTTACTTCTTTCCACAACTTTTCCAGATATGCGGATACAACTTTCTGTTGTAAGTTCTTTTGCTCGTTTTTGTATTTCTTCATCATTTATAACTATTTGTGTTATTCCAAATTGGTCTCTTAAATCTATAAATACCATTGCTCCTAGGTTTCTTATTTTTTGTATCCATCCTGCAAGCTCTACTATTTCATTCTCATTTGATATATTTAACTCTCCACATGTTTTTGTTCTGTACATTTTTAATCCTGTCCTTTCTTGATATAAATTTGGCTTTATAATTATATATATTATTAGTCAATCTTTAATTTTCTTTTCTATTTTAGCACATTTTCTTTAACTTTACAATTTTTTCTCAAAAAAAATAAAACCATATGGTCTTATTTTATTACTATTATAATTACCATTATTATTGTTAATTATCCTACTCTTTTATATATATATGTGGCAATATATGGATTTTGAACACTAAATGAATTCCCTGAACCGTGTTGAACCCGAAGTTGATTCCGACGTTGTCACATTATGGCTATGAGAATGTGAGAAATAATACCATCTATTCCAAATCTCCATCCAAGATGCACTAGGCTCAGTCGTAGCTGTATAAAAGTATGGAGTTCTTGGCTTATCTGTCTTCGTAACCGAAATCATTCCATTAGGATTCCAAGTTCCAGAGAAAAACCCCCACATTCCTCCAGACATAGAATCAGTATCCGTTGTTCCTGATAATGCAGGAATAGAATGTGTATGACTTGGAATATTTGCAGTTGTTAAAGTAGCAGTTGGCGAACCACCAGTCGTCCCAGCTGTTAATCCAGTTCCAGACCCAACTATCGTTCTTCCTTCTCCATACCTTTCCCATTTACCACCTATTTTTTCTTCCATCTCCTCTACTGTTGATATATTTGCTGACATATAAATACTTCCTATTGGATATATTTTATCTAATACCGAATATGTTTTATTTCCTGTTGTACCTTCTTTCATTTCATTTACTATAGAATTC
Source organism: uncultured Clostridia bacterium (assembly GCA_948891265.1). Lineage (GTDB taxonomy): Bacteria > Bacillota > Clostridia > TANB77 > CAG-508 > CAG-269. The sequence goes on along the minus strand of CAQUBD010000009.1, from coordinate 484 downwards.
AATTTTTCAATCTCACTTTTTAATTGTGCAATCTCTGAACTTGATGCGTTTTGTCCAGCATTATTATTTTCAGTATTATTCCCTGAAGAACCTTTCTTAATAGCTGTCTTTCCATCCCATACGTCAGATAACAATATTTCATAATTTCCATTTTTAGCTATTATACTAGCAATTTTACTTGTATCTGTTTCGTCATATTTTATATCTTCTTCTTTCTCTACATACTTATTTAATATCTCTTTTAACTCATCTTGAGATAAATCTGTACTCATACTTTCCGCTTGTTTTGCCATTATATCAGTTTGTATTTGTTCAATTATACTTGCTTTCTCTGATTTTTCCTTTGCCATTTTTGCCTTATTTATCAATCCATCATTCCCAATTAGTGATGCTATACTTATTCCTGCTAATATCAAAAGTATTATTATCGTTATTACTAACGCAATTAAAGTTATACCTTTTTCTTGTCTATTTCTATTCATTT
>CAQUBD010000008.1 GCA_948891265.1 uncultured Clostridia bacterium | reverse complement strand
TTCTAAATCTCATTCCAATCAAGCGTCAGCTGTATATTAATTATATTTATTAAAGCTAAAATCAAAAAGTGTATGGTCTGTATGACCAAATAACTTTTAAGCGATTGCCGTATTTTATTTGACATAAATCTATAAAAATGTTATAATATGCACATATTTTGTTACACTGTTATCTTTAAGTTTTGATATCAAAACAAAATTAAATGTTATGCAACAAATCAATTTTGATTTTTTTAAAGGAGGAAAGCAATATGAAAAATTATGGATTTGTAAAATGTGCCATAGCAACAATTAATGGTCAAATTTCTAATCCCAAACACAACGTAAAAAAAATTAAGGAATTGATAGACGAAGCTGTGTCACAAAAGGTAAAGATCTTAGTATTGCCTGAATTATCATTAACAGGCTATAGCTGCCAAGACCTTTTTAGTATGTCTGATCTTTTAGAAAGTTCTTTAGAAGCAGTAGAAGATATCTGCTATTATACAGCTTCATATTTAAATGCAGATCCACTAATATTAGTAGGATGCCCTATTAATGTTAATGACGCCTTGTATAATTGTGCAGTAGCAATTCAAAGTGGTAAAGTCCTTGGGGTTGTTCCAAAGCAGTATCTCCCTAATTCTGGAGAGTTCTATGAGAAAAGACAGTTTACACCATATACTGATTTTTCACTTACAGAAATTGATATTTTTGGGGATGGAAAAAAAGTACCTTTTGGTAATATTATTTTTTCTTCATCACTTGGTTATAAACTTGGTGTTGAAATTTGTCAGGATTTGTGGGCTACTATCCCCCCTAGTTCATATCTTGCATTAGCAGGTGCCAATATTATTGCTAACCTTTCTGCAAGTAATGAATTAGTAGCAAAAGGAAATTATCGTAAAGAACTTATAAAAGGGCAATCATCAAGAACAATTGCAGATTATCTTTATGTATCTGCCAATAGTTCTTCTGAATCCACTTCAGATCTTGTGTTTAGTGGTAGTGGATATGTTTTTGAAAATGGCAAAGAAATAGCATCTTTAGATTCACTTTCTTTAAAAGAAGAAATGAAAGTTGTTGATGTTGATATAGACTATATTTCAAATCAGAGATTAGTTAATACAACATTTAGTGACAGTAAGCGAGAACTAAATCGTACTTTTGTAACAGTAACTTTTAAACAAGATACAGGAAAGCCTATTCAAGACATTTCTAGAGTTGTTAACTCTCACCCTTTTATTCCTAATATCATGGATGAAACAGGTGGAAAAGTTTGCAAAGAAATTATTTCAATGCAAGCAATTGGCCTTGCAAGAAGGTTAAAAACAATCCATAGTTCCAAAGTTACAATTGGTGTATCTGGAGGATTAGATTCCACTCTTGCACTCCTTGTATGCTATGAAGCATTTTCAAAGCTTGGACTAGACCATACAGGGATTATTGGAATTACAATGCCTGGTTTTGGAACGACTGATAGAACTTTTAATAATTCAGTTGAACTTTCTAAAAAATTAGGAATAACTCTACTTGAAATTCCAATTCGTGATGCCTGCACACAGCATTTTAAAGATATTGAGCAGGACCCTAATAATCACGATATTACTTATGAAAATTCTCAGGCTAGAGAACGTACTAAGATACTTATGGATATGGCAAACAAGAATAATGGAATCGTTGTAGGAACGGGGGACTTATCAGAAGCTGCTTTAGGATGGTGCACTTATAATGGTGACCATATGAGTATGTACAATGTAAACTGCTCTATTCCTAAAACATTGGTTAAATACTTAATTGAATGGTATGCCAGATTCAATTGTTCTGATGATGGACTTAAAAAGATTTTACTAGACATAATTGACACTCCTATAAGTCCAGAATTATTACCAAGCGATGGCAAAAAGGTAGTTCAGAAAACTGAAACTACCGTCGGGCCTTATGAAGTAATCGACTTTTGTATATATCATTTTGTAAGAAATCATTTTTCGAAAGAAAAAATATTTTTCTTATTGAATCAAGCTTTCAAAGATGTATATACTGAAGAAGATTTGAATAAGTACTATAATGGTTTTGTAAAAAGGTTCTTCAATAATCAATTTAAAAGGGATGCTATTCCAAATGGTCCAAAAGTTGGTAGTGTGGGACTTTCTCCACGTGGAGATTGGAGAATGCCTTCTGATGCAGACTCTGAAATTTGGTTACTTAATTAAATAACATTTTAAAAGGAGATGGTTCATACCGTCTCCTTTTACATATATATTAATAATTTATATTCATTCAAGTTTCTATTTTTTTAGAATTATTTTTTATTTAAAAAATTATGCTTTATTTTCTGAACCAAAAACATCTACTATTTTATGTTTTACAGTTTCTTTTATCAATTCTCTTGCTTCTCCTAAATATTTTCTAGGATCAAAAGCATTTGGATTTTCAGCAAACACTTTTCTAATTCCCGCTGTCATTGCAAGTCTTAAATCTGTATCTACATTTATCTTTGATACTCCTGATATACTTGCTTCATGTAATATTTCATCAGGTACACCTTTTGCTCCTGGAATATCTCCTCCAAATTTGTTACACATATTTACAAGTTCTGGTATTACTGTTGAAGCTCCATGTAATACTATTGGTGTATTTGGTATTCTTTCTTTAATTTCTTTTAAAATATCAAATCTTAATTTTGCTTCTCCTTTAAATTTGTAAGCACCATGGCTCGTTCCTATTGCAATTGCTAATGAATCACATCCTGTTCTTCTTACAAATTCTTCTGCTTGCGCTGGGTCTGTATACATTGCATCAGAAGCATCTACATTTACTTCGTCTTCTATTCCTGCTAATTTTCCAAGTTCAGCCTCCACTGTTACTCCATGCTCATGTGCATAATCAACTACCTTTTTTGTTAAAGCTATATTTTCTTCAAAATCATATTTTGAACCATCTATCATTACAGATGTAAATCCATTATCAATACACATTTTAGCTGTTTCAAAGTCTGGTCCATGGTCTAAATGTATTGCTATTGGAATATTTGGGTGTTCTTCAACAGCTGCTTGTACCATTTTCATTAAATAATTAATTCTTGCATATTTAATTGCACTTGATGATACTTGTAAAATTACTGGTGAATTTGTCTCCCCTGCTGCATCTACAATTCCTTGTATTATTTCCATATTATTTACATTAAATGCTCCTATTGCATATCCTTCTTTCATTGATTTTTCAAACATTTCTTTTGTTGTTACCAATGCCATTTTTAATTCCTCCTTAAATTATAGAAATTCGAATTTTTAAATTTCGAATTTCTTTTTTATATTGCTATTTTATTTCTAAAAAATTAATATGTCAATACCTTAAGTTCTGGTTTTTATATTCATTTTAGTTTTCCTCCAATATAATTTTTTGTAGTTTTATAGAATTGATTGCGAATAATATTAAGAATACTGCATATAAAATTATCATTATTGTTGTATCAATGTATGCCAATAATATAAATACACAACTGCTTATTATTCTACCTATTACAAGTGATGTTTCATTAGCTAACCAATATTCTGTTTTATATTCTTTTGCAATTTTACTATAATTGCTTAAATTAGCTTGATTATTTCCAGTTATTAAGTTCTTTAATTTTTTAGATATTGTCTGGAATAAATTAAATAATATTATTGTTACTGCATTGCATCTAAAAATCATTAAAAATAAGGATAGTATTGTAAATACTATAGATATTTTTATTGCAGACGAATAGTATTTTTTATTGATAAATTTTGCAAATAAAATTCCAATAATAAAAGTAATTACACTAAAAATTGATGTAAAAACTCCTAAACTAAAACTATCTGAAAATACTTTTATTATATAGATTGTAACTATATACGAAAAGGCTGCTTCTGAATATACAATACCATTTAAAAATTCCACCTTATACATTTGTTTAAATCTTTTATCTTTGTTTGTTAATTCAAAGTACTTTTTCATATTTGTTTTATTGCTTTTAGGAACATTATTATCTTTATATGTAAACGATAATATAATTCTTACTATTACTATTATAAAAACAACTGTTAAACTTTTTAAGAAGCCTGTTGCAGATATTAAGCTTCCAAATATAAGCGGAAATATAATTGATAAAATAGATTCTATTGCTGTATATGTACCAGCAAATTTTGCTCTTTCCTCATTTGTAATTCCATCTGATTCAAGTATATTATATACAGAATAGTAAAAGCCTTCTTCTAATCCATATAATAATCCAACAAAATATATATAATTAACAACTTTGTCTTTTAATAATATAATAGTTAAAAAATACACAAAATCCAGTACAATTCCTATTCTCATTAAGTTAGCTCTGTTTTTAGATTTAGAAAAATTTCTTGTTAAGAATATTACACTGTATATAGCAATTATTGCAACTAGTTTATATGTTCCTAGTGGTACTATATTTCTATCCGAAATATCTAAAAAATATAATACTAAAAAACTATCTACAAAATTAGACAATATATTTTTTAATGTTCTAAGGCTAAATAAAACTTTATAATTATTCATTAGTTCCTCCAATTACTTTATCTATTAGTTATACAACTGATTAAAACTCTTTAAATATATTTTTATTGACTTTAATAAACCCTCATCTGAGCAACTTATATCTAATTCATTATTTCTAATATCTCCAAAAACATGTCCTATACTTACACCTTCAGTAGACATATAATTTATCTCTTAATATGTGCTGTAATAATCGTATAACTATAAGAGTTAATAGTTATTACTATATTATCAATTTCACAATACCAATTTTTTCCTTGCTTATAGATATTACAATTCTTGTCTAAAACTTTGTTTTTACAATATTCAACTACATCATTAGTATCTAATTTAAGATTTTTCTTAATCCTATCAATACCCATTTCAGTAGTATGAACTTTATCTATATTTGATAATAATATTTCTTTATTCATTTATAAATCACCTCAAAATTTTGATCTTTCGTAACTATATGGAATACTTGTATTAACAACTGCATCTTCTATTTTTTCAATAATTAACCTTTCGTCTTTGAATACTCTGCTTTGTGTTTTGATTATATCACAAAGGGCAAGTAATTTTCAACTTAATTACTTGCCCTACTTAATTGTAATTTTGTGTTTACCATATTTAAACTTTCTTTCTAGTCAATGCAATTCCAACGATTGATGCAATAAAGATAATTGGTGCTATCCTAATAAATAGCCATTCAAACGAATGAAAAGCAACTCCTAAAACAGCATTTTCGGGATTATTATAATCCCAATTAAAATAAGGACTATTTAATAAGAATAACAAGATGAAAATTATTATTGTGATTGCACATAACGAAATTAATAGCCAATGAATTATTTTTCTCCTCAAATTTTTCTTTTCTGAAAGTTGCAAATTTATTATCTCCAATTTTTCAGAAATTACTTTTAAATCATCAACTTTAGCCTCTGAAATATTTTCTCCAAGTAAAGTACTTACAGAAGTTTCAAGTACTCTTGATATAGAAATTAACATTTCCGAATCAGGAACTGATAATCCTTGCTCCCATTTAGAAATTGTTTGTCTTACCACATTTAATTTGATAGCAAGTTCTTCTTGTGAAAGTCCCTTTGATTTTCTTAATTGTTTAATATTTTCTTTTAACATTTTTAGAACAACTCCTTTCTTTACAAACTATTATATAAAGAATAGTCCGTTGCCACAAGCAATGCTTATTAACATTCAAGATTTATAATTACTTTTATAATCAATATTTGCTAATTTCGCTTGTTTACACAAATCTTTTGTCTGTATTTTATATTTTTTTCCATCTTTTATTGTATAAGTTCCACATTGTCTAAATTCAAAATTAACATTTTTTCTTATACATTGTTCTCTAATATCTAATGCCCAGTCATAATTAAATATTCTAGCATTTATATCCGATTCTCCACCTACCACAACTAGTTCAATATTATCAAGATATTTTTCAATGTGTATTTTTTCTAATAATGGCTGTGCTGTTATACATTTATGTTTTATTGGTAAATCTTTAAATATTGATAATTTATAATCCGCATTTTTTTGATTTTCAACAGTACAACATACAACTACATTATTATATCCATCTTTCCAGTCGCTTGGAATACATTCCATAAATCTATCAATTCTTTTTGTTAGAAACAAAAAAGTACAATCCTGTCTTTCTTTAATCATTCTCCAACATTCATTTCTCCACTCATCTGCTTCTTCAATAAGAAAGTCCGTAGAAAAACATAAATAAACAATTCCAGATTTCATTTTATAATTGCCATTTTTTAATTTTTGTATTGGTTTTTCAAAGTCTTTTGTCTTAATAATTTCATTAGTATTTATATTTCTTTTTGAGTCTCCTTTATGAATATAGCAATGTAAACAACCATCACTACATTTTTTACAACCTCGCCAAGCATTCCACATTGCCATATATAATTTTACCTCATCTTTCTAATTTTTAAATTTCTATCCTGTATTTTGATTATATCATATCTCATCTATATTATATTAGGAAGCTTTTTCTATGTTCATAACTATATTCTCCAATTTCTTATACTATCTAACATTTTTAGACATTATATATGAATAAAAAGGAAAAATCAAATATTACATTAGAAAATTCAAAAATGTATGTAAATATATAGAAACGTGGTGTCGCAAAGCGACAGCCACGACACTCCCTATATGTAATACGGGAGTAACTTTTATATAAAAAATAGATGTAAGACTGATATACCAACAAATATAGAAAAATATAAGTGTAAAATTATCAGCACAAAATAAAAAATGTTCTTATAGAACGCTAAATCCCATAAAAACATCCAGACTGGTGCAGATGGCGTAGATATCTACAACTTTTTTCACACCTTTAACGATTGATACAAATATCAATCAATTTATTAAAGTATATCACAATTTTTATAAATTGCAATTAAATTTTTAAAATTTATATAATATTGAAAAGAAGCACCCTAATGGAAGGTGCTTCTAAGCCTTTTGTATATGACAAAATGACTGTGATTAACATACTTCTGTACTTTCACCATATTGTGCAATTTCTAAACCAAGTCCATGCATTTTTTCAGCTATTTCTTCATAAGACTTTCTACCAAGATTTTTTATTTTAGTCCAGCCTTCAGAAGACATCTCTGTAATTTGCTTAACAGTTCTTATTTGAGCACGCTCTAAAACATTGTATGTTCTAACCGTAAACTCAAGTTCCCCAATTAACATATCTGGTACTGGTTTAGCATTTGCTAAAATACAATTGATTGTCTGAGTTTCTTCAGTCGTTTCTCCAATTCTTGCTTGAAGACGCCCAAAAGCAATTGCAGCCTGTAGAATATCATCGCTACAAATTTTGTCGCGAAAATTGGATAATTCTGTTATAATTCGGCTATCTTCTTCCAACCGAACTTCCAGTTTACCAATTTCCACCAAAAGTTTAACTTTATTGTACATAGTATTTCCCTCCTGCCATAAAGGCTTAATAATATAGTTTCATAGCTGATTGCTATTAGATAAATATATTGTATCATATTTTATGTAAAATTGCAAAAACACAAAATTTTTCATATTCATTGATAAAAGAAAAAGTTTATGATATTATTTGTTAGGATAAGTATCAATATATAAGGAGGAACTTATGAAAAAGATAATAGGAATAATGGGAGCAACAAAGGCAAGTGAACAAGATTTAGTAAATAGCTATGAATTAGGAAAATATTGTGCAAAAAATGGTTACATAACTTTAACAGGTGGATTAAAATATGGCGTTATGAATGAGGCTTTGAAAGGAGCTAAAGAACAAGGTGGACTAACTATAGGAATAATGCCAACAGATGATAGAACGGAATTTTCAGAATATGTAGACATACCAATTGTTACAACAATGAAAGCAGGAAGAAACTATATAGAAATATTAACAAGTGATATTATTATAGCTTGTGGTATATCAGCAGGAACATCATCAGAAATAAGTCTTGCAATAAAACCAAAAAAGAAAATAATATTAGTAGGGCTTTCAGAAGAGGTAAATAATTTTTATAAAAATTTAGCACCTAGCCAAGTATTTATAGCTAAAGATTATAAAGAAACTATTACAATATTAGAAAATTTATGTATTGGAGAATAATAAAATGGATATATTGGCACAAATAATAGGTCTAATTGCATCTATAATAATGATAGTAGCAATACAAGTAAAAGACAAAAAGAAATTATACTTAATTTTGAATATACTTGTTAAAGTATTATATGGATTTAATTTTTTGCTATTAAATGCATATTCTGGAACGATAACTCAGATTATAGGATTAGTAATTACAATAGTAGCTTATATATATACTAAAAAGGATTTAAACATACCAAAATATTTAACATTTGCATTTATTGTAGTAACTTTAATTGGTGGAATATTCACATATAATAATATATATAACCTTATGGCAATATGTTGTGGAATAACTTATGCGTTAATAGTTACTTGTAAAAATATGAAAACAATAAGAAAGTTAAATCTATTGCAATCTTTATTATGGACAATATATGACTTAATAATAAATGCATATACTGCTTCAATCTCATCTGCTTTTGTGTTTATTTCTACTGTAATTGCAATATTTAGATATGATATACTGAAAAGAAACAAGTCAAAATATAATGAGATTATATAATACTCAAAAGCGAATGATTTTTATCTTCATTCGCTTTTAACAATCTTTATACATAAATCAATTCATTAAAAACAATTTCTTCAGCTTGTTCTTTAATAGAGTTCATAGTAACTATCCAATAAAGCATATTTGTATTTTTCATATCTTCTGTCAAATCGCTTTTAGCCTTTAATTCACTAATAATCTGTTGTACTCTACTATCTGCTGTTTCTTGTATTTCTTTTAAGTGTGTATTTAACATTCCTTCCATTAGCATTATAGTATATTCAGCTTTTTTGTGGTATTTTAGATATTTTAATCTCATTCTTCCATATTTATTTAAAATGATTTTTTCTTGTTTAGGCATTGCTAGGTTTGGTATATAGTAATCTCCCTCTAAATGATATTCAATGCCCGTTTTTTCATCAATCTTTGTTTTTGGTAATTCATTATACATAACTTTTTCCTCCTTTTAAAATCTGGTATCATTATTTTTCTTTTTATTCTTAGTTTGCTTGTTTTCATCTGGTATAGTTACTCTTCTAGCAATATTATTAGCAATTTCATTATCATTGTTGTCAAATATGCCATTCTTATATAAGTCATCACTTACAATTTTGTAATTGCTATCTTTATCATAGCAAATTCTTTTATGGAAATGGCTCATAATGCTATACCAAAAGTCTTTAAATTTCTGTAATTCTTGTTTTATTTTTTCTTTTTCAGTTTGTAACTTGCCTATAATTTTATCTTTAGTAGATATTTCACTTTTTAGATTGCCGATTTCATTATCTTTTAGTTCTATTTCATACTTTAATGAACGATTTTCTTTTTCTATCTCAAAAGCAGAATGTTCAAAATCTTTAATCGCCATATTTAAGTCATTTACACTTCTAACTGTCTTGGTTATATCTTTTACATCTTTTGCATAATTTTTGATTTTCTTGACATCCTCGCTTGAAATAACCATATTATTTTTATTCATCAAAGTAGGTTTTAAATTATCTAAAATTTTATCTATATCTTTGCTTGTATTATCTATTTTTTTAGTTTGCTTATTTGCTTCCTTTAGTCTTTCTTCTTTTTTCTCTAGTTGCCTTTTAATTTCTCTATAATCTCCCATATCTTTAATGTCTATGTCTCGATTTCTACCTTTTTTCTTCTGTTTTAATAGTGAATTTTCGCAATAGACTTTATTATAAGATTTTATACAACAATTTCTCATTTCATCTTGTATTTGTTGTAGTGATTCTTTCGTAAAAACTTTTGACTTGGCAGGTTGTTTTCTCATACCTCTTTTATAATCTTCTTTTATTGGAACTCCTACAATGTGCATATGTGGAGATGTTTCATCAAAATGAATTACTGCATTTGCTACTTTAAATTCTGGTACAATTCTTATTAAATCTTGCACTTGCTCTTTATAAACCTGTGACATTCCCCTTTTGTAATAGTCATCTTTATAATTCCAAAAATCCATATCTCCGAGTTCTATAATAAATTCACAAGCTAAATCTTTTTGCTTATCTTGTGATATATGCTTAAAATAATCTTTTATTTTTCTATCTTCACGAGTTTGCTTGTTATTATATTCAATTCTTGCTTGTTCAAATTCTTGAAAATATAGGTTTTGCATATCTTCGTATAAATTATCAGTTCCATAGATTATTTGTATATTTTCTTTGTCATTATCATAATCTCTTAAATTGTGTTTATTTACTTTTGATAATTGGGTAGCATTTTGTATTCCATTATTTGAAAAAGATGTTTCTCCAGATGGATTATTTTTTGCAACTTCTTTGGCTTTTGCTGTTTTGTTTTTATCACTACCCAAGTGAATAGAATATGCTAGTTCTTTGCTCATCTTTTTCCTCCTTTTGACATTGCTTCGTAGCATAGGAATTTGACTTTAGTCAATATTCCTAACCCCCTATGAGTTTCGTCATACTAACAAAACTCGGGGGCTCTGCGAGGCAATAAATTTTCTCCCTCTGGGATAAAATTTATTCAAATTAACTCGATACAAAATTTATATTTGCTAATCCAAATACAAATTTGTTCTCGCTAATTTGTTGTTGCAACATAATCAATATATAAAGTAATAGTTGCAACAATTATTCTGCTTTTTCTTCGCAGAATTTTACTGGCTTTACACCTACTGAAATAGGTATAGGCTGTTTTGTATAAATTACACTATCGTTTGTTTCATCTGGAATATAGTCAAATGCAGTATCTATTTCTTGCATTTGGAATTTATCTTCTTCATTGATGTAGAGTATTCCAAATTTATAAGTTTCCATTTTGTTGTCTGGATCTAGTTTGTAGTAATCTTCTAAAGGAAATACTCTAACAATAGCACTATTGTCTTCAGCAAAGTTAAAATAAAACATTTGCTTATCTACATAGTAGGTCGATTCTGCATAATGAACATCATAATACTGTTTTAATCTCATTATAATTTCGCCGACTTCTTCCTCTGGTAAATAATTACTAAATCTAACACTACCTAGTACATTACCTAATATCATAGGCTTTGTTGTATCAATATAACCTTTATCATATAATTCTTGACAAGGTTTGCAAATTGAATCTCTAAAATTGATTTGTGTTACAACTACTTCTTTACCAACTAAAGCAAGTTCTATATCATCAACATATTTCATTATAAGTTCTGCTTGTTCTTGTCTAGTGTAATCTTTCCACATTTTAGTTCTTGCTTGATATTCTTTTTCTAGTTTTACTTTATTGATAAAGTCAATATCTCTCTTTAATAAAATGTCTTTTGGTGTAAATTTTAGTTCTTCAATGCAGTCAGTAGTATTAAGCTTATTTTCAAGCTCTGTAATTGCATTTTCAACTATTTTCTTTTCTTCGTTATATTCCTTTAGTTCAAATACTCCATTGATATAGGCTTTTTTAATTCTTTCTAACTTATTATTTTGCTCTTTTATTTCTTTTTCTAACTGTTCTTTAGGCTCATCAAATTTTTGCTTTATCATAGGCAAGAAGAATTGATTTACAACAGAGTCATATTCTACTAATTCACTAATGAATTGATTAAAGTAGTCATTTATAACTTTTTCTTTAAATTCAATTTTACAATCATTACAATAGTAGTAGAAGTAGGCATTGCCATTTTTCTTCGTAGTTGCCTTTCCACCTAAAATCCTATTACATTTAGGACATTTCAATTTTTGTAAATATAAATAAGTTAATGTTCTTTGGTAACTCCTAGAATTTTTCTTTTTCTGCACTTGACAGTCTGACCACATTTCTTTAGAAATGATAGGCTCAACAACATTTTCATAATAGGTTGGGTGTTTAGTTCTCTTTCCGTGAATAAAATCGCCTTTATATATTTCATTTTCAAGAATAGTTTGTATAGTTGAATCTCGCCAGTTATCTTTTCCTAATACTTTTTCTTCATTGAATAAATTGCTTATTTTTTGATAAGATAACCCATTATAGTACAAATCAAATATTCTAACTATAATATCTTTAGTAGAATAATCTATTACTAATCTTTTATCTTCGTGCTTATAGCCTAATGGGGCAACGTGAGGAATATGTCCTGACTTTATCGCACCCGCTAATCCTACTTTTGTTCTTTCGCTAGTTCTTTCAATTTCATTTTGACTAACACTCATTAGAAGTCTTGAAATCATTTTGCCATTTGCAGTTGTAGTATTTATTTCATCGTTTGCACAATCTAAATAGGCATTATTTTCATCTAAAAAAGTTATTAGTTTTTCCCAGTCACATATACTTCTGGTTATCCTATCTAGTTTTAGAGCAACAATAGTATTAATTCTTTTAGATTTAATATCATTTTTTAATCTTTCAAACTCTGGTCTATAATTGCCAGTTTTAGCACTTATTCCAGCATCTTCGTAGTAGTCTACTATCTCATAACCTTTAAATTTACAAAAAGTTTCTAACCTTTCTTTTTGTTCTGGCAAACTAAATCCCTCGCGGGCTTGGTCTTCGGTGGAAACTCTCATATACAATCCACATTTTTTCTTTTCTTCGTTCAATTTTCAAACCTCCTTAAAAAAACAAAAAGAGACATCAAAGTACAATACGAGTACTACTGACATCTCTAAAATACATTTATCATAACTAAAGTATAATAATGCAATATAATCTTTTCAAAGTACTCATAAACATATAGTTTTTGACGAACAACTATATGTAATTAATTGTCTATATTATATCACGATTTTAAGAAATGTCAAATATTTACAATTATATATTTTTCAAATATTCTTCTAACTCTGATAACTTAATCTTTTTAGTTAAGTTAGTGATATACACATCATTAGAATAATTAAAAACTAAAAAAGTAATGTTTTTAATAATCACTCTATGTGGCTCAATATATGTAAGATTAGTTCTCTCTAATTTTCTAATGCTACCATTGATAAAGGTAGGAGTAACTTTAGAAAACTCACATATAAACTCAAGCCTTTGTTTTAGACATTCCTCAAATTCTAGTTCTTGCTTAATTATCTTCATTTTTCGCACCATCCTTTCGTTTGGATGATTTTAATATTGTTTTTAGGCAACAAAAAAATCAACCAGATTTTATTTTCTGATTGATTTTTGTATCTCTCTGTTCTATAAAAAGTTCGAACAGATACGTCGTTGGTGCGGATGAAGGGACTCGAACCCCCACGTCGTTGACACTGGTTCCTAAGACCAGCGCGTCTACCAGTTCCGCCACATCCGCATTTTCTATTGACAATACTTATATTAACATATTTAAGGTTTTATTGTCAATAGAAATTTTATAAATTTTTCAATTTGCTGTTACAATTCATATCCATGTTATAACTAAAATAATAAAATGTTACTATATGAATGTTTTCATCTACCTTTTGGTTCATAAGTTGCTTACTAATTCCTGCATCAAATCATGTACAGAAACAATCTCCTTTATCCTACTAACATTACTTCCACAAAATATCAGACCTTCATCAACTCTTCCTATTACAGAATTTATTAAAGCTTTTGTAATACAATATGGACTATTAAGAACATTACACGTTTTTATACAATTATAACATCTATCAATTTTACATTTCTCATTTTCTACTTTTTTAATAAAATTATTATAAATAGCCCTACCAGGCATTCCAACTGGACTCTTTATTATTTTTATATCATCTTGATTAGCCTGAATATAAGCCTTCTTAAATTCCATTGAAGCATCACACTCATTAGTTGCAACAAACCTTGTAGCCATTTGAACTCCACTAGCACCTAAATTTAGAAACTTCTTTATATCTTTAGAATCCCACACTCCACCAGCAGATATAACTGGAATATCCTTACCTGTCTCTTTTTCAATCTCTTTTATATAATCAACAACTTCTGTTGTAATATCTTCCAATTTAGGCTTTGTATTTTCATCTAGTTCTTCATTTTTAAAACCTAAATGTCCTCCTGCTTCTGGTCCTTCTATTACAATCATATCTGGAACATAATTATATTTTTTTATCCAATGGCTAACTATCAACTTGCAACATCTAAGAGATGAAACTATTGGAGCAATTTTAGTATCACTTTCTTTAACATATTCAGGCAATTCCTTGGGAATACCTGCACCAGATATAATTAAATCAATTTTTTGCTTTACACACTCTTTTACAATATCAACATAGTTTTTCATAGCAACCATAATATTTACACCAATTATCTTATCATTACCTGCAATCTCTCTTGCCTTTTTTATCTCCTTACCAATAGCCCTTAAATTAGCTTTAATTGGATTTTTTACAAAATCATCTTCTAAATATCCTATATCAGCTGTTGATATAATTCCAATACCACCTTCTTTGCTAACATTACCTGCTAAATTATGCATTGAAACCCCAACACCCATACCGCCTTGGATAATTGGATACTTTGACTCTTTATTTCCTATTTTTATACCCTTCAAATTAAATCCTTCTTTCTTTAGATTTTGTGACAAAGGGGACGTACCTTTTTGTCACATTTTTTTAAATTTATAGTCGGTCAATAGGGACGCCCATTTTTGACCATAACTATACTCCCATAATGCAATAACCACTATCAGCATAAATAACTTGGCCTGTTATTGCATCTGACATATTACTTAACAAAAATGTTGCAACATTTCCAACTTGTGTAGTTGTTACATTTCTGTGTAATGGTGCTTTTTCTTCTACAACTGTCAATATAGTTGAAAAATCTTTAATTCCTTTTGCAGATAAAGTTTTTATAGGACCTGCTGAAATAGCATTAACTCTTATACTATCTTTTCCCAAATTCTCTGCTAAATATCTAACACTTGCTTCTAATGCAGCTTTTGCAACACCCATAACATTATATCCTTCTAATACTTTTGTCGAACCATGATATGTTAATGTTACCAAATTTGCATTTTCATTTAACATGTCAAGCTCTTTTGCCATTCTAGCTGTAAGTACAAATGAATAACTACTTACATCAACTGCATGTGCATAGCCTTCTTTACTTGTACATATAAAATCATTATGCAAGTCTTCTGTATTTGCATGTGCAATAGCATGCACAATTCCATCCATTTTTCCATTTTCTTCTTTTATTTTAGTAAAAGTTTCTCTTACTAACTCATCTTCAGAAGCTCCATTTAGTACATATGCTTTACTTCCTTCAAACTCTGAAATTAGTTCTTCTATTTTACTCTTATTATCTTCACCCATATATGTAAAAATTAATTTTGCTCCATTTTCATAAGCTGACTTAGCTATACCATAAGCTATACTCCATTTATTTCTAATTCCCATTATTAATATTTTTTTATCTTTTAATAACATATCTTTCTCTCCTTTCGTGAAGTTTCACTTCGCTCATCGCCATATATAATGACTACAAATTCGCTATTGTTCATTTGCATAATATATGCGTAACTCTTCTACATTTCATTTCGCATAAGTTATTTGTAGTTCGCTTTACTCTCACAACTAACTTAGCTTCACTCAAACGGCCATCCTAATTTTCATCTGGTAAATCTTTTTGTGACAAAAAGGTACGTCACCTTTGGCACAAATTATTTTATATTTCTAAATTTTTGATATCTTTCTTCACAAATTTCTTCTTTACTCATCTTTTTCATTTGTGAAATGGCTGTTTTTATTTCTTTTTTTAATTTATTAGCAATTGTTTTAAAAACTTCTTCATCTTCTCCTTCTGGTTCTTTTATTATTTTTTCTATTACTTTTAATTCATATAAATCTTTAGCTGTCAATTTCATTTTTTCAGCTGCTTCTTTATATCTTGATGAGTCTTTCCATAAAATACTGCTGTATCCTTCTGGCGAAAGTATTGAATATATTGCATTTCCTAGCATAAATACTTTATTTGCTACTCCTATTGCTAAAGCTCCTCCACTTGAGCCTTCTCCAATTACTATTGCTATAACTGGAACCTTTAGCTTAGCCATTTCAAACATTGATTTTGCTATTGCTTCTCCTTGTCCTCTTTCTTCTGCTCCAATTCCTGGATATGCTCCTTTTGTATCTATAAATGTAATTACAGGTCTATTGAATTTTTCTGCTTGTTTCATAAATCTTATTGCTTTTCTATAACTTTCTGGATTTGGCATTCCAAAGTTTCTCTCTATGTTTTCTTTTGTTGTTCTTCCTTTTTGTTCTGCTATTATTGTGTAGTTTTGATTCTCTATTTTTCCTAGTCCACATACTATTGCTTTGTCGTCTTTGAATGCTCTGTCTCCATGTAGTTCTATAAAGTTGTCAAATATTTCTTCTATATAATCTAGTGATGTTTTTCTTTTTGAGTTTCTTGCTATTTCAACTTTTTCCCATGCAGATAATACTTTTGCTTTCATTTTCTTTCCTCTCTATACTATTTGTCCCATTGGGGACGTTTCTTATCTAATGTTTACAGAATTCATGAAATGAATTCTGCATAAGATATCTGTAACTCGCTATTCGCTCAACAGCTATCTTAATTTTTGTCCCATTAGGGACACATCTTTATTTATGTAATAAAATCAAATCATAAATTGTGTCTTTTAAATTTTTTCTTTCAACTATTTTATCTATAAATCCATGTTCTAATAAAAACTCTGCAGTCTGAAATCCTTCTGGCAGTTCTTCTCCTATTGTCTGCTTTATAACTCTTTGTCCTGCAAATCCAATCATTGCTTTAGGTTCTGCTAAAATAATATCTCCAAGACTTGCAAATGATGCTGTAACTCCTCCATATGTTGGATCTGTTAGAACTGATATATACAATAATCCTGCTTCATCTAATTTTGTAAGTGCTGCTGTTGTTTTTGCCATTTGCATTAAGGAGATTATACCTTCTTGCATTCTAGCTCCCCCTGAAACTGAAAATATTATTAGTGGTAATTTTCTTTCTATTGCTTGTTCTATTGCATAAGTGATTTTCTCTCCTACTACAACTCCCATGCTTCCCATTAAAAATCCACTATCCATTATACATATAACAACATCTTCTCCTTTGATTTTTCCAGTTCCACATGCTACAGCTTCTTCAAGTTTTGTTTTTTCTCTAAGTGATTTAAGTTTTTTAGGATAATCTTCTAATTCTAATGGATTTGTTGTTTCTACATTTATATCAAATTTTTTATATGTACCTTCATCTATTATTAATTCCAGTCTTCTATTTATGTGCATTCTAAAATAATTACCACAATTAGGACAAATGTTTAAATTTTCTCTTACTTTTTCTTTGTATAAAATTTCTTTGCATTTTTCACATTTAATCCATTTTCCAACAGGTATATCTATTTTAGAATTTTTATTGTTTTGTGGAATTTCTCTCTTTTTTATTTTATCAACAATCATTTTTCTCTCTTCCTTTTAATACTTTTTCTTCAATAAATGAAGTATCAAAATTTCCCCTAATAAAATCTGGATTCCTTATAATTTCAAATAAAAAATCTTGATTTGTTTCTACTCCCTCAATTACTAGTTCTTCTAATGCTCTTTTCATCTTGCTAATTGCTTCATTTCTATTAGTTCCAAATGTAATAATTTTAGCAATCATTGAATCATAATTTGGTGGTATAACATATCCGTCATAAATTGATGTGTCAATTCTTATTCCATTACCTCCTGGAAAGTGCAATCCTTCTATTTTTCCGCGGACATGGCATAAAATTTTTGCTTGGATTTTCTGCATTTATTCTACATTCTATTGAATGGCCTTTAAACTTAATATCCTTTTGTTTATATTTCAGTGTTTCTCCTGCTGCAATTTTTATTTGCTCTTTTACTATATCTATTCCTGTTCTCATTTCTGTTATAGGATGTTCAACTTGAATTCTTGTATTCATCTCCATAAAATAGAAATTTTTATCTTTATCTACTAAAAACTCAACTGTTCCACAACTTGTATATCCAGCTATTTTTGCTGCTTTTACTGCTGCATTTCCCATTCTATTTCTTGTTTTTTCATCTATTGCTGTTGATGGCGTTTCTTCTATTATTTTTTGATGATTTCTTTGTATTGTACAATCTCTTTCTCCTAGATGAATAACATTTCCATGTTCATCTGCTAAAATTTGAATTTCTACATGTCTTGGATTTTGTATAAATTTTTCCATATAAATTTCGTCATCATTAAATGCATTTTTTGCTTCTTGTTTTACTATATTGTACGCTTTCTCAATTTCTTCTGAATTATATGCAACTCTAATTCCTTTACCACCACCACCTGCTGCTGCTTTTAACATTACAGGGTATCCTATTTCTTTTGCTATTTGTATTGCATCTTTTAATCCTTTTACACTTCCATTTGATCCTGGTATTACAGGCACACCAGCTTGTTTCATCATTTCTTTTGCATTTGACTTATTTCCTAATAAATCTATTATTTCTGATTTTGGTCCTATAAATTTTATGTTTGATTCTTCACATATTTTTGCAAATTCAGAATTTTCTGATAAAAATCCAAAACCTGGATGAATGCTATCAGCCTTTGTTATACATGCTGCTTCAATTATATTTTTTATATTTAAGTAACTTTTTGTGGCTAATGCTGGACCTATACATATTGCTTCATCTGCTAATCGTGTATGTAATGAGTCTTTATCAGCTTCTGAGTATATTGCAACTGTTTTTATATTCATTTCTTTACATGCTCTTATTATTCTAACTGCTATTTCTCCACGATTTGCAATTAATATTTTATTCATTTTTTTCACCTCTTAATTTTATGTTTAACTAATTTTGAAGAAAATGATTATATTACTAGGCAAAATTTTGAAGAAAAAGCGGAGTGTACTAGTTGTACATGAGCATTTTTATTCAAAATTTTAACGACGTAAGATGATTATTTCCTTCGAAATTAAACTAAAGCAAAAGTAAGCTCACCCTTAGTCACAAGCTTTCCATCCACTGTTGCGATAGCTTCTCCAACTCCAATTGGACCTTTCCTTTTTATAATCTTAACTTCCAATTTTAGTCTATCACCTGGAACAACCATTTTTTTAAATCTCATCTTATCTATGCCACCAAATAAAGCATTTTTACCTTTATTTTCTTCCATTGAAAGAATTGCAACAGCTCCTGTTTGAGCTAGACTTTCTGCTATTAAAACTCCTGGCATTATTGGATTCCCTGGAAAATGTCCTTTAAAGTACCATTCGCTCTCATCTACATTTTTATAGGCTATTGCACTTTCTCCTGGTATATATTCTTCTACTTCATCTATCATTAAAAATGGTTCTCTTTGTGGTATTATTTCTTTTATTTTTTCTTTATTTAACATAATTTTCTCACTTTCCTTATTAATCTGTTGGCTTTATGTAAAATTTGCAATATAATATTATCATCAAAATTTAGGAGGTATAATATATGGAATCTTTAATAACCCTATACGATCGTATCTTCTTCAATGAGTCTCGGCTTAGTGAATTAATCGATGACTACACCGAAACTTCAGAAGAAAAACGTGATGCTCTTGGTATGCTCATTAACTGCTATATTGTCTGCCGTGGCCGCAATATTCCTGACACTTCTCCAATGAGTATGCTTGTCGTTATGCCCCAAGAGTTCGATCCACACCTTTTAGAATGCATTCTTAATGATCTAGCAGGAGGAAAATGTCCTGCTTCAATCCAAAGCTGCAAAGGTAAAAGTTATATTTCACTATATTAACCACAGTAGTCAAATTTTGACTACACCACCCTTTTATGGAGGTAAACATATGAAAGATTATCATTATTTTATATCTTGTTCTTTTAGCGACGGTCATGTGGGAATGGTTGAATATTTATCATCTCATAAAATTGACAGTTTTGATGATATTATCAAAGCTAGAGATTCTATAGCAAGAGAGTCATGTCGGGTACGAAATGATGTTTCTATCATTAATTATCAACTTATCCGAGATGAACCTTATTAATAAGCCTGCCTCCATGGGGGCTTTTTATTTTATCTTAAATAAAGGTGTTCCATATTCAACTGTATCTCCATCTTTAACTAAAATTTCTGCAACCTTTCCAGAAAACTCTGATTCAATCTCATTCATCAATTTCATAGCTTCGATTATACAAAGAGTATCTCCTTGTTTTATATCTTTACCAATTTCAACATAAGGTTCAGATGTTGGAGATGGTTTTATATAAAAAGTACCAACCATTGGAGATTTAACAACATTACCTTCTTCCAATATTTTTTCTGATTTATTATCTGTTTCTTTAATATCTTCTATCGAATTTATCTCTGTTTGATTTACAACTACAGTTTCATTTTTTATTTCTTTTTTCATACTAATTTTTGTACCATCTGGAAAATCAACATTAATCTCTGTTAATTTAGAATTTCCCATATCATCCATTAACTGTTTAATCTTTTCATACTCCATTTTACTTACTCCCTTCGTTTTTATAAAATTTTATTTCATATATAGCCAATTAGTTTCATCTAGCATAAAATTTTTTGTATTAGGAAAAGATTTTATATTTTCAAGTGAGCTTGTGTGGGGACCAGCAAGCTTAGCAAAAGTAATTATAGGAAAAATTAGACTTCATTTTTTCTATAATACTTTTGCTTGCGAAGTTGGGACGAACGACGAAAATATAAAACTTTTCCTAATTTTTATATTAACAAAATTTTCTAAAAACCACACATCCATTGTGTCCACCAAATCCCAAAGAATTTGACATTACAACATCCAATTTAGATTTTCTTAGCTCATTTGGAACAATATCCAAATCACATTCTTCATCCTTTTCCTTATAATTTATAGTTGGTGGAACTACTTGATTTTCAATTGCCTTTACACAAACTATCGCTTCAACTGCACCTGCAGCACCTAACAAATGACCTGTATTTCCTTTTGTAGAACTTATCATCACATTTTTGCTTTCATCACCTAATACTGTTTTTATTGCCTTTGTTTCTGTTAAATCATTTAAATGTGTTGATGTGCCATGAGCATTTATATAATCTATATCTTTTGGTTCAATCTTTGCATCTTGTAATGCTCTAGCCATTGCTTTTGCTCCACATTCTCCATCAGGGCATGGTGATGTTATGTGATATGCATCTGTTGTTGCTCCAAAACCAACTAATTCTGCATAAATTTTCGCACCTCTTTTTTGTGCATGTTCTAATTCTTCTAATACAAGTATCCCCGCACCTTCGCCCATAACAAATCCATTTCTTTCTTTATCAAAAGGTATACTTGCTCTATTTTTATCTATACTATTTGACAATGCTTTCATATTTTCAAATCCAGCTATACCAACTGAACATATTGATGCTTCTGTTCCTCCTGCTATTATTACATCTTCATACCCTTGCTTTATAGTTTTATATGCTTCTCCTATTGCATGTGTAGATGATGCACATGCTGTTACTATTGATATTGACTCACCTTTAAATCCAAATTCAATTGCTACATTTCCTGCTGGCATATTTGCTATTGACATTGGAATAAACATTGGAGATACTCTTTTATTTCCTTTTACACAATTTACTTCACATTGTTCTTGAATAGTTATTAACCCACCTATACCAGAGCTTACAAATATTCCAACTCTATTATAATCTGTATTTTCTTTTGAAATACCACTATCTCCAACTGCTTCTCTTGCAGCAATTATGGCAAATTGTGAACTTCTATCTAGTCTCTTTGCTTGTTTTGGATCAAAATAGTCTAATGGGTTATATTGCTTTACTTCTGCTGCCAATTTTGTCTTAAAATTTTCAGTATCAAATAAAGTAATATTATCAATTCCACATTTTTTATTTTCTATTCCTTTCCATGTTTCTTTGACATTTTTTCCTATTGGAGTTATTGCTCCAAGTCCTGTAATAACAACTCTTTTTCCCATTCTTATTTCCTTTCTATTGATTTCTTCTAAATTTTATGATATTATATTAACATAACTTTATTGACCATTTATAAATATAAGGAGGTATTCCAATGAATAATTTCTTTGAAAAAGCTCTTGCACTTAGAAATCGGTATTATGACGATGCAGTTAAATTAAGATTAGAACTTTTGGGTCCTGATTACAATACTGCAGTAGTTACTAACCCTTGTGAAGATTATGAAATAGAAATACTTTGTCAGTTAGTTGCTACATATGTTCAGTATGGCGAAAATATTCCTGATAAATTTTCTATAAAACTTTACAGAGTTTTTAATACAGATTATCTTTTAACAACATTGCAAAAAATGTTTGATGATTTATCAATTGAACGTAAGATTGATTCAATTTCACATGTTCATTCTCTAAGCATCTACAATCAATACTCAAGTGCTTACGCCTATGAAATTACATTGGCAAAATAAGTTTTGTATTAAGTAAAATGTTTAATATTTACTAAAACGAATTCAAAGTAGTATATTGTGCATTTTTGATATTTAATTCAAGCTGAAGTCGTACGATGGTACGTGGAAGTTTAAACTAAATATTGAAAATGTACAAGATGCTACTTTGAATTGGTTTTTACATCAGCATACCACCATCAACATTAATAACCTGCCCAGTAATGTAAGAACTATCATCTGATGATAAAAACTTAACAACATTAGCAACATCTTGTGCAACTCCCATTCTTTTTAATGGTATTGTTTTAGCAATCTCTTCTTTAATCTCATCTTTTAACACCTCTGTCATTTGAGTTTCTATAAAGCCAGGAGCAACTGCATTTACTAAAATGCCCCTTGATCCCACTTCTTTTGCTAAACTTTTTGTAAATCCTATTATTCCTGCTTTTGAAGCAGAATAATTAGTTTGCCCTGCATTTCCTGAAACGCCAACAACTGAAGATATATTTATTATTCTACCAGAACGAGCTTTCATCATATAACTAATTACATTTTTTGTGACATTAAAAGTTCCAACTAAATTTACATCAATTACACTTTCAAAATCTTCCTTTTTCATTCTCATCAATAATGTATCTTTTGTAATTCCTGCATTATTTACTAATACATCTATTTTTCCAAACTCTTCAATAATTTCTTTTACACATTTTTCGCAATCTTCAAAACTAGATACATCACCTTGAACTGCTAAACATCTTACATTATTCTCTTCTATTTCTTTTTTTGTATTTCTTAGTTCATCATTTTCTTTTCTATAATTAATTGCAATATCATATCCTTCTTTTGCCAATGTTATTGCTATTTGTCTTCCTATTCCCCTTGTTGCTCCTGTAATAAAAGCCACTTTACTCATTTTTAATCTCATTCCTTCCCTAGAACTTTGCGAAATAAAATCTGATTTTTTTCATTATTCTAATCTAGACTATTTATACCACACTATTATCATGATGTCTTTAGACTGAAAGGTCAGTACATGTTTTTTCCAAACTATCAACATCACTAATATTTAAAATTCTAATATCTTTTTCAGTCGGAGTTCTTTTTACAAAACCAGATAATGTTTTTCCTGGTCCTATCTCAATAAATGTATCAATTCCATTGTTTAGCATATTTTCTAAAGTTTTTGAAAATCTAACTGGATTTATTATATGTTTTGCTAAAATCTCTTTTATATTATCTGTATCTTTATAAAACTCCCCATCTATATTTTTTATTACCTTTGTTTCAAATTTATTGATTGTAATATTTTCAAGTTCTTTTCTTAAAGCATTCGAACTATCAACTAATTTTTCTGTATGAAATGGACCTGCAGTTTTTAAAATACGTACTTTCTTTGCTCCCATTTCTTTTGCAATTATTTCAGCTTCTTCTATAGCTTGCTTTTCTCCCGAAATCGCAATTTGCCCAACACAATTATAATTTGCAGGAACCACAAAACCAGACTTTACTTTTTTACATATATCTTCTACTTGTTCTTCTGTCAATCCCATAATTGCAGCCATTTGCCAATCACCTTCTGGCAAAAGTTCTTGCATATATTCTCCCCTTTTTTGAACAATTTTTACACCTTCTTCAAATGAAAGCACTCCACTATTTATTAATGCTGTATATTCTCCTAAACTTAAACCTGCTGATATTTCTGCCTTTATATTTTTTTCTTTTAATATTTCTAAAATTGCTAAACTTTCTGTTAATATTGCAAGTTGTGTATATTTTGTTTGGTTTAAAATTTCTTCTGGCCCTTCAAATGATATTTTAGCAATATCAATTCCTGTTATTTCTTGTGCTTTATTGTATATATTTTTTACAGTTTCATATTTTTCATATAAATCTTTTCCCATACCTACAGTTTGTGAGCCTTGACCTGAAAATAAAAATCCTATTTTCATTTTTTACAACCTTCCCTTCTCTACGCTTCGTTCATCGCCATCTGAAAATTCTTTCATGCAAGATGTGTCCCCAATGGGACAAAAATGTCCCAAAAGGAAACGTCCCCAATGGGACAAAAACTCCACAATAAACTCTTCTGTATCAACATCAACACTAAATTCCCTTTTTATTGATGTTGCCAAATCCTTAATATCATCACTAAACCTTTCTTTTGCTGTATTTATTCCAATTCCAACCACCAAATATTTAACAATCTCACCTACAACTTTAGTTTCTGTTAAAATTCCTCCAAGCTTTTTACCTTTATATATAATATCATTTGGTTCTTTTATATCTAATTGAATTCCATACTTTTCCTTAAAAATTTGTATTATTATTTCTGCAATTTTTATTGTAATTCCTTCTAACTTTTTTATATTGCAATTCATTTCTACAAAAAACGAAAATGCTATATTATTTGCTTCATCTGTATGCCAAACTCTACCATGTGTTCCTTTTCCTTTTGTCTGTATATCAGCATATACAACTGTTCCACTTGGAGCTGATTTATTTTCTATTAATCTCCATATTTCATCTTGAGTTGAATCGATTTCTTTATAATGAATACAGTTTTTTCCTAAAAAATTAGTTTTTAAATTTTTCAATTGCATCTAAATTCTCCTGTCTTTTTATTTTATTTGTTGTAGTTTTAATTAATGGTTCTTCTGTTAATATAATGCCTCTAATCGCTTTATACTTTGGCATTGTTTGATTTATTTCTTTTATCTTTCTAGATAATACATTTTGTATTTCTTCATCTGTTTCAACTTTATAAGCATTTTTTACAATTTCTTTATCAAATACTATTTTGACATTTATTTTTATATCATTTTTATCTTCTGATTGTTGTTTCCCAAAAATAAATGATTCTTTGACCCCTTCTATTTTATTTACTAGATTTTCCATCTCTTCTGGGAAAATATTTTTTCCATTTTTTAATACAATTACACTTTTCTTTCTTCCACAAATATATATGTATCCTTCTTCATCTATTTTTGCCAAATCACCTGTGTAAAACCATCCATCTTTTATTACTTCTTTTGTAGCTTTTTGATTATTGAAATATCCAAGCATTACATTGGGCCCTTTTACAATAAGCTCACCAATTCCTTCATCATTTACATCTACCAATTTTGCTTCAACACTTGGCACAGCTTTTCCTATTGAGCCTGTTTTGTAATGTTTATTTGTTCCTATTGCTACAACTGGTGATGTTTCTGTTAATCCATATCCTTGCACTATATTAATTCCTAATAGCCTATATTTTTCTTCTATATTTGCATCTAAAGATGCTGCTCCACTTATGAATAATTTTACTTTACCACCTATAAGGTCATGTATTTCTTTAAATACTTCTTTTCTTACTTCCATTGATTGATTTTTGTACATATTTTCTTTCTGTATTATTTCTTCTACTTTTCCTTGCTTCTCTAGTTGTTTTCTTATTATCATAAATATTCTTTCATATATTGCTGGAACACACGCCATAACTGTTACTTGATATTCTTTTAAATTTTCTACAACATGTCTTAAGCCATCACAAAATACTGTTTGAGCCCCTTTGTATAACGAAAATAAAAATCCAACTGTACATTCAAATACATGATGTATTGGTAATATTGATAACAGTACATCATCTGATGTAACATCTAAAATACTTCCAATATCCATTAAATTTGAACATATATTTTTATGTGAAAGTGCAACTACTTTTGATTTTGATGTTGTTCCTGATGTAAATAGCATTATGCTCATCTCTTCTGCATTTATTTTTGCATCTAAAAACTCTGTATTCCCTTTTTCTATAAGTTCTTTTCCTTCTTCAATTAATTCTTCTTGTGAATAAATTCCTTTACAATGTTTTTTTAAGTCCATTGATATCATGTGTTTTAATTTATTTTTTTGGCTATATTTAATTTTCTCTATTGTTTCTTCATATTTTTTTGAATAAAATATTGCTTCTATTTCTGATCTTTCAACTAATTCTTTTAGTTCATTTTCTGGTAGTGATTTGTCTAATGGTACTACTATTCCTGTTCCACAAACTATTGCTAGGTATACTATTTCCCATTCATATCTGTTCTCTCCTATAATTGCTATCCTTTTTCCTTTTAGTCCTAAATTTATTAAAGCTGTTCCTAAACTATCTACCATCTCTCTTACTTCATTATGTGTTATTGTTCTATATTTTCCTTCTTCATTTTTTATTTTATATGCTATTTTTTCTCCATATTTTTTTCCTGTTTTGTTTAACATGTCTTTTAAATCGCTTATTTCTAAATGCTCATATATTCTTTTTTCCATATTAATACCAACCTTCTTGGTTACTGGTAAGTCTTAAGAGTTTTTTACTATCTAAGGCTGACTAGTACCCTTTTTGTTTTTTGCTTTTTATTTTATATCATAATTCTTTTTTAAAAGCTTTAGACTGAAAGGTCAGTATAAAAAAACTTTCCTATAATATAAAAAACAGAGTGCAAAATCTTATTCTACACTCTGTTTTTCAAAATTTTAAAATTCACCTTTGTAATCAAACAGCGGCTTTGCTTCTGAAGGGAAAGGCTTTAATGGCTTAGAAATATCAATGCCTAATTCTTCGCCAATTGAAGTAATTAAATATGGAAGCATTGCCATTGCATAAATGTTCCATTCTGAAGTTTCCAAGCATGATTTCCCAATCTTTATATATTGGGCTGCCTTTTCTTTGCATCTCTCTTTTAAAAATTCCGAAAGCTTTTGGTCATATTCAGATACGTGACAACTTTCATATCTTTCCAAGTTTATCACCAATGCAAAATTTTGATTATACAAAGAAGTATACCTTCCATGTGAAAAGTTCTTCTTTTCATTCAAAATCACATTTGAGATTCCAGATTCAATAAATTTGCTTTCTATATCAGCCGCCATTGGTAATGTATCCCATTCATAAAACACATGAATAATAGGATACTTTTTAATTGCTTTTGCAATATCACAAATATTTAAATTTGATACAATGCTTTCCGCAGCTGACAACATCTGTTGATTTTCAGAAATTAATTTTGATGTATAATTATCATCAAATATAACTACTGGTGCTAGAGTTGATATCATTGAAATCATTCCTCGTTCTTTTCCAGTAGTATCTTCAGGATTAAAATAAGAAACAATTTTCATTACATCACTTTCAGAATAAATTTCTGATAATGTGGACTTCTCCGCTCCAGTAAGAAGCATAAATGGAAATCCTCCTTTTTGGCAAATATCAGAAACATATTTTATATCTGGTGTTTTTCCAGAGTATGAAATTCCTATTACCAAATCATATTTAGGATTCCACTCACCAAAATTAACATTATTAAATTGTGTCAAAATCCTCACCGCTGTTTGCGGTGTTACTGCTTCTACTTTTGCTGCCGTCTTTATTTCACGCTGAAGTTTATATTTGGCAAATATTGCTGCTGGATAAGACCCTCCTGCTCCTACAACCATGATGTTCATTGGTTTGAATTTCTTTTTCTCTGATAAATTCCACCTATAGTAAGTTAATTCTTTGCTAGCATCTGTTTCTTCTGCTTTCCGAAGTCTTTCAGGAATCAAATTTACCTGTTGTCTACTTACAAATTCTGTTCTCATATTTTTTCCTCCTAACATTTGTTTTTAGAGAATTTAATATTTGCTTATTATTTTACAATACGACTTGTCCATTGTCTTATTACTTAAATAAAACTTTTTTATCCTCCAAGATTCATGTAAATCTTTTGAAGTTTCAAATTCTTAACAACTATATTTTAATATATTTACATAATTTTGTCAAATACTATTTATTTTATTTAGAGCTAAAAGTCATACTATTTCTTTTTATTGTAACATTTGTCTTATTTTTCTAATATTATATAGCAAACTATGAAAGGAGTTTATTTATGGATTACGAATTGATGATGAATGGAAATGTTAAAATAGGACAAAAAGCACCAGAATTTGATGCTGTTACAAGTTGTGGGCCTATTTCTTTAAATGATTATAAAGGTAAATGGTTAGTTTTTTTCAGTCATCCAGGAGATTTTACTCCAGTTTGCACAACCGAGATGATTGCTTTTGCAAGAGCTTATACATATTTTAAGCAACTAAATACTGAACTTTTAGGATTAAGTATTGACAGCAATGCTTCACATCTTGCATGGATATATGATATTTATTGTAAAACTGGAATTAAACTACCATTCCCTATTGTTGCTGATAGAAGCGGTCAAATTGCAAGGAAATATGGAATGGTCTCAAATGATGTGAGTACTACTGAAACTGTTAGAAATGTTTTTATAATTGATGATAAACAAATTGTTAGAACTATTATGATTTATCCTTTAAATGTTGGTAGGTTTATTCCTGAAATTATTAGAACTGTTCAAGCTTTACAAATGGCTGATTGTGCTAAAGGTTCTACTGCTGCAAATTGGATGCCAGGTCAACCTGTTATTGTTCCCCCACCTCAAACTTTTTGTGAATTAGAGGAAAGACAAAATTCTATTAATGAAAATAAGAATGGTATTAGTTGGTATCTAAGTTTTAAACAGCCACCTGAGATTTGTGAGAAAAGTAGTTCTGATAATAAAACGAAAAATGAGTGAAAATTTTTCACTCATTTTTCTAATGGATTTTTTTATAGTCCATTTTATCTCTAATCTACTATTCCTTCTATCCAATCATAAGAATTAAAGATTTGATATTCAGTTATTTCTCCAAATATTGGAATGTTTTTTTCTCTCCATTCACTTACCATTAATGTTAAATTTTCTGGAATGCCATCATATAATGTAGACCTGTTTTTTTCTATAATCTGCTTATACAGATCAGTATTTTTAACATTTATTATAATCTCATTTCTAGGCAACCCCGTAATATGTTCTATCATCAATATAATAGTGCTAATACGATTAGAACAATCTTCATCTGAAATCCTTATATCAGAATCACATTCTGAATAGAAATATGTCTCTAGAACAAACTTTTTCCACTCTTGATTGAGCTTTACGACGGCTTTCTGATACCATTCTTTTAAAGTTTTTTTATCAAATCTATTTCAGATAATTATGACTTCAGATATATGCTTATGCACAAAACTACTTGTTGGATCATCAGAATTAGCAATAGCTGCCCTATATTCATATTTAGACTCTTCCCTTGCCCAAAAAGTAAAACATTCAATTTTGCATGTATAGTCTCCTATTTTTTGAGTATATTCCTGTGTTTTGTTCCATTCTTCAAATGATGGAAAGTCAAATGTTTTTATTGTCATAATTTTCCTCCTTAACAAATCTGTTTACGAGTTACTTAATGAATTTTAGTTAGATATAAATCATTTTGATTATTCTTCAAACAATATTTTAGTATTTTCTGAATTTCTAAACGCTAATAACACCGACAGACTCAAATATCCTGAAAATTTGTGTATCAAGTCATTTGGTGTTATATTATTATCAACTAAAACAACTACATCCTCCTTTCCATTTTCTACCAACTTAAACAAATCAGAATATTCATAAAAAAAAATATTTGTTATATCTCTTGATAATCTTAAGCATGCGTTCTCTCCATTTTTGTTTAGATAATTTACAATTTTTGATCCAAACTCATTAATCTTACTTAGAGGCAATGTCCGCTTACCTGTTTTTTCCAAATAAGGAATAAATGCATTTCCAATTAAATCATCAATCTCAATATACATCATAATATCAATCCTCCTTATATTTATTATACGAAGATTTAATAGTTGCCCGCTATTTTCGTTGTATAGCTACAAATTATATTTTCATATTATCATATTTTTATGTTAATTTCAATATATGTTTTATAAATTATACAATATTTTATACAAAATTGCTTTTAACTTTTCGCTTGACGATATTTTATACAAAGTTTAAGAAAGCAGACGACCAATTTTGGTCGCCTGCTTAACTTTTACTCCTCTGCCTCGCTTACATTAATTCTTCTAACACCAATGCTCCTGCTCCATTTCTTCAGCTGCCAAGCCTGCCGTCCGATATAAAGTCCCTTTTTTCCTATCGGAACTTTTATCTCTATCTCATCTTTATGGATTTTTGTCATGTCAAAGATTGCTATATAGTCAGTATCAACTGTATAATCAATCTCATCCTCATCCATCATGAGATCCCAACAGTAGCTTCTCCACCTAGCCATATGTGCCGGCTTCATTAGAGCCATAACTGGAAAAATTCTAATATGGTCATTATCAGTTATTAAATCCAAAAGCCTGTAGTGCTTAGATGTCAAAATTGGATCAAGTTTGTAATCAACTCCCACCGCTGTATTTCCAGCTAGAAGTTTCTTCAAATATTGAATTGTTTTTTCTTTTTCTCTTTCAAACTTGAAGATTTCTATTTGCTTATCAACTTCTTCACAAAGACTAAATGCTGCCTTTGTTGTCTCATCTGTTACAACTGTACCTGTGTGATTTTTTACAAACTTATATGTTTCTTTTTCACGTCTGTATAGTGGCAGCCTAATCTCTCTTTCCTCAAAGTCCCCCTCTTTCCAGTATTCATACTTGTCTCCAACTGCTCTATATGGTATACCCATCTCCTGAAGTACAGGTAGGCACTCCTCATCAACAGTTGGCAGCAAGGAAGCTCTTTCATGTCCATCTACCATATACCGATAGACTCTGTTCTCGTAGAGCCAACATGGTGAAATTAGTCCTAAACTTCTTACTTCCATTGGTATTGAATTCATATAATTTCCTCCTGTTATTTAGTTTTCAAAAAGTTTCCTAAACCAATTATACCATATTATGTTAATAATTGCAATATTTTTTATTTTTAACCTTATTACCCGATAGATTTTATACATAATATTTATATTCCTTTTGAATGTAAAAAATATAATATCTTTAAAAATAAAAATGTTTACATTGATCATAATATATACTAATTGAAAGATATTAGAATATAAATATAAAAAGTTGCTCATAATATTATTATAAGCTTTTAAAATAATATTATGGAGGTATAAAATGGAAAATAACACTCAAAAAATTTCTTGTACTGTTGGAAGTTGCAAATATAATGATAAAGCGGATGGCCGTTGTACATTAAATGAAATTATTGTTACGCCAACAAAAGGATGTAATACAAAAAAATCTGATGAATCAAAATGTTCTAGCTATGAATATGAAAAATAATAATAATTTAAAATTATAAAAGGTTCAATATTAAAAAAATTATTTTGATTTTTCAGTATTGAACCTTTCTATTTAATTAATATTTCTATTTATCATTTGTTATATCTCCATTACCACTCACAGGAATCGTCTCTCCTAAGTATGTAGGCTCTGGCTTAAATATACATTTAACAAAATCTTTATTTCGTGCTAATATTTCTCTTAATTCCCTATATGTAGACCCCATATATTGTCTAGGATCTGAATTTACCCCATATGCTTCTATTCCTAATTGATTTGCAATATATAATGCTCTATATAAATGATATTTTTGTGTTACTATTATTATTTTTTTACAATTAAAAATCTCTTTTGCCCTGTATATACTTTCATAAGAAGAAAAGCCTGCATGGTCCATAAAAATATTTTCAGATAGAACACCTTTTTCTATTGCATATTCTTTCATTGTGTTAACTTCATCATATTCTTTTCTTCCATGGTCTCCACTCATTATTACTTTTGATGCTATACCATTATTATATAATTGAATAGCTTGTAATAATCTGTCCTCTAACATTGGACTTGGTCTATCTCCCCATATTCCTGCACCTAATACTAATATACAATCTATGTTTTCTATATTTGATTCTGTACTTTTTATAATTTGTTCTTTAGTAGACATTATTACATAGAAATTAATTGACAAAACTATTAGTATTATTACAATTATAAATATTATAATATATTTCAATACCTTATACATTTTTCCCTCACAACAACTTAATTTTCATATTCTTTTAAAAATTCAATATACTCTTCTAAACAAAATTCTTTCTCTTTTATAAACATTGCATCTTTTATACCTACATATCTATAATGCCATGGCTCATAATTTATTTTAGTAATATCTTTTTTATCTGTTGGATATCTTAATATAAATCCATATTCATAACAATGTTCCATTAACCATTTTTGTATCTCAGTATCTTCTTGTTTTTCATCTAATATTTGATAATTTACACCTACAATATCAAGTGATAACCCTAACTCATGCTCACTTGTACCTGGAATTGTAACCCAAACAGCTGCCTGTTCTTCTGCTTCTTTTTGTGCATATCCTTTTCTTTTATATTCATTTACTTTTTTATTAAAAAGATTTGTCTGATATTCAGAAGTTCTATATGCAGAACACACTAATGGTGCTAATCCTTGTTTTCTTGCATCAGCCAACATATTTTCTAATGCATCTTTTACTCTAATATCAATATCCCATCTTCCTTCAACTCTTGTTGTTTCTACTTTATAATCTTTAGGTATAGCATTATCTTTGTTTACTAACATTAAATTCCAATCTTTTGTACTACTATCTATTGGCTTTTCTTTTATTGGTTCTGAAGATACTTCTATATTCTTTTTATCATCTTTGTTTTTATAAAAATTATGTATGCATATCATTACAGAAATTAGAATTAATATTATTAATATTTTATATACTCTTCCTTGATTTGTCTTCTTATTTCTTTTTTTTCTTGTATTTCCTGTATTTTTAGTATTCTTCACATTTCTCGTGTTAGTTGTTTTTTTCATATTTCTTGTATTTTCTTTATCTTTCATATTTTTCATTCCTTATATCTCTTTCATATTAAATCTTTTAGGCAATTAATTGTTTTATATTTACATTCTCTTATAAGATTGTCCCTATTCATCCATATAGGTATTAGTCCCTTTTCTTCAGCTATTTTTAATAAATCAATATTATCATCTACAAAAATAGCTTGTCCTTCTTCTATATCATAATCTTTTATTGGAAAGTCAAAAAATATTTTTTCTTCCTTTTTTGATTCACAAATTGATGAAATATAAACTTTTTTAAAATATTTATTAATATCATAATCATTTATCATTCTTAATCCAGATGGCCAGTTGTCTGATAGCAACAATAATGTATATTTTTTTGATAAAATATTTAAGCTATTTTTTACATCATCATATAATTTATATTTATTATTATTAAACACACAATCTTCTGCTAGCTTCTTAGAATCTATTTCTATATTCCCAGTATATTGGATTTCTTCTAGTGTTTTTTTATAAAACTTTGTAAACATTTTTAGTTCTTCTTGTTCTGTTTTTACATGTTCATCTAATATATAATTATATTTTTTCATACCCTCTTTTAATTTTTGTTCATCAACTTCTTTTCTATTTAAAATATTCCAACATTCTGGCGTTATAAACCAATGTCCACTTACTGGATATGCTAGTACTTTTCCAAAGTCTAAAACTAAATATTTAATTTCCATTACATTTTCTCCTATTTTATTCGTATCTTAATATTATCATAAAATCAAAAAAAAGAATAGTTTTTTACTATCCTTTTTTGTTATGTTTTACCAAATATAAATAGCAAAACAGTAATTAAATCTCAAAACTGTTGCAAATACTCCCCCTTTTGTGATATAATTATATTAGTTTTGATAATTTAGTAATATATTTTTCAAATAATTTTGGAGGTAGCATTGTGAAATCTAAATCTAAATTAACTCCCAAACGGGAAAAAGAAATCTTACCAGCAGCAGAAGTAGTAAATAAATTCATTGAAGACTTAATTCGTAAACAGGAGCTTGAAAAAGAATTTATTTCTAATACTGAGTATATACTTTGGTTAGAAAATTTCTCGATTGCAAATCCCGCTTTTTCAGATGACGATTGGCTTTACTGTCCTGAGAAAATCCCAAAAGAAGATTATAAGAGAGTAGGAGAACTCCATCTCTTCTTTAATGGAATTATGGATTATGCAGAACGCAATTTTATATCTCCCTGCTATGATGAATTTGGTCATTTCCTTTTTATCAAATTTAATAACGTAGGTTATAAAATTGGTAAGATGTTTGGTCAGGGGACTTTGACTTACTGTGAAAGAGTTGATATTTCTCCTGATAATCTTTTTATTGACTTCAATGACATTATGGAAAATAAGAAACAGAAAAATGTTGATGATATTAACAAAAAACTTGATTCCATGTGCGAAACAATTGAAGAACTTATTAAAATTGGAGTTCCTTCAAAAACGATTCTTAAAAGAGTTCAAAATGTATTTCAGAATGTATCAGATGAAGAATATGAAGAACCAATATTCTAAAATAAGAATACTAAAACAAAAATTCCAGTGAGAAATCTCTGGAATTTTTGTTTTTAAATTTTTTATTCAATATCATCATTACAATCTTCAAACTGAGAATTATACAACTTAGCATAAAAACCATCTTTTGCAAGTAATTCTTCATGACTACCTTGTTCAACAATATCACCATGATCCATAACCAAAATCAAATCTGCATTTTTGATAGTAGACAATCTATGTGCAATAATAAAACTTGTTCTACCCTTCATTAAATTATCCATGGCAGCCTGAATTTGTTGTTCTGTTCTAGTATCAATTGAACTTGTAGCTTCATCTAAAATCAATATTTTAGGATCTGCTAAAATAACTCTTGCAATTGTAAGTAATTGTTTTTGTCCTGCTGATATATTACTTGATTCTTCATTTATTACAGCTTCATACCCTTTTGACAATGTTTTTATATAATGATGAACATGTGCCGCTTTTGCAGCTTCTATTACTTCTGAGTCTGTTGCCTCTGGTCTACTATATCTAATATTATCTTTTATTGTTCCACCATATAACCAAGTATCTTGCAAAACCATTCCAAATAATTTTCTAAGTTCTCCACGTTTAAAATCTTTTATATTGTGACCATCTATTAAAATTGCTCCACTATTTACATCATAAAATCTCATTAGTAATTTAACCATTGTTGTTTTTCCTGCTCCTGTTGGCCCAACAATTGCTATTTTTTGTCCATCTTTCACATCACAATTAAAGTCATTTATTATTGTTTTCTCTGGATCATATCCAAAATTAACATGGTCAAATTTGATATTTCCTTTTAATCCTTCTGTTGACACAGGATTTTCTATATCTTCTACTTCTTCTTTTTCTTCTAAAAATTCAAATATTCTTTCTGCTGCTGCTATCATCGATTGTATTGTACTTGATATTTGTGCTACTTGCCCTATTGGCTGTGTAAATTGTTTGTTATATTGTATAAAACTTTGTATGTTACCAACTGTAATTCTACCTTTTACTGCAAAATATCCACCAAGTATAGCTACTGCAACATATCCTACATTACCAACAAAATTCATTAATGGATGCATTAATCCTGATAAAAATTGAGAACGCCATCCAGATTTATATAATTCATCATTTTCTTTTTTGAATTCTTTTATAGCTTCTTTTTCTCTTCCAAATACTTTCACTATATTGTGTCCACTATAAACTTCTTCAACTTGACCATTTACATGTCCTAAATATTCTTGTTGTCTAACAAAGTACTTTTGAGACCTTCCTATAACTTTTTTTAATATTCCAGCCGATACTGGTAATATCAATAAGCTAACAATAGTCATTTCCCAGCTAATTGAAAACATCATTACAAGTATTCCTATTATTGTACATATTGATGTTATTATTTGTGTAATACTTTGGCTTAATCCCATACTTAATGTATCAACATCATTTGTTATTATTGATAAAACTTCACCATGTGTTTTTTTATCGAAATATTTCATTGGTAATTTATTTATTTTGTGAATTAAGTCATTCCTTATTTTATAAGTTATTTTTAAAGAAACTCCTGCCATTATATAGCTTTGAATCAAGTTAAATAACGCACTTGTTACATATAACCCTATAACCCATAAAATTATCTGCCCAATTTTTGTAAAGTCCATTCCACCTGTTCCATTTATTTTATTCATTAAACCTGTGTAGATTTCTGTTGTAGCATTTCCTAATATTTTTGGTCCTACTATACTAAATATAGTGCTTCCTATTGCAAATATAATTACTATAATTACTGCTATTTTATATTTTGAAAGAATTTCAGCTAATTTTTTTGCTGTTCCTTTTATATCTTTTGCTTTTTCAGCTGGAGCATGACCTTTTGGTCCTCCACCCATTGGTCCTTTACCTTTCATTACAGGAGGCTTTTTAGTTGTTTCATTATTACTCATGTTACTTTTCCTCCTTTTCTGTTTCTTTTTTATTTTTAGTATCTATTTCTTTTTGTTTCGCATGTTTATCTTTTAGTTGTTTTTCTCCTTCTATTTTTTGTAATGATAATTCTTCTTCAGATAATTGTGACAATGCAATTTGTCTATATGTTTCGTTGTTTTTTATTAATTCTTCATGTGTTCCTTTTCCTACAATTTTTCCATCTTCTAATACAATAATCTGATCTGCATTTAATATAGTATTAATTCTTTGAGCAACTATAATAACTGTCTTATCCTTTGTCTTTTTGCTAAGTTCTGCTCTTAATACACTATCAGTTTTAAAGTCTAAAGCTGAAAAACTATCATCAAATACAAGTATTTCGGGGTCAATTGCAATGGCTCTTGCTATTGATAATCTTTGTTTTTGCCCACCAGAAACATTACTTCCACCTTGTGCTATTGGTTCTTGATATTTTAGTGGTTTTGCTTCTATAAATTCTTCTGCTTGTGCTATTTTCGCTGCTTTAATCATTTGTTCATCTGGCATACTTAAATTTCCATATTTTATATTTGATTCTATTGTTCCTGAAAATAATATTCCTTTTTGTGGAACAAATCCTATAATTTTTCTTAAATCTTTATTTGATATATCTTTTATATCAATACCATCAATAATCAAATTTCCTGATGTTATATCATAAAATCTTGGTATTAAATTAACTATTGTTGATTTTCCACTTCCTGTGCTTCCTATTATAGCTGTTGTCTCTCCAGGCCTTGCAGTAAATGTTATATCACTTAAAACTTCTTCATCACTATCTGGATATTTGAAACATACATTTTTAAATTCCACTAGTCCTTTTTTATCTAAATTTAATTCTTTTGGATTTTTGCTTTGTTTAATAAATTCTTCTGTATCAATCACTTCATTAATACGGTTTGCTGATACTGATGCTCTTGGAAGTATTATTGACATCATTGATATCATTAAGAAACTCATTACAATTTGCATAGTATATTGGATAAATGCCATCATATTACCAACCTGCATTGTTCCACTATCTACTCCATGTGCTCCAACCCATACTATTAATAGAGAAATGCAGTTCATAATTAACATTAATAATGGCATCATAAAACTCATAGCTCTACTAACAAATAAATCTGTTTTGGTTAGATCTATATTTTGCATGTCAAATCTTTTTTCTTCTCTTTTTTCTGTATTAAATGCTCTAATTACAGGCAAACCTGTTAATATTTCCCTTGCAACTAAATTTACTTTATCAACTAATTTTTGTAGCTTTTTAAATCTTGGCATAGCAATTATAAATAATGTTCCTATTATAAATAATATAGCTAATATAGCAACGCCAATAATCCAAGCCATTGAATTATCACTTTGTCTTAATACCCTTAAGAAACCACCTATTCCTATTATTGGGGCATAAACTATAACTCTAAATAACATTCCTATTAAACCTTGTATTTGTTGAATATCATTTGTTGAACGAGTTATTAATGACGCTGTACTAAATTCTGAAAATTCTTTGTTTGAAAAACTTAAAACTTTTTTAAATACTTTTTCTCTTAACGTCCTTGCAAGTCTAGCACCAACTTTAGCAGCCAATAACATAATTGAAATAGCTGACATCATAATAATTAATGATATTCCAAGCATTTTTAATCCAGATATTATTATGTATCTATTTTGCAAACTATCTGTATTAACTCCCATAGCTTTGTATTCATTTTTTACTTCTTGAATTGCAGCTTGCTCTAATATGCTATCTTGCATATTATCCAATTGTTTATTAATTTCCGAAAGCATTGTATTTACTTGCTCTTCTGGCATTTGCTTAATAATATCTATCAATTTCATATTTGCCATTGATTGTTTTTGCATTTCTGGTATATTTGCTGGCAATTGTGATAAAATTTGTGATTTTATTTGTGTTGCCATTTCTTCATTTTCTAAATAGCTTAATATCATTAAAGGTTTTGCCATAATGTTATTTAAATCATCTTTTTCTT
Organism: uncultured Clostridia bacterium; assembly: GCA_948891265.1. Taxonomy (GTDB): domain Bacteria; phylum Bacillota; class Clostridia; order TANB77; family CAG-508; genus CAG-269. The sequence goes on along the minus strand of CAQUBD010000008.1, from coordinate 26,798 downwards.
CATTTGATATTTTTTTGATTTTGTACAATATTTCATTTTCCAATACTGGATATTTTTTTACTAGTTTTTCATATTCCTTTTGGTCTAAATTCCATTTAGAAATTTCTTCATATGAATTTAATATTGTGTCATCATTGTCAGTAAATAATAATAAATTGTCCATTGTACTTTTTCTTAATACTTCTGGCGACACTTCTTCTATCCCACCATTTTGAATTCCTACATTTACTATTTTTGATGTATAGTCTGGTAATGTTAGGTCACATGCTGCTTGAATTATTAAGAATATTATTATCATTATTATTGATATCCATGATTGTTTTAAATTTTTAAGTACTTTTAACATATCTTTCCTCCATTTTGTCCCATTGGGGACGTTTCCTTTTGCATAAGATATCTGTAATTCGCTTTGCTCAAACAGCTATCTTAATTTTTATCCTTTTGGGGACACATCTTCATTTTTTAAGAATTATCCCCAAATCGACAGACAAAAATAACACTTTGCCTTATATTATATTTGACAAAGTGTTACTTATCAATACCTTTAGTGTGAATTTTCTGTGAATTTAATATATGATATTACATTTTTCTGAAAACTCCACATACTTTTCCTAGAATTTCGCAATTTGGAACTATTATTGGATCCATTGTACTATTTTCTGGTTGTAATCTTATATGGTCTTTTTCTTTGTAGAATGTTTTCACTGTTGCTTCATCTTCTATTAATGCTACAACTATTTCTCCATTGCTTGCATCTTTTTGTTTTCTTACTAATATATAGTCTCCATCTAATATTCCGGCTTCTATCATGCTTTCACCTCTAACTGTAAGCATGAAACAGTCTGAGTTTCCAACAAAGTCTATTGGAATTGGGAATGTGTCTGTTATGTTTTCTACTGCTAGTATTGGCGCTCCTGCTGTAATTTTTCCTACTACTGGTACTTCTACTAGTTCTTTTTGTGTATAGAAGTCTTTTGTTGATGTTTTCTTTGTTTCTCCATCTGTTCCTTTTAATAATCTTAATGTTCTTCCTTTTTTGTCTTGTTTTTTGATATATCCTTTGTCTTCTAATCTTGCTAAATAACCATGTACTGTTGCTGTTGAGCTTAATCCTACTGCTTTTCCTATTTCTCTTACTGATGGCGGGTATCCTGCTGTCATTATTTGTTTTTCAATATATCTTAGTATTGATTTTTCTCTTCCATTTAGTTCTGGTCTTTTTCTTGGCATATTTATCACTCCATTTCTCATATTTTCTAAATAATATCATACAAACAAAAAAATGTCAAACACATTTTTGATATTTTTTAAATTTATAATACAATGCGTTACAATATCCAAAAGAGCATCCTAGAATTTAATTCTAAAATGCTCTTATTGGAATTTTACTCCGCGTACACAGCCTTTAATCTGTCCATATACACAACCATTTTTCCTTCTCTATCACAAAAATTACTGCCATCAGCAGAAGTTATTGCCACAACTACACCTTTGCAGATAATTTTTGCTTCAGTAGCTCCAAAAGGTTCTGGAACTGTTTCAATTTGGTATCCAGAATTTTCATCAAACTCCACTTCATATTTTGAAGGAAATTTTATACCAAATTCATTTAATATAGCTTTAATCTGTTCCCACTCTTCATCTTCATAATAATTGTAATACTTAACATCATTCAAATAATGATATTCAATTCGTTCCAACCGACAGTAACTAAATTGTACTTTAGCCATATCAAACTCTCCTTTTCTATAAAATATGTATATAGTTTATCATATTTTACATAATATTGCAAGAATTATTTAAACCTTTTTCCTTTTGGATGTTTTTTCCTCTTTACTTCTTCTTGTTCTTCTATTTCCTCACCATTGTCAATTTCTTCTGTTCTCTGTGTTTCTTCATTATCATCTTCCAAATCTTTTGAATAAAAATCTGTATACGTTACATATTCGCCATTGTTTTTATTTTTGTTTAATTTTATAATTACTGCTATTATAATAATTAAAATAATAATTGCACCAGAAGATATTAGTATAATCTTTTTATCTATTTTTATATTATTAGAGTTGACATTTTCTTCCTTTTGCAAAGTTTTATTTACTACAATCTGATATGTTGCAGATTTTTCTTCATTCTGACTTTTTACTATAATAGTAACAATATTTTCGCCACTTTTTAAATTTTCATTGCCTATTATTTCAACCTTTGAACTTACTTCTGTCAATATAGTTTCTATATTTAATTTCTCTATATCTTCTTTTAAATCTACTTTATATTCATATATATCAGTTTGAAATTCTGGACTAAGTTGTAATCCTTCTATTTTTAAGTCTGTTAATCCAAATGCTTCTACTGGCTCTTCTGGATTCTCTTCAACTGGAGCTTCAGGTTTTTCTACTTCATTCTGTTGTTTTCTTGTTATATTTATTGTATATGTTTTTGTTGTTTTTCCATCTTCTGCTGTTACTGTTATATTAAATGTATTTTGTCCTTCTTTTAATGTTTTTGCTCCTGCTCCTGTTATTTTTTGTCCTTCTTGCCCTTTACTTGCATATATTTCTATTTTTTCTGTTTCATATGGTACCTCTGTACTATATGTTAATGTATTTGCTTTAAATCCAGAAAAATCATTTGGTCTTATTCCTAAATTTGAAAGTGTTGCTACATTTGATTTTGTAGGTGTTTGTTGTGGTGGTTTTTGATTAGTATTTCCTGAATTTGAGTTTCCAGATGATGAATTTCCACTTCCTGATGATGTTTGATTATTTGCAACGGTTACAGAAATCGTTTTTTGGTAATTACTATCTATTCCTGTACTATCTGCAACTGTTCCAGATATTGTTATCGTAGCATTTCCAGCTGATTTCCCAGTAATATTTATAGTTGCAGAACTATTTTCAATCCAATTTGTTGAAGCACTAGCAATTGCAATATTAGGATTAGACGATTTTACCGAAAGCGTTCCTGTTACTCCATTACCAGTTACAGTTACACTTTTACTTTCATTTGTTTTCATACTTATTGATGCTGTAGATACTGACACATCTGCATAAGATATTGTGCTTAGTCCAATAACAAATATTAACACTACCAAAATTAATTTAAAACTTTTTTTCATTGTTACCTCCAATTTTTATAATTTTGTTCCATATAAAATATTATTTTTTACTAATACATAATCTCCTGGCGATATTTGTCCATCTCCATTTACATCTGCTACTCTCTTCTGTGCTTCATTTAGTTTAATACTTCCTAAAATATAATTTTTAATCAACACATAATCTCCTGGTGATATTTGTCCATCTCCATTTACATCTCCTTTAATTGTAGGAGCAATGTTAGTTATAGGTATCAAATACAACTTATATCTTCCTTCATTTTCATATGTTTCTCTTGCTGTATATCCTATTGTACCATCGGCTTTTTGAACTTTGTCCCAATATGTTCCAGCAACTTTTGTAGTAGCTTTTTCTATTCTTGTTACAATTTCATTTTTATATAACCATCCAACAGTTGTGTTTCCATTTGGTGTATTTCTTATTCTTAATGATTCATCTACATTAATTTTTACAATATCTATTTCTGTACTACTTGTACCATTTGAGTCTGGTCTTCTAGTACATTCCTTTGGCATATTTTCATAAACTGGTATTATAAAAGTATGTGAAGATGACATTGAATTCATATTTATATATGTATTTCTTAAAGTTGCGCCTTCACTTTGAGCAGCTAGTATATTTTGCATATATTGATTTGAATATAAACCATTTGTTGCTTCAACATCGAATTTTTGTAAATATAGTGTATTTTGCCCTTTTTGGATATATTGCTTAGCTAAAAAACTAATTCCACCATCAATAGATGCTTCTAAACTTGTCCATCCTTTTTTCTGAGCATATGCAAGAGCATTTGCTAATATTTCTGGCGTTGAATTTCCAGATGCTGCAATGTTAAATGCGTTATAATATCCTATTCCTTGTCCATTATATCCTTTTCCAGATGTTAAAACTGTTCCATCATTTCCTTGTTCTTGTATTAATCTTGCTACTATATAATAAGCATTTACATTATTATTATTTGATGCATTTATTATACCTTGTTCATGCCCTGAAAGATATGTTCCTTTTGTCATTGTTTTTAATATATTTATATCACATCCTGCATTTGTTAATTCTTCAAATTGAAATATGTCTGATTCATTTAAGGAACATCTTGGATCCATCATATATTTTATAGCTTGTTCTGATGCACATCTCCAACTACCATTATCATATCCTGCATCTTTACAAATTGGACAGATCCATTCTCCTTGATAGTTTGATGTTTTATATACTAGATTTTTAGGTGAACTTCCATGCCCCGTAAATTCCTTAGATATAACTTCATTCCAGTCTAATCCAGTATATAATATTTTAAATTTCCAATTTGGATATTTGTTTTGTAATGACTTTATTTTATCTTTTATTCCTGAATATTTTGAATTATCTATTGAATCTATATTTGTACTAAAACTTTGTGTAACTGCATATGATTTATTTTGAAAAATTACTGCTATTAAAAAAGTTACTAATACTGTTAGAATTAAAGTTAATGCTGTTATTTTTTTCATATTTTTATTCCTCCAAATTCTTAGTTTTTCTATCTTTCTTTTTTGTTATAATATCCCATTTTTTCGATTTAATTATATCATTGCCAACTTTTTTAGTCAATAAATTTTGTCGAATGTAATATAATTGTAAAAGAAGTTGCTATTAACAACTTCCTTTACTTTATTATCATATAAAACTTCTTCTCTTATACAATATTAATACATTTCTACATAATCATTAGAAAAGCTTTATCTGTTAAGTTTAAATGTTTCTTCTAACACATTAACTGAATTTCCACCAACATAAACTTTAAAATCTCCTTCTTCAGCAATATACTCCAAATCCTGATTCCAAAATTTTAGCATTTCAATATCAATTTCAAATTTTATCTGCCTTTTCTCAAATGGTTTAAAAAATTCCTTTTTAAATCCTTTAAGTTCTTTTACAGGTCTCACAACACTTCCAAACAAATCTTGTATATATAGCTGTATTACTTCATAGCCTTCATATGCACTTTGATTTTCTACATCTATTGTTACAGTAATAATATCTTCTTCTGTCATTTTATTTTTATCCAATTTTAAATTTTCATATTTAAAATTGCAATATGATAGTCCATAACCAAATGAATAAAAACTCTCTGTTGGTATATCTTGATATCTAGACATATATCTAAAATCTCTTAAGAGTGGTCTTCCTGTATTATAATGATTATAATATATTGGGCATTGTCCTGCATTTTGTGGAAAACTCATTGTTAGTTTTCCACTAGGATTTACATCTCCAAATAATACTTCTGTTATAGCTCGTGCTCCTGTAGTTCCTGGAAACCATACTTCTAGTATTCCATCAAATTTATCTGCTACATTATTTAATTGAAGTGGTCTTCCATTAAATAATATCATAATCATTGGTTTATTTAATCTATGCAATTCATTTATTAATTTTATTTGATTTTCTGGTAAACTAATATTAGAACGCGAACATGCTTCTCCACTTTGCCTATAATGTTCTCCTAATAATAAAATTATTATTTCCGCTTCTTTTGCAGTTTCAAATGCCTCTTTTATACTTAATTCTTCCTTTTCTTTTTCATTTTCTACATGAATTAAAGGTAAGCCATCAGCTCTTAGTATTTCATTTATTTTTTCTTCTCTTAAAATTTCTGTTCCCTTAGAATATAATAATTTTTCATTTGTCATTCTCTCTTTAAACATATCTAAAATTGTTTTATTTTTGGTTCTATCTGAAAACATAGACCATGAACCTGTAATAGCGCTATTATCTGCATATGGTCCTATTAAAGCAATTTTTTTATTTGTATCTAATGGCAAAATATTATTTTCATTTTTCAACATTACAAAAGTTTCTTGTGTTAATTTTTTTGCTCTTTCTAAGTTATCTTTATTCATTATATATATGTCTTCTTTTTGTTTATCTATATTTCCATATGGATTTTCAAAAAGTCCAAGTTTGTTTTTCAATCTTAATATTCTAAGTACACTTTCATTTACTTTTTCTTCAATTTCTTTATTTTCCAAGCATAGTTCTTTTAAATTATTAGAATACATGCTTGACATCATTTCTATATCAACACCTGCATTTATAGCATTTAAAGCTGCCTGTTTTTCATCTTTCGAAGCTCCATGTGCAATAGTTTCTTCTATTGCTCCATAATCTGAAATTACAATACCTTTAAAATTCAACTCATTTCTTATTATATCTTGTATTAGCCATTTATTTATTGTAGCTGGTATTCCATTTACTATATTAAATGATGTCATTATCATCTCTGCTCCTGATTCTATAGCAGCTTTATAAGATGGTAAATAATATTGTCTAAATTCTCTTTCAGACATATCTACAGTATTATAATCTCTACCTGCTTCTACAGCCCCATATGCAGCTATATGTTTAACACATGAAGCTATATTTCCTAATTCAGATAAATCTTTTCCTTGATATGCTTCAACCATTGCTTTAGCATATACTTGTCCAAGATATGGGTCTTCTCCTTCTATTGACTCCATTACTCTTCCCCATCTTGCATCTCTTGATAAATCTACCATTGGCGAAAAGTTAACATTAGCCCCTGCTATATTTGACTCCATTGCTGATATTTTTGTCATTTCTTTTATGGTTTCTACATTCCAAGAGCATCCTTGTGCAATTGGAATTGGAAATGCAATTTTATAACCATTTATTACATCATCCATAAATAATAATGGTATTTTTAATCTGCTTTTAGATAAATATTCATCTTGGACTTTTTTTACTCTTTCAGCTCCCATAACATTTAAAATAGAACCTACATTATATAACATTTCATTTGATAATCCTAAATTTTTTAATGGTCCTGTTGATACATCAATGGTATCTTCTAAAAAAATATCTCCTGCCACTTGTACCATTTGTCCTATTTTTTCATCTAATGTCATTTGGTTTAATAAATTTATAAGGTCTTTATCTTTCATAAACATCTTTCCTTTCATTTTTTAAGTTTCTGTTTTTTATTCATATTCAAACTTAAAAGTTATAATATCCCATAAAATGCAGTAATGCACATTTGGGAGAACTCATATTTATACATATAAGCTAGTTTAAGTTCCAATTTCTAATTTATTGTTTTTTGTATTTGAAGTTGATTTTATTCCCAAAATTTCCATTCCATTTTTTATATATTCATTTTTCATAAAATACTTCCATATAAGTTGAGACAAATAATTCTCAATCATTATCATAGATATTCCTTTATCAATTCCAATAACTTCTTTAGAATACCACTCTCCCTTTTCTAAATTATAAGCATCTATAAAGCCATATTTTCCCCATAACTTTGGAAAATTATTGTAAAAGTTCTCTAATGCTTTTATACTTAATTCTGGTGTAAATACTATAGAACCTGCTGGTCCACATGGTGTTATTGTTCCATCATTTTCTTTTTCTATATCTGCTAAACATGGTTTAGCTCCATATCCACCAGAATAACCATTTGGTCCAACACACGCTGTTAGTCCCCATGAATTTTTTCCAAATGTTTTAAATTTTTTGCTATTTTCTATACAATATTCTCTATTAGCAATAGTTGCTTTTATGGAATTTTCAAACCAGTCTATCTCTTGTTCATCTTTTTTATTTCTAAAGTCTATCCATGCATGCGAAAATTGATATGTAAATAATGTTCCACAATATGTATAAATTATATCTTTTATATCCTTATAATTTGCCTTTTGCTTTTTTATATCATCATACATTTTTTTATCTATTGGAAAAGTTGGAGATGCCGTTCCTAATACATATAACATTAGTTGTTCTGCATACATATCCCATTGTCCCCAAAATCCTTTTTCTGGTTTATACCCCATGTAGAATAAATTATTTTCTTTGTTTCTATACCACTCCCAATTAATTCGTTTATATAATTCGTCTGATTTTTGTTTTACTTCTCCTTCAAAAAATTCTCCAGCACATATTGCTCCACATATAAAAATTGCTGTATCAATTATTGAAATTTCACAGTTCCATTCTCTTCTAGCAGTATTCATATTTACAAAATGATAATAAAATCCATTCTCTCCTTCTACATTATTTAAAAAAGTATCTAAAGTTCTTTTTGCTCTATCATACGCTTTTGAATATTTAATCCAATTTCTTTTTGCTCCTATTACAAGTGCTGCTAGCCCATATCCTACTGATGCAATACTTGCTATGTCATCTGCATACATATTTTTGTCTCTTATTAATCCATATCCTTTGCTATTTTTATCTAAATTTGCTTCTTTTATAAAGAAGTTATAACTTGCTTTTAATTCTTTTAGCAATAATTTATCGCCATATTTTTTAAATATTCGCATATTTATATCCCACCTTTGATTTTATGTTAACATAAGATTAATCAATTTTCAATGTATGTTTCTTCCATATTAGATTCTGTTCTAAATATTTTAAAGTCCGCATCTTTGTTCGTGTGCCAAATTTGCTTTGGCAAATTTGTGTGCAAAATATTTATATTATAGGAAGTTCGGAGAACTTTTCTATAATATAAAAAAAATCCAGTTTTGTAATAACTGGACTTTTTCCTTTAACTAATATTATATTATTAGCTTTTACAACATTTCCTAGTCTTTAAAAAATTTATTAAATAACCCTTTTCCTCTCTTATTATTTTTGCTTTCAAAATTTTCCTCGTCTTCTTCATCATCTTCTCTATTATGCTTGTTATCATCTTTTACATATTCATCATCATCATATTCATCGTCATCGTCTTCATACTCTTCATCATCATATTCATCGTCATCGTCTTCATACTCTTCTTCATCATACTCTTCATCATCTTCTACATATTCTTCTTCATCATATTCGTCATCATCTTCTTCATACTCTTCTTCATCATATTCATCATCATCGTCTTCATACTCTTCTTCATCATCATCTTCTACATATTCCTCTTCATCATATTCGTCATCTTCTATATATTCTATAATCTCATTAGATATCTCTTTTTTAAATATTTCATCTTTTTGCATTTTCATATCATTTTCAATCTCTTCAAAATCTTCTTCTATTTCTTCAGACTCTTCTAATTTAAATTCTGATAAATCCTTTTCAAATTTTTCGCTTATTTCCTTTTGGAATACTTCATATATATTTTTAATTTCCTCAATTCTCCAGTAATTAGAATTTATAATTGTTCCTGCTTTTATTTTTATATTATTTATTTCTTTTTCAAAGCTTTTCTCTTTTTCTTCTATATTTTTTAAATATTCTTTATTATATAATTCTTTATATGCTTTTTTTGTTGACTTTGCTGATATTTCTTTTAATATTAACTCATACAAATTATTAAATTGAGTCATATCTAATTCAAAATTTTCACACGCATCTAACATTAACTGTTTATGAGCTTTTAATCCATTTATAGATGTCATTCTTTCATTATCTAAAAAACTCACTATATACATCTTTTGTGCCTTTAAAAATGCCAATTTAATACTTACATCTCGTAATACTTTATTGTATTTATCTATCTTTAATTCATCATTACTAATTTCTAATAATAGTTTCCTTATTCTATCATAAATAACGATATAGCATTCTGCTTCTTTTATTGCTATTTGATTTCTTACTTCTATTGCTTTTTTTATAACATCCCTATTGAATGGTACCCTCTCATCTTTACCATTATTAATCATCAATTCTAAAATTTCTTCTTTTTCTGCATCTGAAGAATTTATAAAATCTTTTATAAATTTTATTGCATTTATATCTATTTGCTTTATATTTTTATCTGTTTTCTCAATAATTTGAAGGTGATTTTTCTCTTCTTCCCTTCTATCTCTTGAATATTCATTTCTTTCTTTTTGTTTTTGGCTAAATTCTGTTAATGTCTTTACAAATTCCTCTCTTAATTCTTCTATCCTTTTATTATTTTCATTAACACTGTCTTCTATTCTTTTTATCTTTTTTTCAATTACACTTGGTTCTTCATCAAGACTATTAAATAATTGTCCTCTATTTTCTTCTAGTTTAATATTTGATTTACAAATTTTTTGTTGTTCTTGTTGAATTTTTCTTATATTATTTGCTAAATTGTCAAATTCGTTAATAGCTTTGTCTTCTTTTTCAAGAATTTTTTGATATTCCTTTAATTCTTCTATTAATTCTCTGTAGTCTTTATAAACTACTTTTAAATTATCTTTTTTGTTAAATCCAAGTATATCATTATAATATTTTTCTAATACAATAGCACTTCTTTCATACATATTAGAATCCCCCTATTTTTTCAATATCTCATTTATTTTCTACATTCTATCATCTTTGTCAAGAAATGACAAGCTTTTTACAATTTAACCTTTAAAAATAATTTTTCCGGGGTATTCCAACTACAGTTACATTATCTGGTATATTTTTTAGGACTACACTATTAGCCCCTACTTTTACATTATTGCCTATTTTTATTGGGCCTAATACTTTAGCCCCAGATCCAACCATTACATTATTACCTAAATCTGGATGTCTTTTGTATTTATCTTTTCCAGTTCCACCTAAAGTACTATTATGATATATTGTACAATTATCTCCTATTGTGGCAGTCTCTCCTATTACTATTCCCATACCATGGTCCATAAATAATTTTCTTCCTATTTTTGCTCCTGGGTGTATCTCTATTCCTGTTAAATGCCTTGCTATTTGAGATATTAATCTTGCTAAAAAAAATAATTTTTTACTATATAAAAAATGTGCTATTCTATGAAAGAATATAGCATGAAATCCTGGATATAGAATTATTGCTTCAAATACATTTCTACATGCAGGGTCTTTCTTTACTATGTTTTTTGCATCTATATATAATTCTTTTAAACATTTTAACATAACATCACCTTTATGATATTATATGTATTTATGACATATTTGTTATTTCAGGATTGATATTTGTACTTAATGCTCTTGCATTAAAATTAAAAACCTATTTAATTATTAGATGTTGAAAATCTACATTGTTTTTTTCTAACTTTTCTTTCAATTCTTGTGGTCTAAAGTCCACATTTTTCAATTCATTAATCGGTATCCATTTAAAATGCAAGCTTACTTTTTCTTCATTTTCTTCAACAGTTTCATATTCTTTAACATTTACAGTTTCTTTTTCATCTAGATTTAATAAATAATAAAATCCAAGTTCGTGCACTTTCTTTCCATTTTTTCTTTCAAAAAAGTTTTCTGTTATAGTTATTAATTTATTTATATGTGAATTATATCCTGTTTCTTCCTTAATTTCTCTTATAACAGCATTTTGTGTATCTTCTCCAAGTTTTACATGACCCCCTGGCAAACAATAGAAAGGATTTTTTTGTATTTTTACAACTAAAACTTCATTATCATGAACTAGAACTCCATTTACTCTAAATTTAAAATTTTCTGTAATATTATCTATCTTTATATCATTATTTTCCATTTTTTGATCTCCTTCTCCACTTTATTTATATTTTGTATAAACTTTTTACCTTTTGGCTAATTATAATAAAATTTTGCAGGTTCTGAAATATATCTTTCAAGATTTCTTCTAAATTCTACGTTTTTTATATCTATGTCATCTTCTGATGTATACTTTTATTTACAATCTGCATAAATTGCACAAATTTATACATTAGTTTCCTGTGCTTCTGTATTTCTTTAATGCCCAATTCCATACATTAACTGCAATTATCCATAATATTATTGCAATTATTGGAGATAGCCAAGTCATATATTTATCTATTCCTAAATAATTCATTGTTGGGTAATATGCTACAAATGCAAATGGTAAAATACAAGTTATTAAAAATTTTATAAATCCATTATATATTTCAATTGGATATTGTGTAAAAGTGTACATTCTAAAAAATGTCCATATTATTTCATTAGACTTATATGTCCAAAATGATGATATACTAAATATTGTGATTATTGCTCCTATTATGGCTGCACCAATGATACTAAAAAATATTATTTTTAATATTAAAACAAAAGTTATTGGTATTGCTAATTTTGCTAACATTGATATTGTTATAAATAGTCCTAATCCTAAATATCCAAATGCTGTAAATGCTTTTGATTCTCCAATTATAGAAATTAGTGGATGTACTGGTCTTAATAATATTTTATCAAAAGTTCCTTCTCTTATATACTTTGGCCCTATGTCATATAGTGAGTCAAAACATAAATCTACTAGTCCTATTGATGTTAACATTATTCCGTATAATAAAAGACTCTGCTTAAATGTCCATCCTGCAAGATTATCTGTATTTTGATATGTTATCCATACAAATATTATTGATACTAGCTGTGTAACTATTTGAGATATCATTCCTGCTATACAATCTAATCTATATATAAGTACTTCTTTCAATGATGCTTCAAAAAAAGAAAAATATAACTGCATGTTATGTATTATGTTTTTCATTCTATCCTCCATTTATTGTTATTTTCTTTACTGCATGATTAAAAAATGTTTTTGATATTAAATATAATATTATTATCCATACTATTAGCTTAGCTAATATAAATCCTATTTCGTTTGTTTGAATTGTTCCTAGATAAATATTTATTGGAGTATATATAAATTCTTTAAATGGTAATATATTGGCTATTGTTTGAAACCATTGCGGAAATAGTGTTAATGGTGCTATTAATCCAGAAAATATTGATACTACTGATTTTCTAAGTATTTGCATTCCCCATATTGAATTTGTATAAAATCCAACTGTTCCAATTATCATTTGAATAAAAAATGATATTGGTAGTATTAATATTATTACTAGTAAAAATAGTATAAAGTTGACTATACTAACTGGCATTGCCACATTCCAAAATATTGCACATATTATAAATGTTGCTAATGATACTGGTATTGCAAATGCTATTTCTCCTAAATAAATTCCAAAATAATATTTAAAATATGAAATTGGGCTTAATAGTTCTTTATTTATTTTTCCATTTCTTATTGAATGTGCCATATCTTCATTAACTCCCCAAGTTGCAATTGATGCTAATGATATTACTAATATATAGTAAGTTACCATTTGCTCTATTGTAAATCCACCTGCATTTCCTGTTTGATTGTATATTGCTTGCCATACAAATATATATACAATAACTTCTACTATTCTATTTAGCGTAAATAAATAAAAATTTGATTTGTATGTAGTGTATTCTTTAAAATGTATTTTTCCTAGCTCTAACATTGTCTTTAGCATATTTTTACTCCCCTATATATTTCTTTTAATATATCTTCTAATTCTGCTTCTTTCATATGTATATCTTCTATGTTTCCATATTTTGATAATATTTCTACAATTTTTACTATTGTAGTTTTGTCATGACTAAATTTTATTTTTATATTATTTTCATTTTCTTCTATAATTTCAAAATCTTCATCATATAATTTTTGTGTGATATTTGGTTGCTTGTTTTCTAATATAATCTCTGCTGTCACACTATTTCCAAATGTATCTTTAAATTTTTGTTTTTCTCCATCATATATAATTTGACCTTTATCTAGTAAGATTATTCTATCACATACATCTTCTATGTCTTTTAGGTCATGTGTTGTAAGTATTACTGTTGTATTTTTTTCTTTGTTTATTTCTTTTATAAATTTTCTTATATTGTCTTTTACCAAAACATCCAGTCCAATTGTAGGTTCGTCTAGGTAAACTATTTTCGGATTATGTAAGAATGTTGCTGCAATTTCACATCTCATTTTTTGTCCTAAGCTTAAGTTTTTTACTTGTTTTTCTAATAGGTCTTCTAGTTGTAATAATTGTGTGAATTTCTTTAGATTTTTTCTATATTCTCCTTCTGGTATTTTATACATTTTCTTTATTAGCCTAAATGATTCTATTACAGGTAAGTCCCACCATAATTGTGTTTTTTGTCCAAATACAGCTCCTATTTTTTTGTTGTTTTCTATTCTTTTTTCATATGGTACAAGTCCGTCTACTATAACTTGTCCAGATGTTGGAGTTAGTAATCCTGTTAACATTTTTATTGTTGTTGATTTTCCTGCTCCATTTTCTCCTATGTATCCTACAAGTTCTCCTTGTTCTATTTGCATGTTTATTCCTTTTACTGCTGTGTATTCTTTGTATTTTGGGTGTATTAGGTTTTTAAAGTATCCTATCATTCCCGCTTCTTTTTCTATTGTTTTATATTTTTTAATTAAATTTTTTACTTCTATTATTGGCATGTTACTCTCCTCTTTTTGTCCCATTGGGGACGTTTCCTGTCTAATGTTTACAGAATTTATTTCATAAATTCTGCATAAGATATCTGTAACTCGCTTTGCTCGAACAGCTATCTTAATTATATTGTTCCTATTAGCCATACTCCTATTGCAACTAACATTATGGCAAATAAGTCTATTACTTTAGGCTTCTTTTCCGAACTTTTCATAAATATTGCTATTATTGTTGAAATAACAATTTCTACTGGTCTTATATATGAGTTCATCATGACTGAAATTGATGATATATAATTGCCTATGTATGTTGAAGAAAATCCAAAAGTCTGTTGTATAAATGTCCATTTTATTATTTCTTTGTTTTTGATATGATATTCTATTGTATATCTTTTTGCAAAAATTATTATTAGTAATAAGTTTAAAATGAATATGAACATGGCGTTTGACCAATAATTTAATATGTAGTATGTTACATATCCCATAGCAACTGTAAATAATATTCTTATCATTAAGTCTTTTTGAAGTGATTTTATTTTTAATTTTGTATCAGCTAATATAAAAACTCCTGATAATGTTAGTATAATTGAGATTATTGCATTTAGGTTGAATTGCTTTACTCCTATAATTGTATCAATTATGAATGATATAATTATTCCTAAGCATAGATAAGCTGATTGTTCATATGGACTTAAATATGTTAGGCATCCAACTATCGAGTTTTGTCTTTTATATCTTATATACATTGCTATTATTAATAAAATTATTGATATCCAGCTTAGTTCAAATTTGAATGTTCCGTGTTGCTATTTCTACTATAATCATTATTATTGAGAATGGTACCATTGTTAGGCACATATAGTAAAAATAGTCTCCTTTGGTTATTCCTTTTTTTACTAATAGTTTGTCTATATATGTTCCAATTGTTGATATTAATGCTGCTAGTATTATTAATCCTATCATTTGTGTTTTTCTCCTATGTTTCTATATTTTTTATGTTTAAATTTTATCACATTTAATATATCTTAACAAGAGATTATGTAGAAAACTGATATTATTTTCTTACATTTTCTATATGAATAAATCTTATTTTTTCAAAGTTATATTCTGAAATCCTTTTATTAAAAGAATCAAATGTATGTGAACTAATAAATATTTGATTTAAGTCTAATTTATTTTCAATTTTTGTTATGAGTAGAGTGTGGCCAAAACTTCTCCCATCAAATGATAATTGTGCAATATCTCCTATTTCTATTTCATTCTGTTTTACTTCTTTTCCATGTGGACCTTCCAATTTATTTGTGGTTAGAAAGTTATATAAAAATTCAACTCCACTCCATGCAGGGGCTTTATCATTTCCATTTTTATAATACCATCCTTTTTGTTTTGAATAATTCATTACATTTGCTCCTGCATATATACATTGTGATGCAAAACTTGTACAATCTCCGCCAACATTGTCAAAGTTATAATATTGTGGATTTCTATCATATGCCCATTTTTGTGCATATTCTACTACTTTTTGCCTATTATAAGCTATTTCCTTCATATATATTTTCTCTCCTTTTGTTGATTTTCTATTTTCATAAATGTTAAAAGACCATATTTGTATAATATATTTACAAATATGGTTTTTGTTACTATATTTTTTATTATTTTAAGAGCAAGATGTGTCCCAGATGGGACAAAAATGTCCCAAAAGGAAACGTCCCCAATGGGACATTAATACTCTTCAATTTTTATTTCTATCTTTTCTTCTAAGCCATAAATTTTTTCTACTTCTAATTTTGTAATTTGAGTGTCATCTTTAAATGCAAACTTATTCATACTATCTAACACTACTTTTACGATATTGTCTATGTCTGGTTTTTTTGTTGGACTTATGCTATTTTCTAGCATTTTATCTTTATCTGATTTTTTTGTTGATTTTGGAATTTCGAAATATGCTATTATGCTTACTTTTAGTCTTCCTTCTAGCATTTTAAATCTTGGATATTTTAATAAAAAATATTGTTCTACAAGTGTTTCATAGTCTTTTGTTTTTGTTGGTGTATATACACTTCCTGTGTATGTATTTAATCTTGGTCTTCCTTTTCCTATTACTTTCCCTGGTACTTCAAATTCGTATATCATTTTTTCTCCTCATTTTTTTAAGTTCTTTTAATATTTGTGCCAAAAGGGGACGCCCCCTTTGGCACATATTGACCTGTGACAAAAAAATACGTCCCCTTTGTCACACTTTTTTTAGTTTTGCTACAAAAAATCCTTCTGTGTCTTTTGATGGTAATATTCTTATTGCTTTTTTTATTGTTTTGTCTACATTTTCAGTAAATGCTTGTTCTTGATTTTTTATTTGTATTTCTATGTCTTGCATTTTTACATTTAAGTTCTTTATTGCCCAGTCTAGTATTAACTCGTTTTCTTCTTCGTTTAGTGTACATGTTGAGTATACTAGTGTTCCATTTGGTTTTAGTGCTTTATATGCACTTTCGAATAGTTTTTTTTGCAATTTTGATAGTTCTTTTACTTTTTTTGGTGACCATTCTCTATATGTTGCTAGGCTGTTTGTTATAAATCTTCCTTCTCCACTACATGGTGTGTCTAGTAGTACTTTGTCAAATGTTTCTGGGTAGTTGTCTCCTATTTTTTCTCCTCTTCCATTTACAACTTCTACTATTTTTGCTCCTTGTGCTTCTATGTTATATTTTAGTCTTTCATATCTTATTTTGTCTAATTCGTTTGCTAGTATATATCCTTTATTTTTCATTAGTGTTGCTAGCTCTGTTGTTTTGCTTCCTGGTGCTGCTGTTAGGTCTAGTACTTTTTCTCCTTCTTTTGGATTTAATACTAGTGGTGGTATCATGCTTGATAAACTTTGCAAATATATGTATCCTTTTTCATATATGTCTAATTTTTGTATTTGCTTTTCGTTTACATTTTTTATTATTAGCGCTTCAGTATACCATGGTACTCTTTCGAATTTTATGTTTTTTTCTTTAAAGTATTTCATTAAGCTTTGTATGTCATATTTTAGTGTGTTTACTCTTAGTGTTGTGTATCTTTCTGGTGTCATTCCTAATAAGATTTGGTCTACTTTTACTGGCGTGTATTTTTCGTATAGAAATTCCATGAATTCTTTTGGTAGTCTGTTTCTCATTTCTTTTATTGATAGCATTTTTTCCTCCAAATTTTTATAATATACGTTATATTTTATTAAAGATTATTGTTTTTTCTTTCATTGATATTTTTCCTACTTCATATCCATATTGTTTTGCTTCTTTTTTATATGTTAGAAAAGAGTGGTCTATTTCAAATCCTAAAATATTTTTGATTTTTTCATAAGATATTTTGTAGTTTACTTTATTGTTTTCTTTTAAATATTCCCATAATTTGTTATATTTGCTCATTATAGATACTCCCCCTTAACTATTTTTACAGTTACTATCATAGCATATAAACTAATACTTATCAATAATATAAAAATACATTTTTCCATTTCTTGTATATTTTCATACAATCTGGAAATCCTATTTTTAGGAGGTAGATTTTTATGACAAGTAAAGAACTTTTATATGTTGAGGATGCTTTAGGACACGAAACTTTTATGAAATCTTGTAGCAAATATACTGCTAGCCAATTAAAAGATGTTAATCTTGCTACTTATATTGGGCAATTAGAACAAAAACATAATGAAATTTTTAATAAGTTTTTAAATTTATTATAAGGGGGATATTATGGAAGATAAAGATTTAATGGAAAAAGAATTACTAATTATTAAAGGTGTTTGTGATTTATATCTTCATGGAACTATAGAGTCATCTACTGCTGAAGTTCATGAAGCTTTCAAATGTGCTTTAAATGAGTCTTTAGATATTCAAAATAAAATTTTTAATTTGATGTCTGAAAAAGGCTGGTATAAAATGGATACTGTAGAACAACAAAAAATAGATACTGCTAAACAAAAATATTCTGCACAATAGAATATAGTAAAAAGATGCTGTAAAAAAAGTAATTATTTTTATTACTTTTTTTTACAGCATCTTTTTAAATTTATTACATTCCTTTTAATATCACTTTTTTTGCTCTTTCGATAAATTCTTCTTTATTTGATAAATTTTGTGTTTATTATGATTTCTACAGCATTATTGGAAAGGATTAATTCTTTCTGCTAACTAATTTACAATATTCCCCATTTATTTCAACAAGATCCTGATGTGTACCTTTTTCAATAATTTTTCCATCTCTCATCAAAATAATTTCATTACAATCTTTTATTGTTGACAATCTATGAGCTATTATTATACACATTTTATTTTTTGTAATTTCTTTGATAGCATTTTTAACAAGAAGCTCTGACTTATAGCTTAAAGCAGAAGTTACTTCATCTAAAATTATAATATCAGCTTTAACTGCCATAGCTCTTGCAAAATTTATCATTTGTCTTTCTCCGAGTTGATAATATTTCTGAATTATTATATATATCTGTGTTATATCCATTTTCTAATTCAAGTATTTTGTCATATAATTTTAGCTTTTTAAATATATTTTCAATTTGTTCTATTGTTATATCTTTATTAACATATCTTATATTATCTATTATAGTATTTGGAAGTATTTGAACCTCTTGCATAACATATCCTATTCTTTTTCTGATCGATGATATGCTATAATTTTTATAATTTTGATTATTGATTTGTATTTCTCCTTTTTGTGGTTCATAAAATCTGCATAGTAAATTTGCAATTGTTGTTTTTCCGCTTCCTGTTCTTCCTACTAATGCAATTTTTTTATTTTTTTCTAATTTCATAGAAAATTTTTCTATGTTTTTCTGATTGCCATTATATGAAAAATATACATTTTTAAATTCTATTTCTTTTATTTTTGATAATTCTTCTCCATTTTCTAATTGTTCTACATCTTCTTTATTTAAAAATTCTATAATTTTTGAATATGCCAAAAATGATTTGTTGAAACTTGTAAGATGTCTTGTAAACCATGCAAACTCATATTGTAGTGCAGAACTATATTCTATTAATAAAAGTATATTTGCATATGTACTTATTCCTTGTACTACATCTATCCCAGCAAAATATATTATTATTGATACTGATATTGATATTATAAATGTAAAAATATTATTATATTTTGCAACAATTTTTTCTAGTGTAATATTACTATTTGTATATTCATCTAATTTGTTTTTTAGTTCTTTTTCTTTTTTGTCAATTATGTTTAGTACTTTAATTGTTAGAAATCCTTGTATCCCTTCATTTATATGATTATATAATTCTATGTTTATTTTTCTTATTTCATTTATTATTTTAATTGTTTTTTTATTGAAATATGTTGTTATAAAAAATCCTATTAGGTATAGCATTAAAATTAATAATGTTACTTTTAAATCTATAAACATTAAAAATATTGCGATAATAGAAAATCTTATTAATCCCATAAAATACATTTCTACTATAATTTCTGGAAATAATGCTCCAGAGTCATTTATATCAGTTTCTAAAAACTGTAATAATACTCCTGTCTCATTTTCATCATAATATTTTGTATTTATATCTTGCATCTTAAAAAATACTTTTTCTCTTAAATCTCTTTGTATTTTTCTTTGTAAGATTGACCTTATATTACAATGTTTGAGAGTCATATAGCATTGCAATATTAAAAATATTGTATATATACATACAAAAATGATTAGTGCTTTTATGTTTTTATTTGGTATGTGAATATTTAATATTTGTTTTGTTATATATGGTACAGTTATTATTTCAATTATTGCTGATGTTATTATAATTGTATATAAAATTATGAATTGTTTTCTATATCCAGATATTTTGTACATTTGCTTTAGTTTTTTTAATTTTTCTTTCATTTTGAGTAATTCCTATCTATATTATATCTTCATTAATTTCTATTATTTTTTTATAATTTTTGTTTCTTTCTAATAGTTCTTTGTGTGTTCCTTTTATTGTTGTTTTTTGATCTATGAAGATTATATTATCTACATAATTTATTATTTCTAAATTGTTACTTATTAATATGATTGTTTTTTCTTTATATTTATTTTTTAAATTTTCTAATATATTCTGTCTTGTTTTGTTATCTAGCTTATTTACAGCTTCATCTAGAATTAGTATAGGTTTATTATTTACTAAACTTCTTGCTATACAAATTCTTTGCTTTTGTCCTCCAGATAGTTTTGTTCCTTTTTCTCCAATTAATGTATTGTATTTGTCTTTAAATTTTTTTATATCTGCTTCTATTTCTGTATCTTTTACAGCTTGTTTTATTTTTTGTTCGTCTATTTCATTGTGTAATGCTATATTTTCCATTATGCTTCCAGAGAACATATATGATTCTCCTAAAATTAGCTCTACATATTTTCTTATATTTTCTTTGCTTAATCTTTTTATATTGTGATTGTTTATATAAATGTTTCCTTCATAATCGTAAAATCCTAATATTGTTTTTGCTAATATACTTTTTCCGCTTCCGTTTTCTCCAATAATTGCAACTTTTTCTCCTTCTTTTATTATAAAATTTAAGTTTTCAAGTATTTTCTTTTTTTCTACATAAATTGTTACATTACTAAATATGATTTCTCCATTTAAGTCATATATTTGTTTTTCTTTTTCTTCTTGTTTTAGTCTTAATAATCTATTTATTTTTTTGCTAACAACAAAGAAATTATCTATTATTTCTAAATTTTCTCCTAAATCATATATACAATTAAATATTTCTCCTGCTAAATTGATAAGTGCCATTAATGCTCCTATTGTCATATTTCCATTTATTATTGATATTCCGCCTATAATGAATATTATTGGTCTTTTTAGATATGTTATATGTTCAAGGATTATGTCATAAAATAATACTAATTTTATAAAGCTTTCATTTGCTTCATTGTAATCATCATTTAATTTCTTGTAGTTTTCTTTTTCTTGTTTTTGCTTATTGAACATTCTTACTAATTTTAAGTTGTTTAGATTTATAAGTGTTGTACTTAATAATTTTTTTCTTTTGCTTACAAGTCTTTCTATGCTTTTATTTAACTTTTTAAAATACCATAATGAAAATATCATCATTATTATTATTGATGTAAATATATATACTGATATTGCTATATTTAGTTTGGAACTTTCTTTTATAATAAATATGCTTAAAAATATTATGTCTAAAATTATATTAAATTGACTATTAAAAAATTCTGAATATATTTCTGCATCTTCATTTATTCTTTGCATTATTTCTGCTTTGTCATATTTGTTGTAACTTTCGTATTCTAGATTTATCATGTGTTTATATAATGCTGTTTTTAAGTTTGTGTTAATT
The DNA here is from genome assembly GCA_948891265.1 of uncultured Clostridia bacterium. Lineage (GTDB taxonomy): Bacteria > Bacillota > Clostridia > TANB77 > CAG-508 > CAG-269. The sequence continues at coordinate 5,156 of CAQUBD010000008.1, read as the reverse complement.
TTTAGTTTTAGTTTTGTAGTTGCTCTATCCCTGAAATAGTTTAGTGCTCTTGATACTAAGTTTAATATAATTATTAGTATTGCAAAAAACATTAAGTCTTTTATATAATTGTTTTTTAAGAATGTGTGTATAATTGGGGACATATTCTCATAATTGTTGAACAATACTCCATCTATTGCATATTTTATGTTTAATGATATTTGTATTGTTATGTATGATATTATTATACTTAGTAGAGTTAATAAGATTATGTATTTGGCTGTGTTTTTTAGTGATATTTTTATTACATTGTTTTTCATATTTATTCCTTTTTTATTTGTATTTTTTGGATTTGTATTTATGTTTTTTATATTAACCTTTATTAACAGAAATTTATATTCAAAAAAAATGTCTGGTAATAGGGTTAAAATGTAAAAACACCTATAAAATATATATTTATTCTACATATTTTATAGATGTTTTTCTTAACTTTTTTGATATCAATTTTATTAAGTTTTACAATTTACAGCCATATTATTTTAAGTCCATGCAGGGTAACAGGACAAGCATTATTTAAAGCTGTGAATTGTAACTATTAATTATTTTACAGGAATACATATTTCGCAACTGTCTTCATAGTAAATTTCTAGTTGTGGGTATTGTAATATTTCATTATATATTGATGATGGTAACCATTTCGTATATATTGTATTATATAATTTTAATATTTGTTCTTGGTTTTTGTTATTGAGTTTAAAACATGCCCATGTTGCTTTTGGAATTTCTATACTTACAAAGTCTTCTCTTTTTTCTTTTCCTAAAATATAGTATTGTATTTTTTGTGTATATTCTCCATTTTGATATATATCTCTTGAAACTCCATAATATAGTTCTTTGCTATCAGAATTATTTATTATAAAGTCTAATATTTTTTCTTTTCTGCTTTTTTCAAATAATCTTTGTATTGATTTGTTGTCTTCTAGTTTTATTATTCCTGTTGTTATTCCATATAGTTTTTGTTTGTCGCGTTCCATTATCCTATATTCTAGTTCGTCTATTGTTTCTATTATTGGTTTAAATTCCATTTTGGGGAATATTTTTACTGTTTGCTTTGTTTTTCTTAGTGTTTGTGGACTTATTCCATGCATTTTTTTAAAGGAATTTGAAAATGATACTGGCGAGTCATATTGGTATTTTAGACTTAGGTCTATTATTTTTATTTCTGATGATAGTATTTCTTCTGCTGCTTTGCTTAGTCTTCTTTTTCTTATATATTCTGTTAGGGTTATTCCTGTTAAGAATACAAATATCCTTTGTAGTGTGTATGATGTTGTTCCTATCATTTTGGCTAGTTCTTTGTATTCTATTTTGTTGCTTAAGTTTTCCTCTATTTTATTTATAATTTTGTTTAAATTGTCATAATAATTCATTTCTTGTTTTCCTTATTTAAATATTACTTCATTATATATTTTGTATATTTGAGTTCTTCAAAATATTTCTCCTATTTTCTATTCTTAATATGTGTACTAATATTCATTCAGATGATATCCAATAAGTTTATCTCCATCATATTCAAACTTAACTGTAAAAAAATTATTATCTTTTTGAAGTTTCTCTATAAATATTTTGTCACCTTCCCAAATATTTAGTTTAGTTATGTCTTCCTTATTTACCCATTGTAGATCACCCTCATTGCACTCTATCATATTACCCTCAAAATTGTCTGATGTAAATACATATATATATTCTGTTTCCCATGTTGTTGATATATATGTTACTATACATCTAAGTTTATATGATTTAAGTAGCAGTCCAGTTTCTTCATTTACTTCTCTTATAATACATTCTTCTGGACTTTCTCCCTCTTCAAATTTTCCGCCTATTCCTAACCATTTGTCTTTATTAATATCATTTTCTTTTTTTGTTCTGTGTAGCATTAAATATTTTCCGTCTTTTTCTAAATAACATAATGTTGATAATATCATATTTTCACCTACGCTCCTTTATAATATGTAATTTGCTTAACATTTTTACTATACCATATATAAATGAATTTTTCAACTATGCAAGCCTTGCAAATTATGTAAAGTTATGATATAATAGGAAATGTAATTCTAAATAGAATTGTAACATATTAACTTAACATTACATTGGAGGTAATAAACATGGAACAACGGAATGAAAAAATATCATTTTTTAAATCAATTTACCCCAACAAACTTACGGTATCCCTTGCAGAGAGTCTTAATGACCAGATAAGATTCTACCTAGACAATACACTCTACATTGCTGCTATTGAAAGTGAAGACGGTTGTTCAGTTTCTTTATGCAAAGAAAGCAACGAGGAATCTGAAAAAACTGCCAATACAAGTAAAATTTCTTTTATTAAAGAGAATTTTAAATCTTTAATAAAACCGTTTGCAGTAACCATAGGTCTTCTTCTGCTAGAATTTATTGCAATATGTTATCTATGTTTCACACTAAGTAATATCTTAGTACTTGTAATTCTTGTGGATATTACACTTTTGATAACATCAATTATACAAACTATTATATTAGAATTTATGGCAACAAATTCATCTATTAGAAGCAAGCATTCTGCTGAACATATGATGGTAAATTTTCTTGAAGCAAATAAACGGTTACCCAGAAGTATCCAAGAAGTAAGAAAAGCTTCACGATTCTCTCCAAAATGTGGTACTAGAAAAGGATTAAAAAAAGATGCAGAACATATTATACTGATTATATTAACAACTATTTTTACCACTATTATCAGTACATTTGTATTTCACTTTTCATCTGATTCCATAGCAAATGAATTTATAGTTATATATACTTACTTTATCGTGCAGTTTATAACTAGAAAAGTACTTACAAAATATGGCATATTAAGTTCTATAATCAATAGGATAGAAAAAGTATTATCTAATATTGCCCAATGTGCTAATACAACCAGTAAGGTTGAAGATAAAGATATAATTTTAGCATACTCTGCAGCAAGGTTCTGGTTATTTATAGTTTATCCTGAGTTTTACAATCAAAATGACGATCCTTTTTGGAACAGACATTTAAAAGTAGTTAGTACTAGCTGTAAAGAAAATCAAAACATTCTATGGAAAAAAATTCTAAAAGTTAATATTTAGATGAGTTAAATTAACAATTCTATAAAATGCAGTCTTTGATAAAACAATGACTGCATTTTTTAATTGTATATTGTTAATTTTCTAGTTCTACAAAATTTTTAAAATCATAATCATTGACAATCAACATAAAACCATATATAATGATATGAGCAACTATATAAAAAAGTATCCTAGAAATAATTTCGAAAGGAGAATGCAACATGAACATACCTAATGATTTAATTTACAAAGATGTGAAACTTGTACATGAATTTAATAAGAAAACTTATCTTCGTAGTAATCAAGAAGTAATTCGGTTTTCATTTGTGTTTAATTTAAGCCACAGTGTGCCTAAAAGTAAGTATAAATGGGATGATAAATGCGAACTGCGGACAGTCTCAGGAGTACATGTTTATTGTGAAGGATTTTTAGCAAGATATGCCGAAGTTACAGTCAAGTTAAGCTATAATATCAACTGTAGTAAGGAATCAAAAAAGGTTTATGTAGAAACACTAAAAGAGGCCTTTAATGGACAAATTCCTGAAAATGTTTGTATAATAACCAATCTTTCTCAAGAGCCAGTGGCAATGGGTAACATTGAAACAAATCAATTCATGTATATTGAAGGTAATCCAGAACTCGTAAGTAAAGAATACGTAATCAAAAAAATCTTGTCTTACATTCGCATAGAATAATCATAAGAGGGTGTCTCAAAACAGAGACATCCTCTTTTCTGTTGATTATTGAGCACTAGCACTAAATGCCTTATTTCTTACAGGTTTTCATTCTCGTATAGTCTTTTTTGTTAATAATAAAATTATCCACCCATGCAATTCCAAAATGTGATGCGTCTGTGTCTATTTCATTCAAGACCTCTTCCGCAGAATGCATACAGTTCTGGCAATAATGCCATCTGTGAATAGTTTTGTTAACACCATAGCGGTCAAATTGCCACATTTTTTCGTACTTATATTCTTCTCCACAGCATCTACACTTAGTGGGGAAAAAAACATACCTCAGCTTGATAGCCTTTAACCGTTTTTGCTTTTTGTCAACTTTCATAATTTTCCTCCTTATTCAAGAAAAGCTTTATAAGTCACCATAAATTAGAGAGAACAATTAATCTCCTTAACATACACACTTCGGTCGTAGAAAGGTCCTACATCGAGATATTTTAATATGCACTTATCTCCATCCATTAAGCAAAAGCTACCAGAGTTACCATTAACTTTAAAATTCTTAGGTAACTTTACTTCATAATAGTAACGATCGTGTTCACCTACAACTTCGATTCCAAGTTTCTTATAAATCACGCTGAGATACTCTTCCTGATCATATTTCTTGCAGAATTCTTTTGGAACTCCTCCATCATACTTGATTGGAAGTAATGCAGTACGATTCATTCCTGCCTGTAAGTCAGCATTAGCAATGTCAACAGCGTCATCTAAACCTATACCACACATTGCTCCAGATAACATAAGATTTGCAGCTATTTTAGTGTCGCTGTCCTCTAATACTCCATGAAGCTTTTTTTCCTTGCGTCTCAGATACCTCTTGTATTCGTCTTTGAAACCATAACGATATTCACTGGAGTCTTTATCATAATTAGCAAGAAAAAATTCAACACGTTCATCATTAAATGGAATGTTTCTAATTAAATATCCATCAAACAAAATAGCTGCTTGCCAGAACTTTACTTTATCATCTCTGCCATTCATAGGTGCTGTCTTTTCAAGAGCTTTAGCACTAAAACTCTTAATGTTATCAGCACTATCATTAATAAGCTGAACTAAGAAATTAGTGGTTAAAATTTCTTCTGGAAAATCCTCCATCACAGGTGTATCATTTGCTAAACACATTGCAAAATAATACTCTTCCGTTTTGTACTGTTCTGGAGTCATATCAAGAAACTCATTCTTCCCATGTCTTCTAGAAGCAAAACAACGAGCTCCTAATGTCCAGAAATCTTGTATTAAAACTTCTGGCTTTCTTTTTGCGACTGAATAGACATTCATGCCTTTACAGACACCACCATAAACGAAAACATATAATTGA
>CAQUBD010000007.1 GCA_948891265.1 uncultured Clostridia bacterium | reverse complement strand
ATGTAAATAAAAAATCTAAACAAAAATAAAAAAATGGCACAAACGAAAAAATTCTATAATTTTTGATTTGCAATTTTATGTAAAATATGTTAAAATAGTAGTATAGAAGTTGTAAATATTATTTTTGCCATGTATGGCAGGAGGTAGACAGATGAAAAAAATAACAATAACTTTAGAAAACGATAGGCAACATCGAGAAGAGTTTATTATGTGTCGGAAAAAGCATAAGCCAACGCTGTCCCATGAGTATATGTGGATTGGTAGCATGGATTCCAGAGAAGTTGTAGAATTTCCAATTTCGGCTGATGTATATGTGGCACGTTACCATCACAATGGTAATGACTGGACTGAAATGTCTATCATCCATATCCAGAATGGAAGTGAGGATGTAATTTTCTTCTCAGAAGATTTGGGAGAGTATGAGCATTTTGAGGAAACCATTGAAAATTTGAATAAAAAAGGTTTTCAAAGAATGCAGGATTGCGACTATTGATAGTAAAAACGATGTGGAAGTTAGTGAATGTAGGCTTCCATGTCGTTTTTTTTTGTTTTTATAAAATTAGCATTGAAAAATTTATTACTTATGTTAAAATATATATGCAGTTGATAAGTCAATTATTTTTTTGAGCAAATTGTGGGAGGAACACTATGAAAAATTGGCGATTTTTTCGCAAACAACCTCCTAAAACGCTCCAATAAGTAAAATCGTTGCACCAGACAACCTTTTATGAGACTGCCGAAACTATTAGCAGTCTCAAACTTTGTATTATAGCATCATAAAGCATAATGAAAATAATTTTACAAAAAAACTTGCAAATTAGGAAAAATATGGTATAATATATAAGCTATTAAGAAATTAAAGGAATTAATTTATATTAACTGAAAGGAAAGGATGAAATAATAATGAATTGTAAAGTTGAAAAAACAGAAAATGCAAATGAAGTAAAATTAGAGTTAACAATAGAAGCTCAAAAGTTTGATGAAGCTATAAAAAAAGTATATTTTCAAAGTGCAAAATACTTTAATATACCAGGATTTAGAAAAGGAAAAGCACCAATGAACATAGTAGAAAAATACTATGGAAAAGAGATATTCTATGAAGATGCATTTAATGAAGTAGTACCAGATGAATTAGATGCAGCGTTAAAAGAGAATAATATAGAAGTTGTAAGTAAAGCTGATATAGATGTAAAACAAATAGAAAAAGGAAAAGATTTAATATTTACAGCAATATTTCAGACAAAACCAGAAGCAAAACTTGGAAAATATAAAGGTATAGAAATATCAAAAATAGAGTATAATGTATCAGACGAAGATATAAACCATGAATTAGGACATATGCAAGAACATAATTCAAGATTAATATCTATAGAAGATAGAGCCACTCAAAGTGGAGATATTACAGTAATAGACTTTGAAGGATTTGTTGACGGAATAGCATTTGAAGGTGGAAAGGCAGAAGGACATGAATTAGAAATAGGAAGTAACACATTTATACCAGGATTTGAAGATCAAATAATAGGAATGAAAATTGATGAAGAAAAAGATATAAATGTAAAATTCCCAGAAGAATATTTTTCAAAGGATTTGGCTGGAAAAGATGCAACATTTAAAGTAAAATTACATGAAATAAAGAAAAAAGAATTACCAGAATTGGATGATGAATTTGCTAAAGACGTAAGCGAATTTGACACATTAGAAGAATTAAAAAATAGCATCAAAGAAAAAATGGAAAAAGAGAATGAGCAAAAACAAAAATATGAAACAGAAGATGCTGTAATAAAAGCGGTATGTGAAAATGTAGAAGTGGATATTCCATCAGGAATGATAGAAATGGAAACAGAAGACATGTTAAAAAATGTTGAAAATAGACTTGCATATCAAGGATTAAAATTAGAACAATATCTTCAAATGATGGGAAAAACAGCTGAAGAAGTAAAAAAAGAATATGAACCTCAAGCTATAGAAGCTATAAAATCAAGATTAATGTTAGAAGCAGTAATTAAAGCTGAAAAAATAGAGGCAACAGAAGAAGAAATAGTAGAAAAATTAAAAGAAATGGCTAAAAATTATGGAAAAGAAAATGATGAAGAATTCTCAAAAAATGAAAATGTAAGAAAATACATAAAAAGTGGATTAGAATCTGAAAAAGCTTTAGAATTTTTAGTAAAAAATGCAAAAATAAAATAAAAAATGAAAGTGGTTGGGGTGGAATATTTAAGTTAGTTCATGCCAACCATTTTTGTAGAAAAGCCAAAAATAAGAAGTTAGAAGACAGAAGTTAGAAGTCGGAATTTACTGACATCTATTTCACTGACTGTCTACTGAAAGATTTAGGAGGAAAGATTATGTTAGAAAAAAATAGTTTAGTACCTTATGTAGTTGAACAAACAAGTAAAGGAGAAAGATCATATGATATTTTCTCAAGATTATTAAAAGATAGAATTATATTTTTAGGAGAGGATGTAAATGCAACATCTGCAAGTTTAGTAATTGCACAATTATTATTCTTAGAATCAGAAGATCCCGATAAAGAAATTTTTCTTTATATAAATTCACCTGGAGGATCTATAACAGATGGAATGGGAATAGTAGATACAATGAATTATATTAAATGTCCAGTAACAACAATATGTGTAGGATTAGCTGCAAGTTTTGGAGCGGTTTTATTAGCAAATGGTGAAAAAGGAAAAAGATTTGCAACGCCAAATTCAGAAATATTGATACATCAACCATTAATAGGGGGGCAAGGCGGAGGAATTTCAGGCCAAGCAACTGAAATAAAAATTCATGCAGACCATATGATAAGAACAAGAGAAAAATTGAATAAATTGCTAAGTGAAAAAACAGGTCAACCAATAGAAGTAATTGAAAGAGATACTGAAAGAGACCATTATATGACAGCTCAAGAAGCATTAGCTTATGGTTTAATTGATGGTATTATGGATAAAAGAATATAAGATTTTGAAAAATCTTTATATGACGATGAACGAAGCGAAGCGAAAAGGCTTCGAAGGCAAGATTTGGCAGATGGAAATTGAGATAGCCGTTCGAAATGAAATGAGATACGGATATCTTATGCAAATGAGCGATAGCGAATTTGTAACCGCTAAAAGGATGACGATGAACGAAGCGAAGCGTAGAGAAAGGGAGAAAAAGCATGGCTAAAAATGATGTACCTAAAAATGTAAAATGTTCATTTTGTGGAAAATCACAAGAAAGTGTAAAAAAAATAGTTGCAGGACCAGGGGTTTATATTTGTGATGAATGTGTAGATTTATGCACAAGTATAATTGCTGCTGAAAATTATGAAGATGAAGAAGTAGGATATACTTTAAATGATTTAGATAAAATACCAAGTCCTAAAGAAATAAAGGAAGTTTTAGATGATTATGTAATAGGACAAGAAGAAGCAAAGAAAACGTTATCTGTAGCTGTATATAACCACTATAAAAGAATTGCGCATGAAGGAGACAATAACAAAAAAGATGATGTAGAAATTCAAAAAAGTAATATATTACTTTTAGGACCAACAGGATGTGGAAAAACACTTCTTGCAAGAACTCTTGCAAAAATTTTAAATGTACCATTTGCAATAGCAGATGCTACAACATTGACAGAAGCAGGTTATGTTGGTGAAGATGTTGAAAATATATTATTAAAGCTTATCCAAGCAGCAGATGGAGATATTCAAAAAGCAGAAAAAGGTATAGTATATATAGATGAGATTGACAAAATAACAAGAAAATCTGAAAATCTATCAATAACTAGAGATGTAAGTCGGAGAAGGCGTACAACAAGCTTTATTAAAAATAGTTGAAGGTACAATTGCATCAGTTCCACCACAAGGAGGAAGAAAACATCCAAATCAAGAAATGATACAAATAAATACTGAAAATATTTTATTTATATGTGGAGGGGCATTTGAAGGTCTAGAAAATATAATTAAAGATAGAACTGGTAAAAAAAGTATAGGCTTTGGAACTAAAATCGAAAGCCAAAATGAAATTAATAAATATGAAATATTTCAAGAAATGCTACCACAAGATTTATTAAAATATGGTCTTATACCTGAATTTATAGGTAGATTACCAATTATTGCAACACTTAAAGATTTAGACAAGGAAGCTCTAATAAAAATTGCAACAGAGCCAAAAAATGCATTAGTAAAACAGTATCAAAAATTATTAGAAATGGATGATGTTATGCTTGAATTTAAGCAAGAAGCTTTGGAGGCAATTGTTGATAAAGCAATAGAAAGAAAAACAGGGGCAAGAGGACTTCGTTCAATTATTGAAGAAATAATGAGAGATATAATGTTTGAAATACCATCTACTCCTAATATATCAAAATGTAGAATAACTAAAGAGACAGTATTAGATAAAAAAGAACCAGAAGTAGTGATAGATGAAAATAAGAGTAATGGAAAAGCAAATTCTAAAAGAAATAGGCATATACCAGATAAGAAAAACAAAGAAACAGCATAAAAATGAAAAAATAAAAAGTCAGAGATAATAAACTCTAAAAGATAGAGTTTAAAACTTCTGGCTTTTTATTTTATACATTAGTTACTAAGTAGTAGAAAGCTATACATAACTATATGGAAGAAAAATATCTATATACCCGATTTCCTACAACATACAGATCCTGATAGTTTCCACGACAATCCGAACTGAAATGTTTGTCAACTTCTTCTAAGAATGCTTCCAGAGCATACATTGCATCACATGTAGAAATGAATTCTGTTGTCAAAAGTTTTTCTAATAATGTCTTCATAGATTTTCCTCCTTCTGTCTTAAGATAATATATATAATAATATATAAAATATGAAAAGTCTGTCGAAAGTTGACATATATTATAACTTTTAATTTTAAATACGAAGTTACAATTCACAGTTTAATTAAGTTGAGAACAAAAGGGGCATGATTAAAAATTTTTAACATTTTAGCTTACTTACATGCTCCGTTTTTGTTCGCCCGCGAAAATTGCATTGAATTTTCTGTGGAATGTGTTTTAGATTGACTTTGGGTTGATGTGAATAGTAACACGAATAAAAAACCGAAACTTAAATATAAAAAATAATTGATAATTATATATAATTGTGATAATATTATAAAAAATAATATTAGTAAGAAAGAGAGAAAATATGAAATTTATATTAGCATCACAATCTCCTAGAAGGAAAGAATTATTAAAATTAATTGTGCCAGAGTTTGAAATTATGGTAAGCGATGTAGACGAGAACTTAATAGAAGGATTGAAAACAGAAGAACAAGCAACAAGATTATCTTATATAAAAGCAAAAAGTATCTTCGATAAAACAGAAGGAGATAGAATAGTTATTGCATCAGATACAATGGTAGTAAAAGATGAAAAAATATATGGTAAGCCAAATAGTAGAAAACATGCAAAAGAAATGATAAAAGAATTATTAAAAGGAGATAGAACTCATCAAATAATAAGTGGATTAAGTGTTTTAATTCAAAAAGATGGAAAATATAAAGAAGTAAAAACATATGATGAAGTAAAAGTATATCTAAAGAATATAACTGATGGAGAAATAGAAAAATGGATAGATACTGGAAATGCTATGGATAAGGCTGGAGCATATGGAATACAAAATGAATTTTGTGTTTTTATTGAGAAAATAGAAGGAAATTATACATCAGTTGTTGGATTACCAACACATAAAGTATATGATATAATTAAAGAATATATAAACAAGATGTAATAGGCATCTTGTTTTTAATATAATAGGAAAGTTATACTTTCCTATTATATTAAACTCAGCTGTACAGAAATTTTCTAACGAAAATTTCGCACATGAACAAATTTACGGAAAACTTTGCTATTTATAATTTATTACTAATTAAAATTTATAGTTTTAAATAACATACTATAAATTTATTAGCTTTCCCATTTGTTCTAATATATAGATAAAAATATTGATAAATGTGCAGTTATGTGATAAAATAATTATGTTAATATAAAAGAGGTTGAAGAAATATGAAAGATTTAATATATATAGAACAAGAACAAATTAATAAATTTGATTCGTTACAAGAATTATATGAATTTATATTTGGAAAACAATATTTTCATTTAACAGAAAAGCAAAAGTTTATTAGGAGATATGAAATAGCATTTTATAAAATAAAATTTTATTGTTTAGATTTAGATATTGTTCATACTAAAATGGGTATATTAGGAGAACAATATAAAATAATAAAAGAAAAGTATAATTTAGATAAAGCATTAATAATTGATAATGAAAGAGAATTTATAATGTCTTTATGTAAAATTCCTAATATTGTAATATTAGAAAGCAAATTAAGTGATAATTTATTAACAGTAAAAGAGAAAGAAAAATATAAAGGAAACTATATTGTAATTAATGAAATTATATAGAGGGGGAGTAAGGTGAATTTTATAGAAACTGGTGATTTTTTAGATCATATAGATGAATATAAAGAACAAGAAATAATGTCAAATATGCAAGATATCAAAGAATATTTTCTTAGAAATCCTTGGTGGTATACAAAAGAGTATCTTGATAAAATCTTAAAAATTGTTGATAAGAACAAAGTATTGTATGGATTATTTAATGATGAAAAAAGATTTTCCAGATGGGAAGAAAAAATAGATTTTCCAGAAAAATTAAAATTTGGTTTGGAAATAGAAGTATCAAATATACCCTTAGATGAAATTAAATGGATATTTGATTCAAATTCTATTGAATACATTATGGAAATCCTAGAAGTTCCTACTGATATTTCGAATGCAATTATTCAAAATTCAGATTTTCAAAAGAAAAATGAGTTTAATAAATGGATTTTTTCTCCAGAAGCATTTACTGATGAATCAGAAGCATCTACACCAATTATGAAAAATAACTTATATGACTTAAATCAAATTGTGGCAATTTGTACTTTATTCAAAGCTTTGAATGCTAGATTACATGAAGCAACTGGATTACATATAAACATTGGAGTTGATTATTTAGAATGTAATAAAAAGGCGATAGAAAATTTACTTAAAATATGGGGAGAATGTGAAGAATTATTTTTTAAAATGGCTAATCCAGAAGGGGAAGAGATAAGAGAAGAGGCACATACGATGGCTACTCCAATAAAAGAAAATATTCAAAATTTTTTTGAAGAAGATAGAAGTATTGCTCTTGAAACTGAAGAAGATATGGAGAAATTTTTATATCAAATTCAGGCACGAAATAGATTAGATAAAATTATTGCTTGGTCAAATATTGGTCCAGAATATTATGATTTAGGATGGGATTTAGCTTATGCAAAAACAGATGAAGAAAAGATTCGAATTTACCATAAATATGAGGAAGGAATAAAGAAAAAAGAAGATGAGAAATCACAAGTAAGATGGACAAGTATAAACTTTAATCATATGGAATGGAACTCTGATAATGCAGGAAGAATTGAAATAAGAATATTTAATTCTTCACTAGAGCCAGAAATTATTTTTCAAGATTTAGAATTAGTAGGAAAAATATTTGAAGTGAGTTTAGAAAATGCTAAAAATCCAAATTATAAAAAAGATGAGTTTGAAAAATTATTTTTACGTGATGTAACAGAAACTAATAAAATAAATAATTTGTTAAATTTATTATTTGATAAGTCTGAACGAAAGAATATTTTTAGAAAACGTTGGAAGTCTATAAGAGAAAAAAGTGAATATGAAAAATATAGATCTGGAATAGATACTTTTGAAAGATAACGTTAAAAATTAGATACTTTAAGGAGGTGTAAAAATAAATACTTTTTTACACCCCCTTCTTTAGTTTAAAATGCAAGTATTTTATGATCCTGATTTAATCATATTTTCTTGATTATTAAAAGTAAATATTCAAAAATTTATAAAGTAGCACCTAAAACTAAAATTCCCAAATTATCTTTATAAATTTCATCAAATTGAGATAAAGGCAAAGGATTTTCACCAATACCTGCTTCAATTGTATAGCCAGGTCGATTATAAGTTTGAATCCACCAATCTTTATATCCAGCAAAACTAGAATTATAAGGAACATCTGCTAATTTATATCTACTTGAACTAGCAAAACGCCTTCCTATTTCGTATCCTCTAGGAGGATAAATATTTTGAAAATTCCAATAAATTTCTTGACCTTGAGTATGATAGGAAATTATTAATTTAAAATCATGTGAAAGAGTAAAATCATAAATTGCTAAAGATTCTGGCTCTGTTAACGGGCCATATCCAACAAAGTCACGAGGAGCAGGTTTATTAAATCCTTGCGAATATTTTATTTCTTTTGCATTTTCCCAACCAGCAGGAAATTGCAAATTTAAATCCACACCATTGATATTCGCCTTCCACCCGATTTGGAAAGGAAATATCTGGGAAAGAAGTAGAAATGTTTTTTGCATTCAAATACACAGATGAAGTTGGATTTAAAGATCCTGTAACTAAATCTACTCCATCAGGATTAATCATTGGCATAATATAAATAGAAGCAGTGTTAAATAAATTTTTTATAGAATATCCATATAATGTCGAATTGTTAGTATAAGCAATACAGTAATCTTCAATAAATTTCATAAGTAATACACTTGTAATCCACTCATTTGCGTGAATTGAAGCAGAATAAAAAACTTTTTTCTGACCTTTTCCAAGTTTTATAATATAAAGTTCTTTTCCTATAACACTATTTCCAATAGTCTGAATGTTCAAAAAAGGATATGTACGATTTAAAACTAAAAGATTTTGAGTCATTAAATAATGATTATAATTAACATTTGTAGGAACAATACTCATATAAATCACCTAAAATATAATATGAATATATATTATAAAAGTTGATAAAAGTAATAAAATATAGTATAATAAAAAAGTAATATGGGGATGTAATGGTTTCGACATATTACATGAAATATAGATAGCAAGTAGTGGATTCTCGTTGGCCACTTAAATAAACGAGAAAATAAAAATAAACGCTGATAATCAAGAATTAGCATACGCTGCCTAATTGCAGTGTCATCTTATTTAGATAGCCTACTGGTTTAAATTAAGGTGTAAAATTAAAGTAGGGAACAAAGCTACTTTTTCTTTAGAAGTAGGGGGTATTTTATAAAGATATATTTTTAATTAACCTGTTTATCGGTGAATTAAAAAAGAAAATAAATGATAAACTAAACTTGTAGAGGTCTATTTGGATAGTATTATGGACAGGGGTTCGATTCCCCTCATCTCCACCAACGACGTTTCTGTTCGAACTAATAGAACAGATAGATACAAATATCATTCAGAAATGGATGGTATTTTTTTATTGCAAAAATATCACTTATTTTCAGTAGGTGTAAATAAATTTATTGCCTCGCAGTGCCCCCGAGTTTTGAATGTAGGTCAAAACTCATAGGGGAGAACGATTTAGTTAAGTACACTAAAAAATATATTATTTTTTAAATATTTTTCCTTCAGTAAGTAAATAAATGTACTATTAAAGAAAGCTGTTACATAACTTTCTAACAAAAGTATGTAACCCACTATGACACTTTCAAAATTACGTTTTGGAAAGGTGTCAGTGGGCTAATATATTAATTCTTTTTATTTCAAAATTTATTTAGCAAAATTCATTGACATATGTATCTAAAAATTATATAATCAAACAAAAGTTTTAATAATAAGGAGAATTTATGAAAGCAATAAATGTTTTAGATACTAAAATTACATATTTGAATATAGATAATGAAGACTACATTTCATTAACAGACATGCTAAAATCAAAAGATGGTGATTTTTTCATTTCAGACTGGTTAAGAAATAGAAATACTATTGAATTTTTAGGCATTTGGGAAGAATTACACAACCCTAATTTTAATTATGGCGAATTTGCCATAATTAAAAGTCAAGCAGGTTTAAATAGTTATAAATTAAGTGTTAAAGAATGGGTAAATAAAACAAATAGTATTGGTATTGTTGCTAAAACTGGTAGATATGGTGGGACATATGCTCATAAAGATATTGCTTTTGAGTTTGGTATGTGGATAAGTCCAAAGTTTAAATTACTTTTAATAAAAGAATTTGAAAGGCTTAAAGCAGAAGAACAAAAGCAATTAGGTTGGGACGCAAAAAGAGAATTATCAAAGATAAATTATAAAATACATACAGATGCAATAAAGAAAAATTTGATTCCAAAAGAACTTACTAAATATGAAACAAGCATTGTTTATGCAGAAGAAGCAGATGTGTTAAATATGGCTTTATTTGGAATGACAGCAAAACAATGGAGAGATAAAAATCCAGATAAACAAGGAAACATAAGAGAGTATGCTACAATAAATGAATTAATTTGTTTAGCTAATTTAGAAAATATAAATTCAATTTATATAAATGAAAGAATAGAACAGTCTGAAAGACTAATTAGACTAAATAAAATAGCAATTGCTCAAATGGAAATATTAACAAAAACAAATAAGAACATACTTAAAGAAAATAATTAAAATATTGAAAAGTACAGAAAAATATAGTAATATATGTATATGTTGTATAAATGTATACAAAAAATATGTAGTTATTCTCGAAAAACAATGTTAGGAGGAGAAAAATATGAATCATGAAGACATCAAAAAAATGCAAGAAGTATCATCAAGGTTAACTAGAGAAAAATCTTTGGAACTTAAGGACAAAATGAAAGAAGATATTGATGCTAAAATGAAAGAACTTAGACAACAAGGAATTAAGCAAGAGAAGATGGGGTTAGAAGAACTTTCGGAGGAAGAACGAGAAGAAGCTTTTATGGTGTTAGATTGAAAAAAGCTATAAAGTGGGAATGAGACTTATTATCTTGTTCTCACTTTATGACATTCATTCACAATTATATTGATAGTAAATATACCTTTCTAAAATTATTAATTCTACTGAACTTTTATAATATAGTTATTTTTTATAAAGTGTACTTAACTTACTCCTATTGGGTTAGGACTTCCGTCAAGACGAAGTCCTGTGCTACGAAGAAATTTCAAAGGAGGGATTTTATGGAGCAAGAATTAGCATATTCTTTTCACTTAGGTAGTGATAAAAATAAAAGCAAATTAGCAAAGAAAGTCGCAAAAGAAAATGTATCTGGTACTACTTCTCTATCTAATAATGCAATTCAAAATGCAAAAGATTTGTCAGATGTAAACAAACATAATTTAAGGAATTATGATAATCAAACAGAACTAATTAGAACAATTTATGGAACAGATGATATTGTAAATGATGTTAAGCAAGTATATTTAGATGAATTTGAACAAGCAAGGATAGAATATAACAATAAGCAAACTAGAAATGATAGAAAAATAGATAATTACTTTACAAAAGTATGTGAATCTCAAAATGATATTGCGTGTGAAATTATAATAGAACTTGGAGATATGGACTTTTGGAATGATAAGGACGAAAGATATAGATTTAAAATGGTTGATGTATATAATGAGCAAGTAAAAGATTTAAATAAAATCATACCAGATTTTAAAATAGCAAATGCGACAATACATTTTGACGAAACATCTCCTCATATGCACATTGTAGGTGTTCCAGTTTCTTATGATTGCAAAAGAGGTGTGAAAAAACAAGTAGTAAAATCAAAGCTATTTACTAGAGCCACATTAACACAAATACAAGATAAAATGAGAAATGCTTGTATAAAGTCTTTTAATAAGTTCTATGATATGGATTTTAAGTTAAAAGAAAAGCAAAAAGGCAGAAATCAAGACATCAATGTTAATGAAATGGGCAATTACAGAGAAATCAAGAAACAATTAGCTAAAAAAGAACAAAAACTTGAACAAGCCAACACTCAAACTAAAACACTTGATAATACTAGCAATGATGTAAATAAAATATTAGACAATTTGAAACCTACTCTAATGAATAAAAATAATATGGTTATTTCAAATGAGGATGTCCAGAAAATCAAAAATTATACAGAAGATGTAAAAGATATAACTCAAACAGTTAGAAGCGTAAATGACTTAAATATGGCGATTAAGGATTTTGAACATTCTGCTTTTGAGATAGAAAAAGAAAATCGTTCACTAAAATATCAATTAGAACAAAAAGATGATGAAATAAGTAATCTAAAAAATAAGTTATCTATTAAAGATAAAGTTATTGATAAATTACAAACTGAAAAGGAAAAATTAAAACAAGAATTGCAGAAATTCAAAGGCTTTTGGCATAACATTATGAGCCATTTTCACAAAAGAATTCGATTTGATAAAGATAATAATTATAAAATTGTTAGTGATGACCTATATAAAAATGGAATATTTGATAACAACGATAATAAAATTGCAAATAATATTGCTAGAAGAGTAACTATACCAGATGAAAATAAGCAAAGTAAGAATAAAAAAAGAAATAATGATACCAGATTTTAAAAGGAGGATAATTGAATATGGATAATGATAAAGTAAAATATTTGATAGATATGATAAATGATATGGATATAAAAGATAAATTAAAGCTAGCAATATGTATGAGCCAGAGTAAATGGAGTGGTCTTATATATAATACTAAAGAAAATTTTGAAAAGTTTGATAATATGTTAAAAAGCATAGATGAAGAATATAGAACTACACTTATAAATTTTGGAAAATATAAACTTGTAATGTTTACAATGGCTAAAATTATGGAGATGACAAAAGAAGAACAAAATCAAACAGCATTGTATTTGTTTAATAAATTAATTAGATAAAATAAAATGCACCAACACTAAGAAGAAAATTCCTTAGTATTGGTGCATTTATTATCATATAAGTTCCTTTAAATATTAAAATAGCCCCATTTCTTGGATTTTGGATTTCGCAATCTGAGCCTTTTGCTCTGCCGTCAATTCTGTTCTTTTGATTGCTTCTTTAAACCAACTTTGAACTGTATCGTTATCAAGGTTCAAGGTTCCAGGATTCTCACATATTGCGACCAGTCCTTCTGCAGTCAAATTGGTGTTCAATAACAATATTTTATTGTAAGCAAATTCACCAATCTTAACAATCTGAACTTGTTGCTCTGCTGTCAATTCTGTTCTTTTGATTGCTTCTTTAAACCAACTTTGAACTGTATCGTTATCAAGGTTCAAGGTTCCAGGATTCTCACATATTGCGACCAGTCCTTCTGCAGTCAAATTGGTGTTCAATAACAATA
Organism: uncultured Clostridia bacterium; assembly: GCA_948891265.1. GTDB lineage: Bacteria > Bacillota > Clostridia > TANB77 > CAG-508 > CAG-269. The sequence continues at coordinate 56,472 of CAQUBD010000007.1, read as the reverse complement.
TTTTATTGTAAGCAAATTCACCAATCTTAACAATCTGAACTTGTTGCTCTGCTGTCAATTCTGTTCTTTTGATTGCTTCTTTAAACCAACTTTGAACTGTATCGTTATCAAGATTCATAGGCTTTGGATTAGTACAAAGTGCAATCAATCCATCCGAATGTAACTCTGAAGACTGAATCAAGCTCTTTTTTGCCTCAAAATTATCTCCAAAGGCGGTTAGCACTTGGATGTCATTTTGATTAAGTGTCTGCTGAATTTCTGCAATTATCTCTTTATTAGCATTGCTATAATGACTACTGCTGTTGCTGTTACCGCAACCTACCAGAAAGCACATAACTAATAAAGTGATAAGTCCTAAAGTAATTTTCTTCATTTTGCATTTCCTCCTTATATTGTTAAAAAAAGTGAATGTAGGAACATATATGAACTGAATTTCTAATGAATCTTTAAAAATTCAGATTTTTTTCAAAGAACAGAGTTAAATACATTATAACATAATATTATGTAAAACGCAAATTTCAAACTGATACTGTATCATTTTACAAAATACTAAAAAATTTTTTGTCATTTGTATTGTATTTTATAAAAATTATGATATACTTTAATAAATTGATTGATATTTGTATCAATCGTCACGAGAGCTGAAAAAGTTGTAGATAACTACGTCATCGGCACCAAATTAAATAACTTACAAACTTTAGATATCATAAAAATGATGTAATTAGACAAGATTTAGAAAAAGCATGAGAAATTTATCTCATGCTTTTTCTACTACTTTCGAGTGAATTCTAATACCTGTGGTTAAAAGTTTATCTTAGAAAATATCGAATATGTGGAAGTTTATCTTTAAAAAAAGTAAGGCATTCTTTAAAAATTTCATATTGCTTTTCTTGATAAAGTGATATATTTTCGGAGTCAAATGATATAGACCAAAGATAATTTCCACTCCAATCTTTAGGAGATTGACCTATATTCTCTAAATCTTTAAAAAGATTAGATAACTCGTGAATGACTTTTTCATCTATTCCATTTTTATTTCCAAAATCTTTTAATAATGCATAGAAGTCTTCACGTTCATAACTACAGATCTGGTCAAAAACATTAAGCATTCGATTATATAAATAGTTTCTAAGTGTTCTAATTAGAATACTTAAATATTCTGCAGATATAAACTGAGCATAACCTACAACGTTTAAATTATTTGTTGAATAAGAAGAGATACTGATATAACTTACATCTACCATATGTAACAAATATGCCATACAGTATTGTGATTGTATTTTACTATATCCTTGATTTAAGTCTGCTATAGTGAATGAACAGCCTCTAACATTACGCTTTAATAATTTGAAAGCACCTTCATAATATGGTGTTGAACGCAATTCATATACCACCTTTTCACTTTTTAGTATTTTTTTATAAAAATAATCTTCAAGCCTTTTCTGAATATTTAATTTTTCATTTTGACTAATTGAGATATCTGCATTTGGGGGCAATTTCATTATGTTTCTTTTTATTTTGCAATCTTTAAAAATATCAGTTAAATCATGTATTGTTGTTTTTTTATTATAAGTTATTAAATCATTTAACATGTTAACTGTTTCTTTGAAAGTACTCCAGTTATAATTGCGAGCTAATTTGATTATCTCATATTCTTTATCTTCTGAAGTTACTTCTATATTATACTTTTTACTAAATTCTGAAAGTATAACATTTGAAAGTATAAAAGTAATGAGCTCATTTAATGACCTCATACCTTTTATTTTTTTCCAGTCGTTTAATAAAGGTATATACTTTGGTGGAATCATTTTACTAATCATAGATAACAAAGAATCTGTTTCTTTGTTATCCATATTTGGTAAAAATATAAAAGGTTTAATTCTATATCCATCTATATAATGGTTTTTGGAAATTGTTAAGGATAGAATTAATTGCACAGCATTCTCATTTTCAATGTAGATGTGCTTTGAGTATTGTTTACTAAATTCACAATATGATGTATAAATAAAACCATCTTGTATTAATGAATCTTTAATAGACTCCATTTTGTTATCAGATAAATATTGTGTGTATATATAACAATTATTAGAAATATCGGAAGCACATTTTACACGTGAAATACTATATAAAAGCTGATTGTATTCTTCTGGGTCTGTTTTTCTTATATAATTATTATTCAACTCATATCTTCCTAATAGTAATTTTCGACCATTATGATTTATATATGAATATATTTGAATAGCATTTTGACACATCCTATATATATCACTTATTTCATGTTCATGTGGAAGCATTTTAAAAAGTGCATTTTCAAAATCTTCCAATATCTGGTTTACCTTTATACCATTAGTTAGAATACTATCACATATTAGTATGTTAGGCAACTTAAGATTTTCTTTATAGTATTCAACAATTTCTTTAATTCTAAATAATAATGCTGCTTCTGTTATAAATTCTTTGTTATTGGTATCTTCCATTTGCTTTTCAGTAATTATTTCACATATTAATGCTAATATATAACTATCTTCTGTAAAAACAACATACCGTGCATTTATATTTAGCAAATGATTATACCATTCTTCTAGTTCCTTTTGTACATCAAAATCTAATCCATTAAGACCCATTAGATTTCTTATTCCCTTCTTAATATTTTTGTCCATATTTTTTCCTCCTTATTTAATAAAGAAAATTTTATAATTTACACTAAATTAAGCACATTATATAATATTTTACATAATATGTCTATACTTTTGTTGAATTTTGGAAGTTGCATTTAGAAAAAAATAAACTAAAATTGTTAAGCTATTGAAAAAGTATTGCATAATTGATATACTTATTGTGACATAAAAACATTAAAAAGAATATATATAAAAAGAGTATTAGATAACTATTTAAAATAGTAAATTTATAATAAGGAGAAAAATATGAGTTTTGAAAACCAAAAATTAAAAGAATTCAATGAATATATAAAATATAGAAAAGTAGCTATAATAGGATTAGGAGTCAGTAATCTACCATTATTAGATTATTTATATGAAAAAAAAGCACAAGTAACTATATTTGATGATAGAACAATTGATAAAGTATCAAAAAATATAATAGATAAAATAACTACATATGGATTTGAATTTTACTTTGGAAAAGATTGTTTGGAAAAATTAAAAGGATTTAATATAATATTTAGATCACCAAGTTGCTTACCAACAAAAGCAGAATTACAAGAAGAAATGAATAGAGGAGCAATAGTTACAACAGAAGTAGAAATGTTAATGGAAATGTGCCCTTGTAAAATTATAGGAGTTACTGGGAGTGATGGAAAAACAACTACAACAAGTATGATAAGTGAAATTCTACAAAAAGCAGGATATAATACTTTCTTAGGAGGTAATATAGGAACACCTTTATTTACAAGACTTCCAGAAATTAAGCCAGATGATATTGTCGTATTAGAACTAAGTAGTTTTCAATTAATGAATATGAAGATAAGCCCAGATATAGCAGTTATTACCAATATAACTCCAAACCATCTAAATATACATAAAGATTATGAAGAATATATAGATAGCAAAAAGAATATATTTAAGTATCAAAATGAAGATGGAATATTAATACTAAACTATGATAATGATATTACTAGAGAATGTGCAAAAGAGGCTAAGGGAAAAGTTATCTTTTTTAGTAGTAAAACAAAATTAGATAATGGATTTATTGTAGACAAAGATGTAGTAAAAGAATGTGAAGATAAAGTAAGAAAACATATTTTAAATGTAGATGAAGTTATTTTAAGAGGAAATCACAATTATCAAAATATAGCAACAGCATTAGCTACTACAAAAACTTTAGTAGATACAGATGTAGCTGTACAAGTAATAAAAGAATTTAAACCAGTAAAACATAGAATTGAATTTATAAAAGAAATTAATGGGGTAAAATGGTATAATGATTCTGCAAGTTCATCACCAACAAGGACGCTATCAGGTATAAATGCTTTTAAAGAAAATATAATTTTGATAGCAGGTGGATATGACAAAAATTTAGATTATGGGCCACTTGCAAAGACAATAGTACAAAAGGTATCAACACTTATATTAATAGGCCAAACTGCAGAGAAAATATTTGATGTCGTAAAGGAAGAGGCAGATAAACAGAAAAAATCAATTAATATTAATATATGTGATTCATTAGAGCAAACTGTAGAGATAGCGAAGAAATCTGCAAAAAGAGGCGATATTGTATTATTCTCTCCAGCAAGTGCAAGTTTTGATATGTTTAAGGACTTTGCAGATAGAGGAGAAAAATTTAAAAATTTAGTAAATAATATATAACAAAAATAAGGCCTTTCTCATAAAATATAAAAGTATTAATATAATGAGGGAGGTTTATTATGTATAATGAAACATATGATGAGTACATAAGAAGTATTTTAGGATATCCACCTGTAGATACCAATACTAATTATCAAAATTATAATAATAGAAATAATTATAATACACAAAATGATATGGAGCTAGAAAAATGTTATCCTGAGATATATAAAATAGTATATCCTATGATAACAAAAAAATGTAGCAATATTACTTCAAGCTTAACAAATGATGATATTGAAAATATGACTGATGAAATATATTATGCACTAGAAGAAAAAAATGAAATTCAAGTAAATATTAATTTGACAAATGAAGTTAAAACATCACAAACATCAAATATGACAAAAGCAGTATCTAAAAAACCAGAAGTAAGAATAAATGAAACTTCAGAAGAAAAGAGGCAAACAAGACAATTTAACAGAGGATTAAGAGATTTAATTAAAATTTTATTGATTAGAGAATTATTAAATAGGCCAGGAAGACCGCCACATAATCCACGTCCGCCTATGCCAGGCCCAGGAGGACCAAGACCACCAATGAGACCACCATTTGGACCAAGACCAGGGGGAAATCCATTTAATAGAGAATTTGAAACATCAAATTATGATATTTTCGAGTATTAACAATAGTAAACATTAATATCAGTACTTATATCTTATACATTGTAAAGTACACATTTAAAATTTAAAAAAATTGAAAAAATTTCCAAATATGCAAATTTAATTTTGCATATTTTTTTATTGTTTGTAAAAAATAGATATAAGAATTGCAATTTATAAATTTTAAAATAAATTGTAATGATAACTATAAATGAAAGGATGATAAAATGAAAGTTAAAGATTGTATGTGTCAAAATGTATGTTGTGTAAAACCAGAAACAAAAATATATGAAGTAGCAAAATTAATGAATGAAAAACACATAGGATGTATACCAGTATGTGACGAAAATAATTGCATATGTGGAATTTTAACAGATAGAGATATATTATTAAGAACAGTAGCTTGTAATAAAGATATAAATACAGCTACAGCAAATGAAATAATGTCAACAAATGTATGCACGTGTAAAGAAAATGATGATATGATAAATGCAGAAAACAAAATGGCAAATAATCAAATAAGAAGGCTGCCAGTATGTGATGAAAACAATTGTGTAATAGGAATTTTAACACTAGGAGATTTAGCTCAAAATGATATTCAATTAGGAAAACAAGAAGTTTGTACAACTATAGAAAATATTTGTAATTGTAATTCTAATAAAAATAATGCATAAATTTGGTGCACAAATGTATTCTACAGAAAATTGCAATGCAATTTTCGCGTGCGAACAAAAACGGGGCATCTAAGTAAGTTAAAATGTTAAAAAATTTTAATCATGTCCCTTTTGTTCTTATTTTCAGAATACAAAATCAAAATCAACATATAATATTTATAGGAGAATTAAGCATGATTATTGATATGTCTTATTGGACAAGAGTATTAAGAAAAATTTTATATGTAATTTTAATTTTAATTGGATTATATTTATCATTCAAACTGGCAGTATTTTATATGCCATTTTTAATTGCATTTATAATATCATTAATAATTGAGCCAGCTATAAAATTCATTATGAGAAAAACTAAGCTAACAAGAAGAGCAAGTTCTATTATTATTTTTATAATAGTTTCTATTATTATATTTGGTAGTATTATATGGGGTATAGTATCATTAATTTCTGAGGCATCAAATTTATTACAAGGTTTAAATGGATATGTAGAAAAAGCATACATATTATTCCAAGATATTACTAAGCACTTTGATTTTGACAAAGTTCATTTTCCTAATGAAATAGTAACAATATTCCAAAGTTCAACAGGAGGATTATTAAATACTGCATCAAATTGGGCAAGAAATGCTTTAACAGGTTTGCTAAATATGATAACGTCAATTCCGATTATTGCTATCTATTTTGTAATAACTATTATGGCATTATATTTAATATGCGTAGACAAAGTATACATTTTAGATCAAATAGAACATCACTTACCTAAAAAATGGGTATTCAAATTAGGAACGCATATTAGAGAATTAATAAAAACTTTAGGAGGGTACTTAAAAGCAGAGTTTACTTTAATATTAGTTTCTTTTGTAATTTCTTTAATTGGTTTATATATATTAAAATTTGCACAATTTAAGATTGAATTTCCATTATTGATGGCATTATTTATAGGATTTGTAGATGCCTTGCCAATTCTTGGATCTGGAACAGTAATGATACCTTGGGCAGTTATTTCTGCATTAAATGGAGATTTAAAATTGGGTATTGCTATTATTATATTATTTATAATAATGTCAATGATAAGACAATTTTTAGAACCAAGACTTGTAAGTAAGCATATTGGAACTCACCCTATATTTACTTTAATTGCTATGTATACAGGATTTAAATTTATTGGAGTTCTAGGAATGTTAATAGGACCAATTATTTTGATTATAATAAAAAATGTTTTTGCAACTTTAATAGATGAGGGAGTACTAAAGAGTTTATTTGATAGAAAATAATGCGCATCACTACATTTTATTATAAAGAATGTCAGGTATTAAGATGCCGAAATTTAAATTATATAATTTAAGTTTCGGTTTTTTTATTCATGTTCAAACTTAAAATTTATAATATATCCTAAAATGCAGTGATGCGCAGTTGGGAGAATTCATATTTATACAGATCAGCTAGATTAACTTTTCTTTTTTTGAAAGTTTAATAAACAACTTTATATGATTAGTTCGACCAGCAAAGAACGGAATTTTAGGATATATTATAAATTTTTATATAAATTAGAGCTTAAAAAAACGAAACTTAAAAATTATATAAAACTTGAAAAAATATATGTAATATGTTAATATAAAAACATCAAAAAATGTATGAGGAGAGATTATGGGATTTTTTAATAAATTAAAAACAGGTTTAAATAAAACAAAAACATCATTTGATGAAAAAATAAATAATGTATTTAGTAATTTTAGAAAAGTAGATGAAAACTTTTTAGATGAATTAGAAGAAGTACTAATAATGTCAGATATAGGAATGGATACATCAATAAAAATAATATCAAATTTAAGAGAAAGAATAAAAAAAGAAAAAATACAAGACGAAGAAGATGTAAAAAAAGCTTTAAGAGAAGAGATGCAAAAGATACTAGACATAACAGATATAAGCTTAAAATTAAATACAAAGCCATCAGTAATACTAGTTATAGGAGTAAATGGAGTAGGAAAAACAACATCTATAGGAAAAATGGCAAGTAGACTAGCAAGAGATGGAAAAAAAGTAGTTGTTGCAGCAGCAGATACATTTAGAGCAGCAGCAGTAGAACAACTAGAAATATGGTCAAAAAGGGCAGGAGCAGATATTGTAAAAAGAGAAGAAGGTATTGACCCTGCATCAGTTGTATTTGATGCAATCAAGAAAACAAAAGAATTAGGAGCAGATATATTGATAGTAGATACAGCAGGAAGATTACATAATAAGAAATATTTGATGGACGAGTTAAATAAAATCCAAAAAGTTATAAATAAAGAAATGCCAGACTCAGATAAAGAAGTATTGCTTGTAATAGATGGAACAACAGGACAAAATGCAATACAACAAGTAAAAGCATTTAAACAAGAAGCAGATATTACAGGAATAGTACTTACCAAATTGGACGGAACAGCAAAAGGTGGAGTAGTTATAGGGATAGTAGAGGAAAACAAAATTCCTGTAAAATTTATAGGAGTCGGAGAACAAATTGATGACATGGAAATCTTTAATTCAGAAGATTTTGTAAAAGCAATAATTTAAGATGTGTCCCAAATTTGTAAAATAAGAAATTGAAAATTTCTTATTTTATGATGAGCGAAGCGAAAGGACATGGAGGTAAAAATGGAAAAGAAAAGAAGTAAAACAAGAATAATAGTAGTATTACTATTCCTAGTAATATTTTCAATAATAAGTGTAATTAGTTTAAGAGGAACATATTTACAATATAAAGAATTAGGAGAGAATTATGTACAAGTTTTTCTAACGAATTTGAACTACAAGTATATAATTTTAGGAATAAATTTTATAGTATTATATATTTTAATATATTTCACAAATAGAGGAATAAAGAAAGGACTAAAAGATTTTTTTAAAAAAGAAAACAAAGAAATACCAAAACTATTAAATAAATCTATAGCTTTTATAATATCACTAATAGTAAGTTCCTTAATGTCTAACGTTTTAATGGAAAGAATATTGTTATGTTCAAGTAATGCAGCATTTGGTATTACAGATCCAGCATTTGGATTTGATATATCATTTTACATTTTTCAAAAACCATTAATAGAGACTCTATTATTATACTTTATAGGAATAATAATAGGTTTAACAGTTTATATGGCAATTTATTATGTAATAGTATTTAACAAATATTTTGATGGCGTTGATGGGAAAATGTTAAAGGACAGCTTATTTATAAAAAAATTATTAAGAAATCTAACATTAGTAATAGTAGGAGTAGCATTATTTACAGCTTTAAATATAACAAATATATCACTTAGTAAAATGCTTACTATAAAAAATCAAACAGACAAGGCTCAAAATATTGAAGTTATAGGAGCAGGATATACAGATTTAATGTTTCAAAGATGGCTATATTTAGGATTTTCAGTAGTTATTGTAGTTTTTGCAATTAGAGCAATAAGTGCATTTAAAAAAGGAAATACATATAAAGTTATTAGAAATGTAGCAGTAATACCAGGTTATTTAGTAGTAATGTTTGTACTACTAATTGTATTTAATATAATATTCGTAAAATCAAATACATTAGATAAAGAAAAGAAATATTTGTCTAATAATATAAAGTATACAAAAAATGCTTATAATATAGATATAGAAGAAGAAAGCATAGAAAGTACAGGAACAATTACAGAACAAGAAGTTTTTAACAATACTGACATAATTGATAATATAAAAATTTTAAATGCTGATGTTGTATTAAAGACATTAGAAGATAATCAAACAGGAACAGGTTATTATTCATATAGAAATGCAAATATTGCAAAATATAGAATTTCTGGAAAAGATAAATTATTATATATATCACCTAGGGAGATGACAAATTTAGGTAGAACATATAATAATAAAACATATGAATATACACACGGTATGGGACAGATTGCTGTATCTGCAACAGATGTAACAGATATAGGTGCGTTAACATATTTTCAAAAAGATGTAACAGGAAAAGATGATAAATTAGGTACATCAAAACAAGAAATATATTTTGGACTAGACACTAATGACACAATAGCAACAAATATAAAAAACAAAAAAGAATATGATTATACAGATGAATATGGAGTTGACCATACATCAATATATTCAGGAGAAGCAGGATTACAATTAGGATTTATAGATAGATTAGTTTTAGGGATAAGAAATGGAGATTTAAAACTAGCATTTTCAAATGAGATAACAAAGGAAAGCAAAATTCTAATTAACAGAAATATAATAAAAAGAGCAAAAAAAGTAATGCCTTATTTAATATATGATGAAAATCCATATACAGTAGTAAATGATGATGGAAAAATTATGTGGGTATTAGATGCATATACAGTATCTAATAAATATCCTTATTCACAATATATAGCGATAGAACATGATAACATAAAGGAAAAAATAAATTATATAAGAAACTCAGTGAAAGTAATAATTGACGCATATGATGGAACAATGAAATTTTATATAACAGATGAAACAGACCCAATAGCAATGGCGTATAAAGCATGCTATCCAACATTATTTAAAAATGAAGAAATATCACAAGATATAGCAGACCACTTTATTTATCCACAATATTTATATAATGTTCAAGCACAACTTTTAAAAGTATACCATAATGTGAAAGCAGATGTATTATATAGATCAGATGATTTATGGGATATTGCAAAATATAATAATACAATAATATTAAAATCAACAGGAACAATATTGAAACCATATTATACAATGATTAATAAAAACGGAGAAAATGAAATTGGTTTAATACAAATATATACACCAGACTCAAAACAAAATTTAATAGCTTATTTAGTTGGAACAACACAAGGAAGTTCAAATAAATTAAAACTATATAAATTTTCACAAGACAGTAATATATTAGGACCAATGCAATTAGACAATCAAATAGAACAAGACGAACAGATTTATACAGAAATACAAAGTTTAAATAAAACCGGAACTAGAGTTACAAAGGATATGGTAGTAGTTCCAATTAATAATAGCTTATTATATGTTGAGACAATTTATCAAACTATGCTAAATGATGAATCAAAAATACCAATGGTAAAAAAGATAATAGTTGCTTCTGGTAATAAAGTTGCAATAGGTGACAATTTAGAAGAAGCTTTAAATAATTTATTATCAAATGATGCTTCAAATATAGAAGTAGAAAATACAGATGATATTGATGGTTTAATAGATGCAATAGTTAAAGCTAATAAGAATTTGTCAGAGTCAACAGGAAATAAAGACTGGGAACTTATGGGAACAGATATTAAAAAACTTCAAAGTTTAATAGATTCTTTAGAACAAGAAAAGACAAAAGAAGATAAGAAGAAAGAGGAAGAAAAAGCTAGAGAAGATAAGATAAAAAAAGAAGAAAATGAAATAGATAATACAATTTCTAATTCTGTAAATGAAATAAACAATGAAAATAGAATTGCTGATTAGAAGTAAGAAAGAAGGCTTTGGAATAACCAAAGCCTTCTTAAATGTTCTTAAACTAATTTATAAAATATTTTTTTACCTTTTTTCAAGATAGCATAGCCATTAGTAAAATCTTTATCAGAAAGAACATAATTAATATCACTAATTTTTTCATCATTTAGAGAAATACCACCTTGATTAATTAAAGTTCTAGCTTGTCCTTTAGAAGGAGCGATACCTGTTAAAATAATAGCATCAACAATAGAAATATTTTTATTTCCATTTAAATCAACAGTAGGTATATTATCTAAATTACCTTTTCCCGAGAATAGGGCATTAGAAGCTTCCTCAGCTTTTTTTGCTTCTTCTTCACCATGAACTAATTTAGTAATTTCAAATGCAGCAATTTTTTTAGCCTCATTTATACGTTCATCTTTTAAAGCAGATAACTCTTTTATTTTTTCCATAGGTAAAAATGTTAATAATTTTAAAACATTTTCGACACTATCATCCTCAACATTTCTCCAATATTGATAAAATTCATATGGAGAAGTTTTTTCAGCATCTAACCATAAAGCACCTTTTTCAGTTTTACCCATTTTTTTACCTTCTTTAGTAGTAAGAAGTTTAAATGTTAAACCAAAAGAATCATCTTTACCAATTTTTCTTATTAAATCAACACCGCCAATAATATTAGACCATTGGTCGTTTCCTCCCATTTCTAATTTACATCCATATGTTTCATATAAATGTAAAAAGTCATAAGACTGCATAAGCATATAACTCATTTCAAAAAAAGTTAGACCAGTTTCTAATCTTTGCTTATAGCATTCTGCAGCAAGCATTTTATTAACAGAGAAAAGGCTACCTATTTCTCTCATAAAATCAACAAACTTTATATCTGAAAGCCAGTCAGCATTATTAACTATAATAGCAGCATTTTCTCCTTCAAAGCTTACAAATTTTTCAATCTGTTTTTTTATGCATGTGACATTTTCGCTAATTTCTTCTCTTGAAAGCATTTTTCTCATATCTGTTTTACCAGAAGGGTCTCCAATTATAGCAGTACCTCCACCAACTAAGATAATTGGTTTATGACCACATTTTTGCATATGACTTGCAACCATTAAAGAAACAAAGTGACCAACATGCAAACTGTTTGCAGTAGGGTCTATTCCTATATAAAAAGGAACACATTCCTTTCCAAAAAGTTCTTTTATTTCTTTTGGATGAGTCATTTGCTCAATATATCCTCTTTCTTCTAAAATATCAAATACGTTTGTCATTTATATTACATCCTTTCTAAAAATAAATATCTGAAATTAATAATTAATATAGAAGCTATAATTTTATAGTTTTGTCTCTCAAATTATTACCTGTATAATCTAAAAATCTATTTATATTTTTTACACTTATTCCAGTTTCACTAGATAAAACATCTAAATTATTAGTTATACCATTTTCTGCTATATATGTTTTGAATGTTTCAAATTCTAGAGTATCCTTAGTTTTGCATTTTGGACATACATCATCATTTGATACAAAAAAGTTCCCACATCTACTACATTTGTTAAATTCCATAATTAAATCCTCCTAATTCATCTTTTGATTTTATTTTTTGTTTAGATGTATTCTATCACATTTTGTAGAAAATAGGAAGTGTTTTTGAAAATTAGTAAAAAAGGTTTATGAAGAATTATTAAAAATTAATTTGGTCATATAGACCAGAATCGTTTTAAAGTGATTCCTTATTTAATAAATATAATAAACTTTTTCCCTGAGCATTCCTCATTTTATAGCAAAAACAAATTCTAAATCTCATTCCAATCAAGCGTCAGCTGTATATTAATTATATTTATTAAAGTTAAAATCAAAAAGTATATGGTCTATATGACCAAACTAATTTTTAAGCAATTTCTATAAAAAGGTTTTTAAATTGTTTTTTTATGGTATAATAAAAAAGTAATTTAAAAATATATAAGTAGAAATGGATTTTAAGGAGGAAAAATGACAAGAACAAAATTAAAAGATAGGATATTACCAATATATACAAAAGGAGAAGAAATCTTTAATATGGTTTCACATATAGTAGGAGGAGCGTTTGGAGTAGTTGTTTTAATATTATGTATTGTATTTTCAGCAATACATAAAAATGGGTATGCAGTAATAGGCTCTATAATATATGGAGTATCAATGATATTATTGTATACAATGTCTAGTATATATCATGGACTAAGACCACAAGGTAAGGCTAAAAAAGTATTTCAAATATTAGATCACTGTTCAATATTTTTGTTAATAGCAGGGTCATATACACCATTTTGTTTAGTAACATTTAGAGAATACAATTCAGTATTAGGATGGACAATTTTTGGAACTATATGGGCTATGGCAGTTTTAGGAGTAGTATTAAATTCTATAGATATAAAAAAATATAAAGTATTTTCAATGATATGTTATTTAGCAATGGGATGGTGCATTATTTTTACAGTTGGTCTATTACCTAAATTACTAGGAATGACAGGAGTTATATTATTAGTTGCAGGTGGAGTTGCATATACTATTGGAGCTATATTATATGGAGTTGGAAAAAAGAAAAAATACATGCATTCAATATTTCATTTATTTATTTTATTAGGAAGTATATTACAATTTTTCTGTGTATTATTGTATGTAATTTAATGTCAGAGAGGAAATATTTAAACTTAAAAAATTATATTTAAGTTTAGTTCTTTTGAAATTACAGTTTATCCAAAAAGTTATAATATATAATAAATTAAAGTATATAAATAAATTAGGTGATTAAAATGAAGAAAACAATAAAAAGCTTTAAATATGCAATAGAAGGAATAATTACAGCAATAAATAAAGAACGAAATATGAAAATACATATAAGTATAATGATATTAGTAATAATAATGGGAATAGTACTAAAAATAAGCAAAATAGAATGGATAATATGTACTATTCTATTTGGACTTGTAATATCATTAGAACTAGTAAATACAGCAATAGAAAACACAATAGACTTAATAACACAAGAAAAAGATCCAAAAGCAAAAATAGCAAAAGACACAGCAGCAGGAGCGGTATTAGTATCAGCAATATCAGCTGCAATAATAGGATTAATAATTTTTATACCAAAAATTATTTAAAATATAGCAATTGGAGGAATATGCATGTACGATGTAATAATAGTAGGGGCAGGACCTGCAGGAATATCAGCAAGTTTATATACAGTCAGAAGTAACTTAAAAACACTAATAATATATAAAGAAAAATCAGCATTAGAAAAAGCTACAACAATAGAAAACTATTATGGATTTGAAAAAGGAATAGATGGAGAAAAATTATATAAAACAGGAATAGAACAAGCAAAGAATCTAGGAACAGAAATTTTAGAAGACGAAGTTACAAACATACAAATAGATATAATAGAAACAGGGCAAGTATTTAAAGTTCAAACACTAAACAATGAATTCATGGGAAAATCAGTAATATTAGCAACAGGAAACAAAAAGAACAAACCTAATATAGAAAAAATAGACGAATATGAAGGAAAAGGAATAAGCTATTGTGCAATATGTGACGGATTTTTCTACAGAAACAAAGATGTAGCAATAATAGGAAATGGAGATTATGCGATATCAGAAGCTTCAGAATTAAAAAATATAGTAAAAACAATAAAAATATTGACAAATGGACAAGAAATACATGAATATAGAGACGAAGAATTTGATATAATAGATAAAGAAATAAAAACTTTAAGTGGAGAAAACAAAATAGAAAAAGTTGAATTCAAAGACAATAGCAATATAAATGTTGATGGAATATTCATAGCCCAAGGAGTTGCAGGAAGCACAGAATTTGCAAAAAAGATAGGAGCTAAAATTGAAAATGATAAAATACTAGTAAATGAAAATATGGAAACAACAGTAAAAGGACTATATGCCTGTGGAGACTGTACAGGTGGATTATATCAAATATCAAAAGCAGTATATGAAGGAACAAAAGCAGGATTACAAGTTATCAGATATTTAAAACTAGAAAGTAAAAGTAATTTATAAAATTTTATATAAATTAAAAATAAAAAATTAGGAGGAAAAATTATGGAATTAAAATTAGATTCAAATAACTTTGAAAAAGAAGTTATAAACTCAGAACAACCAGTATTAGTAGACTTTTATGCTGACTGGTGTGGACCTTGTAAAATGATGGCACCAATCGTTGAAGAAATTGCAAATGAACTAGAAGGAAAAGCTAAAGTAGGAAAAATCAATGTAGATGAAAATCAAGATTTAGCAATGAAATACAATATTATGAGCATACCAACAATAGTTATCTTTAAAAATGGAGAAGAAACAAAAAGATTTGTTGGAGTTAGAGACAAACAAGAATTGATTGAGACATTAGGGACAGTGTAAATTTGTCTCACGATTTTGTCGAAATTTGCGATGGAAAGTTAATAAAAATAGTTTACAGAAAGCTACTAAATATGATATAAATAGATGATTCTATTTAGTCAATATTTTAGTGGCTTTAATTTTAAATTCTATAATGATAATTTTAATCGGAATTTTATTATTTCAAAATTTGAAATCAAATTAAATCAAAATTAACAAAAACCCAAAAATTAAAAATTTGACTATATAAGAGTACCTGAAAGATAGGTACTTTTTTACATAACAAAATTGACAACACACACAAGAAATGATAGACTTTTAATAAACAAAAAAGGAGAATTTATTAATGAAACAAGAAAAAATAAAAATAAACTCTAAATGCGACAACTTACCAATAAGCATAACTATAAACACACCAGAAAAAGAGACACAAATAAAAGGAATATTCCAAATATCACATGGGATGGCAGAACACAAAGAAAGATATTACAACTTCATGGAATTTTTAACAAACAAAGGATATATCACAATAATAAACGACCATAGGGGACATGGAGAAAGTATAAAAGAAAAACAAGACTTAGGATATTTCTATGACAACAAAGCTGAATATATAGTAGAAGACTTGCACCAAATAACACAATACATTAAAGAAAAATATCCAAATAAGAAAATCACTTTATTTGGACATAGTATGGGATCAATGGTAGTTAGAAAATATTTAAAGAAATATGATAAAGACATCGACAAACTAATTGTTTGTGGTTCACCAAGTAAAAATCCATTAAGCAAAATTGCTGTAAAAATCAGTCAGATAATTAAAATTATCAAAGGAGAAAAATATAGAAGTAAATTTATTCAAAAGCTAGCATTTGGAAACTACAATAAAAACTTGCAAAACACAAAATCATCCAATGCATGGGTATGTGCAAATGAAGAGTCAATAGAAAAATATGATAAAGACGAATTATGTGGATTTATTTTTACTACAAATGGTTTTGAAAATCTATTTAAACTAATGGGGGACATATATACAACTAAAGGATGGAAATTAGATAATAAGCAAATACCTATATTTTTTATAGCAGGAAGTGATGATCCAGTAATAATAAATAAAGAAAAATGGTTAGAAAGTCAAGAATTTTTAAAAAAGTTAGGATATTCAAATATAACTAACAGATTATATGATAATTTAAGACATGAAATTTTGAATGAAAAGAACAAAGACGAAGTTTATGAAGACATTTTAAAATTTATAGAAAAGTAGTAAAAAATACTTTATTTAAAAGGGGAGATAAGAAATGAAAAATAAAAAAATTATAATTGGTATAATATCAGCAATCATAGTAATAGCAACAATTGCAACAATCATAATAATAAACACAAAAGGACCAAAAGCAGAAAAAACACTAGAAACATTTATATCACTAATAAATGAACAAAAATATGAAGAAATGTATAACTTACTTTCTGAAAATGCAAAATCAGAAATATCACAAGAAGATTTTATAAAAAGAAATAAAAATATATATGAAGGAATAGATGCAGTAAATATACAAATAGAAATTTTAAAAACAGAAAAAGAAAAAGGAATTACAAAAATTTCATACAATGAAAAAATGTCAACATCAGCTGGAGATATTAGTTTTTCTAATACTGCAAAATTAGTAAAAGAACAAAAAGAATATAAAATAAATTGGTCTTCAAGTATGATATTTCCAGAATTAAGAAATACAGATAAAATCAGAATATCTTCAATAAAATCTGAAAGAGGAGCAATATTAGACAGAAATGGAGAAACACTAGCATTTAATGGAAATATATCAACAGTTGGAATTGTACCAGGAAAACTAGGAGAAAATAAACAAGAAAATATATCAAAAATATCAGAATTAACAGGAGTTTCAGAAGAATATATAAAAACACAACTTTCAGCATCATGGGTAAAAGAAGACACATTTGTACCAATAAAAAAAGTATCAAGTAATAATACAGAATTAAAAGATAAATTATTACAAATTTCAGGAATAATGATAAATAGTACAAAAGCAAGAGTATATTCATTAGGAGAAGAAGCAGCACATTTAATAGGATATGTGCAACCAATAAATGCAGAAGAATTAAAACAAAAAGCAGGAAAAGGATATAATTCTGACAGCTTAATAGGAAAATCAGGATTAGAACTTAGTTATGAAGATACACTAAGAGGAATAGATGGGAAAGAAATATATATAGAAGATGAAAATGGAAATAGGCTAAAAACATTAGCAAAACAAGATAAAAAAGATGGAACAGATGTGAAATTAACAATCAACAGTGACTTACAAAAACAATTATATAATCAAATGAAAGAAGACAAAGGATTGTTTGTTGTAATGCAACCACAAACAGGAGAATTACTAGCATGTGTTAGTACACCATCATATAATTCAAATGACTTTGTTTTAGGATTGACAAATACACAATGGGAACAATTAAATAATGATGAAAGCAAACCATTATACAACAGATTTACACAAACATATTGCCCAGGATCAACATTTAAAACAATAACAGCAGGAATAGGATTAACAACAGGAAAAATATCAGAAGACACAACATTTAATTACTCAGGATTAAGCTGGCAAAAAGACAAAAGCTGGGGAAGTGACTATATAACAACACTAACAGCATATAATGGAACAAAAAACATGAAAAATGCAATAATACACTCAGACAATATCTATTTTGCACAAGCAGCAATGCAAATTGGAAGAAAAACATTTTGTGAAAACTTAGACAAAATAGGATTTAATGAACAAATAGAATTTCCACTACAATTAAAAAAATCACAATATTCTTCAAACTCAGACAAAGCAATGGCAACAGAAAAGAAACTTGCAGACTCAGGATATGGCCAAGGAGATATATTGGTAAACCCAATACATATGGCATCAATATACTCAGCATTTGCAAACAATGGAAACATGATAAAACCATATATTGAATATAAAGAAAATGCAAAAGGAGAAATATTAAAACAAAATGTATTTACACAAGAAGCAGCAAATGCAGTAAAAAATGCAATGATACAAGTAGTAGAAAACCCAGAAGGAACAGCAAGTGACATGAAAATAAATGGACTTACAATTGCAGGAAAAACAGGAACAGCAGAATTAAAAAACTCAATGAATGATAAAGAAAGTGGAACTTTAGGATGGTTTAACTGTTTTACAATAGATGCCAATTCTGGAAATGATATGCTAATTGTTAGTATGGTTGAAAATATTCAAAATAATAGAGATGGTGGAAGTCATTACTTAATTAAGAAGATTAGGGCAATAATGTCCCATTAGGGACGTTTCCTTTTAAGTCAGCTGTTAAAGCTTTGCTTGTTACAGATGACTTATGCAGAATTTGTGAAACAAATTCTACTTACATTAAATTTTGGGACACATCTTAAATGATACTCTTATAGAGAATTTATGAAATAAATTCTGTAAACATTAAACAGGAAACATTCCTAGTGGATAAGGAAGGAGACATTTTGGAAATTACATGAAAAAAATATTATTAGTAGAAGATAATGAAACAATAATAATGGGGCTAAAATACTCATTAGAACAAGAAGGATTTCAAGTAAAATCAGCAAAAACAAAAAAAGAAACACAAGAAATTATATCAAAAGATCCAGTAGATTTAATATTACTAGATGTAACATTACCAGATGGAAATGGATTTGATATTTGCAAAATTGTAAAAGAAAAGTTAGATATTCCAGTAATATTTTTAACTGCACAAGATGAAGAAACAAGTGTGGTTATAGGTTTAGATTTAGGTGCTGATGATTATATTATTAAGCCTTTCAGAACTAGAGAATTGATATCAAGAATAAATTCAGTTCTAAGAAGATATGATAAAACTTTTGAAAAATCTAATGTAATTCAATATAAAAATATTAAAATAGATACTGATATGGCTAAAGTATATAAAGATGATGAAGAAATAGTGTTTACTAGTTTAGAGTATAAAATATTATTGATGCTATTTTTAAACCAAAATAAGCTGATTACTAGAGAAGTATTGCTAGATAAGATATGGGATATTGCTGGTAATTTTGTTAATGATAATACACTTACAGTTTATATTAAAAGAATAAGAGAAAAATTGGGTAATGAAGATATTATTAAGACTGTTAGGGGCTTAGGATACAGAATTGAATAATTAAAAAAATAATATAACTATTCTTTTTTTAATTAGTTAAAGGAGCTATATAAAATGAATAGATTTAAGAATACTAATTTAAAGCTTTTGATTATTCCTATGATTATTATAACAATAAGTACAAGTGCTATAATATGCTATATAACCAATAATCAATATAAAAAGCTAAACAAAGAAGTGAATATCACAATAGCAAATATAATAGGAAAAATAAAAGAAAACTATCCAGAAATAAACACAAAAGAAATTATAGATATATTAAATTTAGATGTTGAGAGTAAAGAGTTTGTAACAGGCAAAGAAGAACTTAAAAAATATGGTATATATGAAGAAAATATAAATAGTATCATGCTAATTCAAAATCAAATGAAACAAAATTTAAGAAACAATGTGATTATAATAATTTTATTTAGCTTTTTATGGATTTTTACAATATTGATTTATTTATATACAAGAGATAGAAAATTAAGAGAAATCAGGAAATATATAAATGAAATAAGAAATAAAAATTATCAATTAGATATTCAAGAAAATAGTGAAGATGAATTAAGTAATTTGAAAAATGAATTATATAAAATCACTGTAATGCTAAAAGAAGAGAGTGAAAATTCACAAAGGGATAAAGAAAGCTTGAAAGTATCAGTGCAAGATATATCACATCAATTAAAAACACCATTAACATCAGTATCAATTATGCTTGATAATATAAAGGAAAATCCAAATATGGATGATACTACTAGGAAAAAATTCATATTTGAAATTAATAGACAAATTGAGTGGATAAATTGGCTTGTAATTTCAATGCTTAAGCTGTCAAAGTTAGATGCTGATGTGGTTGATTTTTGTTTTGAAAAAATTAATGTAAAAGAGTTTATTAATGAGATTATTCAAAATTTGGAGATACCAATAGAAATTAGAAATCAAAATATAATTGTTGATGGAAATGATAGTGTATTATTTAAAGGTGATTATAAGTGGCAACAAGAAGCGGTTACAAATATAATTAAAAATTGTATTGAACATAATAGAGATGGTGGAAATATTTTTATAAAATATGAAGAGAATAGCTTGTTTACAAAGGTTTCTATAAGAGATGAGGGGGAAGGCATTTGTAAAGAAGATTTAAGACATATTTTTGAGAGATTTTATAAATGTAAAAATTCTTCTGAAAATAGTGTTGGAATTGGGCTTGCTTTGGCTAAGTCTATAATTGAAAAAAATAATGGAATGATTAGTTGTACATCAGAAGTGGGACAGGGAACAGAGTTTGTAATTAAATATATGAAAGGAAAAGCACATATATAGCTAAAATTTCGTGATATATATGTGCTTTATTTTGAGATAGTATTTATACTGAATATATGATGTTGAAATAATTCTATTTTGACATAAAGAACCTTTTTATTTTTTCAAAAACTCTTTTAATGATGTTTGTTTTATTAGAAACAATTATTAGACTAGTATTATTAGAAACTTCAGTATCAATAGAATGTTTTTTATTTTTGTTATTAAATATATTTTCAATATCATATTTTTCTTGTTCTTGTTTTTCTATTTCTTTTAATTGCAATAAATCTTTATTTTTTATATATAATTTCTCATTTTCATCTGCTAAATATTCAATATATAAATTTGCAAGAAGTATTTTAGTTAATTTTGATACATTTTGCTCATCTATATCTAATTCTGGATCATAAGAGAATTCATATTTTTCATCTCTATCTTTAATATATATTTTAATTATATCTTTAGGTATTTTTTCTAAATCATATTTTGAAAAATACTTTAAAATTTCAATTAATTCTGTATATGATTTTGTATATTCTTCATTAGTGTATATTTTGACCATTATCCTTTTCTATATCCTTTCTTCTATCTAGAACATAAAGTCTTTTTGAATTTTCATGTTTTGAAACTGCTTTTCTTTCTTCAGCAGTTGTTAAAGAAACAGCTTTTCTTCCCATTGATTTTGCATTAATTAATTTAGCAATTGATTCATCTGATGCAATTAAGTCTTCTTGATGATTGGATGTTTTTTTGGAAGAACTATTATAAATGTTTTTAGTATCTCTTTCCTGCAAAAATTCTGACAATTGTTGTAATTGTTCTTTAGAAAAATCACTTCTTATTGCCCAGTAATATAGTTCTCTACTATTATATTTTCTATTATGGCTTATTCTCTCAATATCTGCCTTATTATAATCAGTTATAATCTTTTTTGATAAGTACAAATCTTTTTGTGCCCTCATAAAATTTTTGCCTTGATAATCAAGAGGGATTGCTGAGCTATGTTCATACAATTTTCCAGTATATTCAGGGAGAATTCCATAATTATTTGATTTATGTTTAATTTGATCATATTCATTTTTATTTATCTGATTTAACTTTAATTTCCTTTTTAGTATAAGATCTGCATTTTGTTTTGCCAAATATTCAACACGTTCTAAATTACTTTCAGAACCAAAATGAACTGAAATCTGGCCATATGCAGGTAAATCTATCACAAAGGTGTCTTCTCCATTATTATCTAATCTATGCCCATAAAAGAAATCATTGTCATTTTCTGTTTCTGTATAAATATATAAACTAGAGATTAATTCTACTAAAGCTTCTTTTTTTTCGGACATAAATTTTTTAATCTTATTATCATATAATTCTTTAGTTTTAATATCTTGATTATTTTTTTTCTCAAGTTCATGTATATAATGTTTAGCTAATCTATTTGAGATAAGCATAGATAAAGCAATATTAAATATTCCATCATATTGTTCATCTCCATCAATAGTTCCAATTTCGCCTTCTAAGTAATCACGACGAAGATAAGAATCTTTAATTTCTAATAATAATTCAGATGGTCTTAAACCAGTTTCAATTAGTCTGTTTTCAAATCCATCATCATTTATACCTTTTTGACTAAAATTGAAACTTTTAATATCTCTACCATTGCGTACTTGTAAATATTCATTTAAATTATTTTTAAATTTGGCAAATATATCTTCATATTTTGGTAATTTGTAAGATTTATTTTGTTTCACTATAAAGAGACCTCCTAAAAATAGTGTTATTTATTATATCTTATATTAATTTAACAGCTTATTCAATAGTTTTCATAATTTTAATAGTTTTTTAAAAAAAATGTAATATTCTTGTAATATTTCTGAAGTCACTTAAAAGTCACATTAACAAATTATACTTAGATATAGAAAAATTTAAGATGTGTCCAAAATGGACATTTTGTCCAAAAAGAACCGTCCCTTTTGGGCAAAAGTTAACAGACAAGATTTTGAAAAAAATTTTGGATGACGATGAACGAAGCGAAGCGAAAACGCTTCAAAGGCAAGATTTGGCAGACAAAATTTTTGAAAAAAATTTTGGATGACGATGAACGAAGCGAAGCGAAGAGAAAGGAGAAAAAATGGAAATTTTAAGAGTAGAGAATTTAAGCAAAACATATGGAAAAGGAGCAAACAAAGTAAAAGCAGTAGACAACATATCATTCTCAATAGAAAAAGGAGAATTTGTTGCAATAATAGGAGCAAGTGGAAGTGGAAAATCAACACTATTACACATGTTAGGTGGAGTAGACAGACCAACATCAGGAAAAGTATTTATAGAAGGAAAAGACATATACACACTAAGTGATGATAATCTAGCAATATTTAGAAGAAGGCAAGTAGGATTAATATATCAATTTTATAATTTAATACCAGTTCTAAATGTAGTAGAAAATATAACATTACCATGTAGTTTAGATAGAAAAGAGATAAATGAAAAAAGATTAAATGATTTATTACAAACATTAGGACTAGAAAACAGAAAAAATAATTTGCCTAATCAATTATCAGGAGGACAACAACAAAGAGTATCAATAGGAAGAGCAATGATGAATGAACCAGCAATAATGCTTGCAGATGAACCAACAGGTAACTTGGATTCTAAAGCAAGTGAAGAAATAGTGTCATTATTAAAACTTTCTAATAAAAAGTATAATCAAACTGTTATTATTATAACTCATGATGAAAAAATAGCATTAGAAGCTGATAGAATCATCACTATAGACGATGGAAAAATTATAAAAGATGAAAAAAATAAATAACAAGATGTGTCCCCAAAAGGACATTTTTGTCCCAAAAGGAAACGTCCCCAAAAGGACAAAAGGAGGGAACTATGAAAATATTAAATAATTTAAGTATTAAAGATTTGAAACTAAACAAAAAACGTTCATTAGTTATAATTATAGGAATAATTCTTTCAACAGCATTAATATGTGGAGTTGCAGGAATTATCACAAGTTTTCAAAATACTTTAATTGAAATGGTAAAAGAAAGAGAAGGGAACTATCATGCAACATTTTATGAAATCCCAAAAGAAGAGCTAAAATACATAGAAGAAAATAGAAATGTAGAAGATTATTACTTATCAGAAGAGTTAGGATACTCATATTTGGAAGGAAGCAAAAACAAATACAAGCCATATGTGAATGTACTTGCAATGGATAACAAATATTTAGCAAATATGGGATTATCAATAACAGAAGGAAGAATGCCTGAAAATGAAAAGGAATTAGTAATTTCAAATCATATTATAGCAAATGGAAAAGTAAATCTAAAAGTAGGAGATACAATCACATTAGATGTAGGAACAAGGCAGCTTACAACAGGAGAAAAACTAACACAAAACAATCCATATTTAACTGGAACAGAAAATTCAGAAACAACTCTTCACATAACAGAAAATGAAACAGTTGAAATAACGAAAAATAAGCAACCTAAAGATGAGTTTGAAGAAGAAATTGTGAATACTACAAAAAAAGAATATAAAATTGTAGGAATAATACAAAGACCATTTATGGAAGATTATTCTGCACCAGGATATACAGTTATAACTAAATTAGAAAATGTCAAAAGCAATGCCAATATATCAGTATTATACAAAAACTTATTCAAATATCAAGAATATACCGAACAAATAAATGAAATGGTAAAAGCACAAACAAGTGAAGAAAAAGAAAATGCTACAACTTTTAGAGGTTTAAGAAATGCAGCATATACAAGTTATAAATATGATTTCACATTAAATTACGATTTATTGTCTTATAAGGGTGCAAATTTAAGTGATAATACATTACAATTTCTATATACTGTAGGCGGAATTATAATGGCAATAGTTTTAGTATCAAGTGTATTTGTAATAAGAAATGGTTTTGCGATATCAATAACAGAAAGATTAAAACAATATGGAATGCTTTCAAGTATAGGAGCTACAAAAAAACAAATAAAGAAAAGTGTGTATTTTGAAGGTCTTATATTAGGATGTATAGGAATTCCTTTAGGAATATTAAGTGGAGTATTTGCAATTGACATTGTATTAAAAATAGTAAATAACATAATAAACAAATATATAGAAACAATTGATTTAGTTTATAGTATTTCTTGGGGTGCAATACTTTTAAGCATTATTATATCAGTGATTACAATATGGTTATCATGTAAAAGCTCTGCAAGAAAAGCCTCAAAAGTAACACCAATAGAAGCAATAAGGAATTCAGATGATATAAAATTAAAAGCTAAGAAAGTAAAATGTCCTAAAATTATAAAAATGATATTTAAAACAGGTGGAGAAATAGCATATAAAAACTTAAAAAGAAGTAAAAAGAAATATAGAACAACAGTAATATCAATAGTAGTAAGTGTTGTGACTTTTATAGCGATATCAAGCTTTATAGAGTTTGGATTTAAAACATCAGAGTCATATTATACAGAAATAGGATATAATATATCACTATATGAGAGATCAGATGAAGAGATAACAAAACAAAACCTACAAAAGAAATATGAAAGATTTTTAGAAGTTTCAAAATTAGAAGGAATAGACGAATTTACTATACAAAGATTAAATATAATTGAAATTGAAGGAAAAGAGCATTTTTCAGAATTTGGGAAAGATGTTGATGAAAGATATAAAAATTATGATGAATATGGAAACGAAATAGAAAAAAATGATATACTTACAATTATGGCTCTAGGAAAAGAAGAATATAATAAGCTTATTAAAAATATAGGTGGAAAATATGAAGATTACAAAGATGGAGCAATATTACTTGATAGTTGCATAGATCATGATGAAGAAGGAAATAAAATACAAGGAAACTTATATAAATGGCAAAAAGGAGATGTTGTAACTGGAAAAATAACAGTTTTAAGTGATGTAGCACTAGATAAATCAAATATAACTTCAAGACCTTTAGATATAAAAGTGATAGCTAGAACGTCTGAAAGACCAATGGGATTTGAAAATATGTATAGTAATAGAGGATTTTTACTTGTAAGTGATGAATATATCGAAAAAATAGGATATTCAAATTTGAATGTTATACAAATAAATACAAAAGATAGTTTTAAAGTTGAAGATGAGATAAAAGAATTTTACAAAAGTATAAATATGAGTGAAGAAGATATAAGTATATTAAATTATGAAGAATCTGTAAAACAAAATAATGCTATAGTTTTAGTAATTTCAATTTTCTTATATGGATTTATTACAGTAATAACAGCAATTGGAATAACAAATATTTTCAACACAATTACTACAAATATGAATTTAAGAAGAAAAGAATTTGCAATGCTTAAGTCAATTGGTATGACAAAAAAAGAGTTTAATAGAATGATTAGGTTAGAAAGTATTTTCTATGGGTTAAAGTCACTAATTATTGGTATTCCAATAGGAGTAGGATTATCATATTTGATATATAAAGCTTTTGAAATTGACATGGGTATGACTTATATGTTGCCTGTTAAATCAATTGTGATTTCTGTTATATTTGTTGCTATTGTGATTGGTATTATTATGAAGTATTCTATGTCTAAAATTAATAAACAAAATATTATTGAGACAATAAGGAATGATAATATATAATAAAATCAATATTTCTAGACAAAATTTGAAATTTACTAGACATTTTTGAATAAGTATGCTAATATAATATGGAACTAAATAGCAAAGTAATATATTGTTATTTAGTTTTATATGCCGGTGTGCTGGAATTGGTAGACGGGGCAGACTCAAAATCTGTTGTCAGAAATGGCGTGTGGGTTCGAGTCCCACCACCGGCACCACAGACAATTTTCGTCGAACTTTTTGAAAGTCTTGATAAAACTTGATTTTAAGACTATGAAAAATTAGATGAACACAAAAATCTTATTCCAACTCTTATGGGTTGGACTTTTTTTGACTAAAACTATTGAAAAAAGGAGGTTTTTGTGATATTATGTTACATATTATTAAGAAAACAATCAATATGAGTGATGAATTACACTCTAAAATCAAGTGGGCGTGTCGTATAAACTCCATTAAACAACAACTCGAAATCATTGAGCGGGTGTTTAAGAATAATTGAACATACGAATTTAGCGTATGTAGAGCCCCATAGAGTAATCATAAATAACAAATTATTGTTATTCTTTAATGAACATGATTACTTCTACGTAACAGATTTAAGGACAAAATATCCAATGTCCAAGTTACAAGAATACATATCATAGGAGAAAACGACAAAACATTTTAGAGTTTTAAAAAATTATACTATATTGGTTTATTTGTGTTTTTTAAGAAAATTATAGAGATAGTTAATAATAATATAAAACTCTAAAGTGTCAATAGCTATAACCTATGCTATGTGGCACTTTTTTAGTTGCCTTTCTATTCATAATTTGGAAGGAGGAATATTTATAGAATGAATGGAGAAACAAAAAAGGCAGGAATTTATATTCGTGTAAGTACAGAAGATCAAGCAAGAGAACGGATTTAGTTTAGGAGAACAGGAAGAAAAGCTAAAACAACTTTGTAAATATAAGGAATATGAGATATTTAAAGTTTACAAAGATGCAGGAATTAGTGCAAAAGATATGGAACACAGACCAGCTTTTCAACAAATGCTAACTGATATGAGAGCAGGAAAAATCAACTATATCGTAGCATATAAGCTAGATAGAGTAACAAGGTCTGTAAGAGACTTAGAGGTGTTAATATCAGACCTAGAAAAGCATAATTGTTATTTGGTGTGTGATAAAGATGATGTAAATACCTCAACCGCTAATGGCAGGTTTTTCGTGCGTATGCTAACAGTATTATCACAACTAGAAATTGAGATAGTTAGTGAAAGAACAAAGTTCGGTTTAACAGGTGCAATAAAATCTGGACATATTCCTAATAGATGTCCTCTTGGCTACAAAAGAGAAGGCAAAAAAATGATAATTGATGAAACTACAAAAGAGTTAGTCATTAGAATATTTAATATGTATTTAGAGGGCAAAAGCTATCAAACAATAGCAAATATTCTAAATGAAGAACAAATACCAACACTTACAAAAGCAAAATGGAAAGATTCTACAATAGAAAAAATGATAAATAATAAAATTTATATGGGAGATTATGAAAGATTTAAGAGAGTTGGCAAAGAACAAGGAAAAGAGCCTGTTATTTATAGAGATGTAGTAGAGCCAATAATTTCAAGAGCTATGTTTTATGAAGTACAAGCCCAAAAAGAGAAAAATCAAAGAGCTTTTTGCAGAGATAGAGTTTATATCTTTATGCAAAAGTTAATCTGTCCAAAATGTGGCAAGTTAATGACTTGTAAAGGATCAGGTGGCAAAAAGAAAAAATATATGTATTATCATTGCACCGACTGTAAGCTGTATTTAAGAGAAGATTTAATTGAAAATGTAACAATGGATTTGATTATGAATTTAGTAGAATATGATATGACAGTAAAGCAATACTTCTTCCCTGTTTTAGCAGATAAAAAAGAACAAGATACGGCAAAACTAGATAAAGAAATTGCAAATTTGAAAAAACAAAAGGATAGAATTAAAGAAGCATACATCAAAGGAATTGTAGAAGTAAATGATTTTTCCGAAGATTATAGAGTAATTGAAGAAAAATTAAACCTATTAGAAGAAAAAAGAATACAAGCAATAGACTTGAATAAACAGACCTTTTCCCCACAGCAAATAATGGCTGATAGAGATGTGGAAAAAGAAAAACTAATTCGTTCTAATCAATTTTATGATATGTTAGAGCTTCAATGGAGTAATAAAACCAAAGAAGAAAAACAAGAATTTATTTCAAAATTTATAGAAAATGTTACGATTGATAAGAACGAAAATGGCTTTTATAAATTAGTAAATATCAAATTTAGGAGTAGCTTTATTGAACAAATTTGCAAAATTTTAGACTATGGAATGTTTGACTTTACATCTTCTTGCACAATAGGAAAAGAAGAAGCTAGTATTACTACAACAGTACAAATGGATAAAAAAGAACTACAAGAATATATGGAAAGATTAAGCGATTATTATGAAGTTTCATATTATGAATTAGATAGACCAGATGCACCTAAGAAAGGTTATCAAAAGAAATATTATAGAATAAAGGAAACAAATGAAAATGGAGAAAGACTATTTAAATTAGTAGAGTTAATTGCAAATGATAAGAGTTTTCCTATTCAAAAAGATAATCATATTATAGGTGAAATTCGTGTAAAAGAACGAGAAAAAGTTAGTTAAAAAATAAAATGTTGGAGGTAAAAACAAGTGGAAAATAAAGAAATAAAAGAAATTAAATATGGAATTGAATATACAAAACAAGGAGACTACTATATGCCAAATCTAGTATTAGAAAAAGAAAAAATAACACTAAACAAATATGGTAGATCAAGATTAAACTATCTAAAAACAAATAAAAAAGCAGAATATATGATAATGTTTACAAAAGGAACACTTAATAATCACTTAAAAGAAATACAAGAAACAGCTCAAAATAGATTAGATTTTATGATAAATGAGTTAGTAAAAAAAGAAAATATTACAGAAGAATTAAAAGAAAAAAATCAATTAGCTTGGGTGTCAGCAATGAATTCTATTAAGAATATTGCAGAAGAAATTATATATAGTGAACTAATTTATGTATAAAAATTTATCATAATTTATAACTGATTTTCAGTAAATTAAGAATAATCAACAAATATGAAATGTGAGTACAACCTAAAAATATTGATTTAGCAAGCAACGTATTTGTACTCACGCCACAAATACCAATATTGAATGGGACAAGTCCCAAACCCTAATAAAAAAACAGAAAGTGAGATGAAAAATTATAAGAAACAGAAATATAAAAATAAACATTTTCTTAAACGAAGAAGAAAATAGAATATTAAATGAGAAAGTAAAAAAGTCTGGATTAAATAAATCAGAGTTCTTTAGAAAAATAATTTTAGACTATCAGTTAAAAGAAAAGCCAGATGAAAAGTTTTACGAGATACTTGCACAACTTCGTGGTATGGCAACAAACTTAAATCAAATGTCAAGAATATATAATCAGTATAAAGGCTATGTAAATGAAAATAAATATGCTACCTTATATAATCAAATACAAAATTTTATATTAGCATTAGAAGAAGTTTATCTTATACCAACAAAAAATAAAAGTGTTAGTGGGTGGCAATAGATTATGGCAGTAACAAAAATATGGAAAGTAAAAGACAGATTAGATGTTACAATAAATTATGCAGTAAATGGAGAAAAGACAGAAGAAAAGTTATATGTATCAGGTATAAATTGTATGCCTGATACAGCATATCAAGAAATGATAAATATAAAAAAGCAATTTTTCAAAACAGATGGCATACAATGCTTTCATGCAGTGCAATCTTTTGTAAAAGGAGAAATAACACCAGAACAAGCCCATGAAATTGGAATGAAACTAGCTGAAGAATTATGGGGAGATAAATTTCAAGTAATAGTTACAACACATTTGAACACAGATAATTTGCATAATCACTTCATACTAAACTCTGTTTCTTTTTTAGATGGCAAGAAATTTTGTAACACTAAAAAAGATTATGCAATAATGAGAAAAACATCAGATAGACTTTGTGAAGAATATGGATTAAGTGTATTATCTCAAGAAGAAAAATATAATAAATATGCTACAAGCAGTTTATATAAGGAACTGATGAAAGATTCTATTGACTATGCAATAGAAAATGCCAAAGATTATAACGAGTTTATAAAAATACTACAAGATTTAGATTATATAGTTACAGACAAGAACTACACTTTATCTATAAGGCGTAATCCATACAAAAGAAATACGAGAATTGAAAGACAGTTTGGAAATAAATACTCAAAAGAAAATATATACAAGAGAATACTAGAAACACAGACACTATTCCCCTACTCATCTAATTCTATGATTCTAATTACTAGAACTTATGAAAATTATAATAAACAAAAAGAAAAGCATTACCAAAATAAAGGCTCTATTGCCTATCTTATATATCAATATGAGAAATTATTCGGTATCAATACAGAAAGCACCTTAAAATCGAATATGACAAGAATAACACCTGAACTAATAGCAGAAATCAAGAAAATGGACGAGTATTCTAATCAAGCAAGATTTTTGGCAAAAAATGATATAAAAACAGAGCAAGAATTATTAGATTTTGAAAAATCTGCTTATGAAAGAGTAAATCCATTAAAGAGCCAACGCGAAAATCTTTGGAAAAAGCATAAAAGAGCAAAAACAGATGAAGAAAAGCAAGTAATGGAAAATGAAATTATAGAAATTTCAAAACGAATTACTCCTATTACAGAAGAAATTAAGCATTGCAATAATATAAAGCAAAGGATGGAGAAAATTAAGCAATATCAATTACACGAGCAAATAGAACAGGAAAAAGAACAATTTGAGAAAGAACAAGAAAAGAATAAAAAAGATAAAAACAAAGCAAGGTAGATTATTCTATCTTGTTTTGTTATATAAACTATTTGACTACCTAGCTATTGTAAAAAGCAATGCTTTATATTATAATTGAATTGAATTTTCATGTTAGGAGAAATGATAATGGAGCCAAAAGTGATATTTGAAATTCCTGTTTATTCTATGAGTGAAGAAAAATATTATAAAAAATGGGAAACTTCCAATGAATCTAGTATAAAACACTTTTTAGAACTTAATGATGAAATAGGAGATTATGAAAGATGGTTAAAAAGATTTAATTTGCCACAATCTATTTGGAAGTACAATCAAATTGTAGGCTATATACAAATTATTATAAAAGGAAAAGATATAATTTTTGACTTATGGCTATGCAAAGATAAAAGATACTTTTATAATACAACTAAAAAGCATTTCATTGAACCTATGCCTGCAAATGGACTGCATTTTTTTACTAATACTATGACAGATAGAGAGATAAAAATTGAGATTGAAAGATTTTTGAAAATAATTGAAAAAGATTTTATAAAGAAAAATATGTATTTAGATAAAACGATTTATAACAATTTAGTAAATAACATAAATATAAAAAATATGTTATAATGATGAAGACAAATAGTAATTTATTAGGAGGATTAAAAATATGAAAGGTAAGAAAAAAATAGGAGTAGTTATTTTCAGTATAATATGTGCAGTAATAATAGGAGTTTGTCTAATAATACAATTTGTTGTTAAGCAAGAAGATAAAGAATTGCAAAAAGAAAGTGAAAAATTAGAAACACTAACTATCAAAACTGAAAGTGGTATTGAAATAGAAACAGAATATTCTAGTTTTGATAATAGTAAATTTTATTTAAAAATTCCAAAAAGTTTTAAACAATTAGATTATGAAACTATTACAACAAAATATAATGGTAATGTTCCTAATATCGTATTTTCTAATGATGAAACAACAATAAATGTGGCAGTTAGTTTAACAGATAATGAAATGAGCAACACACAAATAAAGTCTTATAAGGAAACTATGGAAAATTTACTTAAAAATAATAGCGAAATAATAACTAGTGATTTATATGAAGTGGATAGTCATAACATTGGTAAAATAAAATTAATTAGTAAAGCACAAGATACAAATATTTATAATAATATGATTTTCTTTTCATATAATGGCAAATTAGTAATTGCTACATTTAACTGTACTACTGAATTACAAAGAGAATGGCAAAGTGTGGGTGATTTTATTATAGATTCATTATTCTTTAAAGAGTAGCGACAACTTACAAGTTTATAGTATGTTAAAGTAATAATAAGTTGAAGGAGAGAAAAATAGTGAATAGAAAAATAAAAATATTTTATGTAATAGATTTAATATTTATGCTAATAAGCATTATAGGAATAATAATACTTGACAATAAAGCCACCTATGGATTATCAGCCTTAACTAATGTAGGATATGTTGTTGTTTTGCTATTTATATTTGTAGTAAGCCTAATATTGCTAATAACTGTTTCGATTATGTATGTCATTTTAAAGAAGAAGCAAAAACAATCATGTGAATAAAAAATTACAATTTCAAGAGGTGTTAGAAATGAGCAAATATGAGCCATTATGGCGATATTTAAAAGAAAATAAGAAAGACAGTTATAAACTATCTTATGAAGAAATTAAAAATATTTTAGGATTTGATATAGACCATTCCTTTTTGACTTACAAAAAGGAATCTAAAGAATATGGATATGAAGTAGGCAAAATATCAATGAAAGAAAAGACAGTACTGTTCAATAAGATATAACTAAAAAATTACAATTTGAAAGGAAACAGTATTTATGTATTATCCAAAACAAATTCCATATTTGTTAAATAAAGAATTTAAGGAAAATATAGAATATAAAGAATATAATATAAAAGAACTTGAAAATTATTGTATGTGTATTTGGACAATGAAATCAAAGAAAATATTAAATAAGACCATATCAAATAATATTTTACCAGATGCTTGTATTGATATTGTTATAGATTTTACAAATAGTACAATTTGCTTTGCAGGATTCAGTAAAGAAACTAAAGATTTTAAGTTAGATAAAAAGATAGATTATATGGGAGTTAGATTAAAGCCAAGCATATTTTATTTGTTTTTCAATATACCAGCAGATAAAGTAATGGATAATCAAATACAATTTAGTGATATAGAAAAAGAAATTAGTATAGATAGCATATTAGACTTAGAAAATACAAAAGAAAGAATAAAATATTTAAAGAAATATCTATTAAAAAAAGCAAAAGAGCAAAAGAAAATGCCATTTGTGGAAATAGTAGAAAAATTATATGATAATCCAAAAGAACAAAGGGTAACAGATATTGCAAAGGAATTAGGATATAATGAAAGAAACTTATATAGAGTTTTTAAATCAAATTTTGGAGTATCTCCAAAAGTATTACTAAATATATTAAGATTACATCTATGTTTAACTTTAATGCTAGAAAAAAAGATGAATTTAATAGATATTGCTTTATATTGTGGCTTTTATGATCAATCACATTTTATAAAAGAAATAAAGAGATATACAAATATTTCGCCTTTAAAAATAATAGAAGATTATAAATAATTGTCCATTTTTTACAATACAGTTTTAAATTATTTTCTTATAATTATATTGGAGATAGAAATATATGTATGAAACAATAACAACCAATATTATGGTTAAAAATGTAAAAGAAACAATAAAATTTTATGAAGAAAATTTAGGTTTCACAAAAGTATTAAGTGTTCCAGAAGAGGGAGAAACTTTGAATTTTGCTATTTTAAATAAGGATAAAATTTCTATAATGTTACAAGAACAAGAAAACTTAATTAGTGAATATCCAACTTTAAAAACTGATGAAATAGTACCAACATTTACACTATTTATAACTGTTAATGATGTTTTGGCAATGTATAACGAATTAAAAGATAAAGTAGAAATTGCTAAAGAACTTCATAAAACTTTTTATGGTAAAGATGAATTTGCTATTTTTGATAATAATGGAAATATATTAACAATATCTTGTTAATATTAGAGGACAGACTGGAAATAGTCTGTCTTTTATGTTATAATCATCTCGAAAAATTACAAGTTGTAAGTTAGATTAAATAGTTTTATACAGTAAAAAATTGTGAAAAAATTATATTTGACAAAATAAAAAAATGACTGTATAATAAAGATAGAAAATGAGTAACACAAAGTGTGTTGCCGAGAATATGTTTAATAAACCATTTCACTCGCCAAAGCAGAATGGTTTATTTTTTATTGCCTATGAAGTAACCAACAGATGATGATTAACAAGGCAACATTTATGATAGTCATTGCTACTAATCCGTAGAAAAGTAGATATGTAATAATTATTAATGCTGATTCTACCATATTAACCACCTCCTAGATTCAATCTCACAAACTAAGTTGTGGAGGTTTTTGTAAACACTAAGTTGTCAAAGGTGGCAACACACTCCGCTTATTCTCATTTTCTATATCTACAACTATACAACATTATTAGATAAAATACAAGCGAACAAAACAAAATTTTGGAAATATTATTTTTGTTTTAGCTCTTGTAATTTCTACTATTTTATGTTACATTAAATATAGTCAAAAAACAAGTTTGCAAATATAATACTTGCAAACTACTGATATGACTATAATTAAGAGTTGAAAATGATATTTTTTTGCCCTAATGATTTCGCAAACGTGTCTAGTTAGGGCACCAGTATGGATGTTTTTATGGGATTTAGCGTTCTATAAGAACATTTTTTATTTTATGCTGACTAGATTTTCTTAATGAAATTAATTGTAAGAAAATAGAACTTGATTCATCTAATCCTCCAGTAATAAAGTTATATGAAAATATGGTTTTATAAAAAATGACATAAAATATATTTTAATTAATTTATAAGAAAATTTCCAATTTCGTAATACATATAGATTTTAACATTTGACAAAGTTAAAAAATGAATGTATAGTAAAGATAAAAAATGAGAACCACAGAAATGTGTGCTACCATATAAATTCTATTGTACAAGTTTATAATACATAGTATAATTTGTACAATAAAGATATTGGTATGAGTACACCTATACATATTTATCATACAAGCAAAATATAAAGCTAGCAAGTTTGCAGAAAAAATAAATTATATCCTGAAACTAAGGATCAAAAAATATTTCAATATTTTAATAAAAGAAAAATAGATAAAAAAGTTGATTTAAAATACTATGAATATACTAATAAAATATATACATATTTAATATCAAATATAAGTGAACCTCTCATAATTGAAGGTAGACATATTTATGAATATATGACTCCTATCCTTCTTAAAGGAAAAATTATTATAAAAAGGACAAGTTTAATTCACGCATATAAAAGAGCTTTTAAAAGAGATGTAGAAAAAAAGATTGAATTATATAAAAAGGGAAAAATAAAAATTTCCGATGTTTTTAATAAATTTTATGAAAGAGTAAAGATTCCTATACATGATTATATAGAAATAAATAAATTTATAAGTAAAGTTTTAGAAATAGACAGAAGAACTATAGAGTAGGAAATAAGTTATAATATCTTCTTTCAAACTTTGACTAGCTCAAATGGAAAAATTTAACAAATGAAATATATCAGGCTTGCTCAGGAATAAAAGCATCAGAATATAAAACAATTATAAATGAGCAAATAGGAATTATTGTAATCAAGGCATATTAATCAAATTATGTAAAAAATAGTTTAGATTAATATGTTTTGTTTTCTATTTTGTTGTAAAAAATATAAGTTTATGATAAGATTAGAACAAAATAAAAGTAATTTACAATTAATCAATAAAGTTACTTGTATAACTTTAAATTTGTAATCTAAAGAAGAAACTAAGACTTAAAGGAAAAATTATAGTTGACAAAGTAATAAAAATAAATGATAATAAAGCAAAAAATAAAAAATGGAAGAATAGAAAATGAATAAAACAAAAAAAATGATAAAGAATTTAATAATATTTATACTATTAATAATACTAACATTTTATATAATATTAAAAGATCAAGATGTAACGCAAATACTTAGTCTTGTAAAAAATGCAAAATATCAATATATATTAATAGCAGTATTATGTATGTGTATATATGTAATAGGAGAAGCAGTAAATATAAGAAGGACACTAAAAATATTAAATGAGAAAATAACATTTATAAGTAGTATAAAATATGCTTTGATAGGATTTTTCTTTAGTGGCATAACACCAGCTGCAAGTGGTGGGCAGCCAATGCAAATATATTATATGCATAAAGAAAAAATAACAGTTGCAAATTCTACATTAGCACTTTTAATAAATTTAAGTAGTATGCAAGTTGTAACAATTTCTATTGCACTAATAAGTGTAATATTTAATTATAAATATTTAAATCAACCATTAGTGATATTATTTGTAATAGGAATAGTTTTAAATGCAACAGCACTTACATTATTATTAATTGCAATTTTTTCAAAGAGAATATTAAACAAATTGATTAATTTTGTAATTAAAATAATGAAAAAATTTAAAATTAGAAATATAGAAGAAAAACAAAAGAGATTAGAAGAAGAAATTGCTAAATATCAAAATAGTAGTGATTATATAAAAAATAATAAATTAGTAATATTAAAGACACTAATAACAACATATATTCAATTTATAGCATTTTACAGTGTATCATATTGGGTATATTGCTCATTTGGACTAAGTGGTCATAATATTGTACAAATAACAACAATACAATCAATGTTATATGCAACAGTATCTGGAATTCCTTCACCTGGAGCAGTAGGTGTTAGTGAAGGTGGGTTTATAGCAATTTTTGCGTCAATTTTGCCAGAAAATATGATAAATGGAGTAATGCTATTAGCTAGGGGAATAAACTTCTATTTGTTAATAATAGTTAGTATGATAGTAACAATAATAAATATTTTAATGCAAAAAAAGTTGAAAAAAGAAGAATAATAATATATAATGAAGTGGATTGAAAATAATAATAGGGGAAAAATTATGAATATACTTTTATGTGGAAATGAAAAAGTATTTGATGGAGCACTAACAGAGCTAATATCAATAACAAATAAAACAAAAGAAGCTGTAAATGTTTACATTTTTACAGCGGATATAACAAGAATAAAACCAGAATATACTTGTATAAAAGATGAACAAATAGAATTTTTGAATGAAGTAGTAAAATTAAAAAATGAAAATAACAAAGTTCAAAAAATTGATGTTACAGATTTGTATGAAAAAGAATTTGGAAATTGTAAAAATGAAGGTGCATATTGCACCCCATATACATTATTAAGGTTATTGGCAGACTTAGTACCAGATATCCCTGAAAAAATATTATATCTTGATATTGATATGATGGCAGGAGATGATATTTCTAAACTATATAATACAGATATATCAGAATATGAGTATGCTGCAGTAAAAGAAAAATATGGTTCTTGGCTTTTATATCCAGACTATATAAATGCTGGAATGTTGTTGCTAAATATGAATAAAATAAAACAGACAAAATTATTAGAAAAAGCAAGATATTTAATTAAAAATAAAAAAATGTTATTTGCTGATCAAGATGCAATATATCATTCTACAACTAAAAAATTATTATTATCAAGAATATACAATGAACAATCAAGATTTAATAAAAAAGATACTGTAATTTGTCATTTCTGTAAAAGACTATTACTTAAACGATATCCTCGTGTTAGAAATATTAAACAATGGCATGTTGAAGATGTTCATAAAATATTGAGATGTCATGCATTTGATGAAGATTTAAATGAATATCTAAAATTTAAAAAACAGTATGAAGATAAAATCTTGCAATTAAGTAAGATAAATTAATTAAAAAGGGGAAAAGAAATGAACGAAAAATTAAAAGAAATACCAATATTTTTTGCAATGGACGATAAATATACACCATTTCTAGCTGTTGCATTAAAATCATTAATAGAAAATGCAAGTAAAGAATATAAATATTTAATAAAAATTTTACATACAGATGTACAAAAATCACATATGGATCAAATAAAAAAATATGAAAATGAAAATATAAATATAGAATTTGTAGATTTAAGTTATTACATAGAAAAAGTAAAAGATAAATTATATACACGTGATTATTATACAAATACAACATATTTTAGATTATTCTTGCCAGAATTATATCCACAATATGATAAAGTATTATACTTAGACAGTGATATTATAGTACTAGGAGATATATCAGAATTATATAATACAGATATGGGAACAAATTTAGTTGCAGCAGCACCAGATGATATAATACAAACTAATAAAGTATTTCAAGATTATGCAGAATTAGTAGTAGGAGTTGCGAACTATCAACATTATTTTAATGCTGGTGTATTACTAATGAATTTAGATGAATTAAGAAAATTTAAATTCCAAGAGAAATTTTTATATCTATTAGAAAAGGTGAAATTTTCAGTTGCACAAGACCAAGACTATTTAAACAGATTGTGTAAAGGAAGAGTTACTTTAGTTAGTCATGACTGGGATGTAATGCCATATGTGAATGAAGAAACAAAACCAGAAGATATAAAAATAGTACACTACAATTTTGCATATAAACCATGGCGTTTTGAAGATGTTAAATATAATGAGTATTTTTGGAAATATGCTAAAGAAACAGAATTTTATGATGAAATTTTACAAACAAGAGAAAGTTATACTGAAGAACAAAAATTTCAAGATAGAGAAGCTGAAAAAATGTTAGTAGAATTTGCAATTAGAGAAAATTCATGTGTAGGTGACGATAGAAAAAATAGGAGATAGTTTATAATGGAACAAAGTATACCAAAAGCAAAAGATAGAATAGAAGTATTAAAAAAGATAGAGCAACTTGAAAAAGAAGGAAAATTTGATATAGATGTCGAAGATGATCCACCAACAATTGTATTGACTCCAGAAAATATAGATTATTTAAGAACAACAATGACAAGTAAGATAAAAAGGATCTTTGCCAATAAAGTTGGAGAAAAATTTTTAGATGATTTATTAAAAAATAATAAATTAATCATAAAGGATGTAAAAGGAATAGAAAATCTTAATAAAGTAGAAACAGGAGCACTTATAACATGTAATCATTTTAATCCTTATGACTGTTTCACAATAGAAAAAGTATTTAGAATGTCAAATCAAGGCAAAACAAAAAGATTGCACAAAGTTATAAGAGAAGGAAATTATACTAATTTCCCAGGATTTTATGGATTCTTATTTAGAAATGCAGATACATTGCCATTAAGCTCTAGTAATAGAACAATGGTAGAATTTATGAAAGCAGTAGACACACTTTTACAAAGAGGAGAATTTATATTAATATATCCTGAACAAAGTATGTGGTGGAATTATAGAAAACCAAAGCCATTAAAAATAGGAGCATTTAAAATTGCAGCAAGAAATAAAGTTCCAGTAGTACCAATATTTATTACAATGAATGATAGTGATATGATTGGAGAAGATGGATTTCCGATTCAAGAATACACAGTTAATATTGGAGAACCAATTTATCCAGATGAAAGCTTAACTGAAAAAGAAAATACAAATAAAATGTTGGAAGAAAATTCAAGAATTTGGAAAAATGTATATGAAGAATTTTATAAAATTCCTTTAGAATATACAACAATTAATAATAGGGAAAAAGAGAAATCTATTATATAATAAATAATAAGTTATTATAAAATGTTGGTATGTTAAGTTTATCAACATTTTATATATTATAGAAGTACTAAAGAAAGATAGGTATTAATCTAATAAAAGGAGAAAAGGTATGAAAAAAGATAAAGTGATATATTATCAAGATGAACTAAATGATGAATTTTCAAATGCAAAGATAATACCAAGAAAAATAGATGAAAATTATAAATATATTCATAAAAATATAATATGGAATATATGTGGATTTCTTGTACAAAATGTATTAAGTATTCCAATAAAATATTTATATGCAAAAATAAAATTTAGAGTAAAATATGTAGGAAAAGAAAAATTAAAAGAGTATAGGAAAGAGGGATATTTTATATATGGAAATCATACACAAGCATTTGCAGATACTTTTTTAATAAGCAATTGTGTTTATCCCAAAATAAATTATCTAATAGTAAATCCAGAAAATGTATCAATGAAATTTTTGGGAAATATTGTTCAAATGTTAGGTGCAATACCAATTCCTAGTAATAAAGAGGCAATGAAGAATTTTTTAGAAACAATTGAAAAAAGAATAAAAAAAGGTTATTCAATTACAATTTTTCCAGAAGCACATATATGGCCATATTATACCAAAATAAGACCTTTTAAATCTGTTTCATTCAAATATCCAGTAAAGCTAAAAAAACCTTCTTTTTGTATAACTAATACATATCAGAGTTATGGAAAGAATAATGATAAAGTTAAAATTGTATCATATGTAGATGGACCATTTTATCCAGATAAAAATCTTAATTTAAAAGAACAACAAGAAAATTTGAGAAATAAGATTTATAATAAAATGGTTGAAAGAAGCAGCAATAGTAATATTGAAGTCGTCAAATATGAAAAAAGTCACTAGCTCCAATAAATCTAGCGACTTTTTAGTTGTTATAGAGGGGCAGAATTACATTTTGAAATGTAATTTTTGCAATATGTATTAACAGGGCAAATATCACACTTAGGTTTTCTTGCAACGCAAGTATTTCTTCCATGCCAAACAAATAGATGATTAATATCTTTCAAATATTCTTTAGGAAAAATTTTAACTAAGTCTTGTTCGATTTTAGAAGGATCAGTTTCTTTTGAAAGACCAATTAAATTAGAAATTCTTTTAGCGTGTGTATCAACTGCAATTCCTTGTGGTTTGTTAAATGCTTCAAGCATAACTACATTAGCAGATTTTCTGCCTACACCTGCTAAACTTTGTAAATCTTCCATATTATCAGGGACTTTTCCGTTAAAATTTTCTAAGACTTGCTTTGCACATAATTTTATATTTTTAGCTTTATTTTTATAAAAACCACAAGGGTGAACAATTTCTTCTAATTCTTTAATATCAATATCAATAAAGTCTTGAATAGTTTTACATCTTTCAAAAAGTGCAGGAGTTGTTTTATTAACTCGTTCATCAGTGCATTGTGCTGATAGCATTACTGCAACTACCATTTGAAATGGTGTTTCAAAGTCTAAACTGCATGTTGCGTCTGGATATGCTTTTTTTAATAATTCTACAAAATTTATTACTTCTTGTTTTTTCATATAAAATTCCTCGCTTATTACTTAAATTAATTGTATTAATATATATTATATGGGTTAAGATAAGAAAAATCAAGATATATGGGCAATTACTTAAAAATATTAATCATTTACATTTTGTACAGCAGCTTAACCCTAATAATCCTATATATGATGATAATAAAACATTAGCAAAAGTAATGCCACTAGAAGAAAATGATAAAAAAGAAATAGATAAGGAAGAAGAAATCTAACTATTAGGAAATTAACAGTCTAAATTATTAAATCTAAAAAACAAGTAACATAAAAGAGGAACAATAAAACATTTAAATTAATATAATATATAAAACAGTAAGGAGGTAATAATATGTTTAATGCACTAAAAAAGACAATAGGTGTTGTATTAATAGGGATAGGCCTTGGAATATTATTAGTATTATTACTTCCATTCACAGGCTGGCTATTTATAATTGGGGTTGCTCTAGCATGTGTTGGACTAATGTGGCTTGCTTGCTAAAAAGGAGGGTATACATATGACTATAGTTGTAAAAAAAGTTCCGAAATTTCTTAGGGGTTTTGTGAAACTAATTTTTGGAATAAAAGATTAAATAAGAATTTGGGGAATATACCTCAAATTCTTATTTTTATATTATAGGAAAATTTTATTTATACATAAATATTTAATTATATCTTCTATAAACTAGATTAATTATTCTTTTTTTGAAACTTTAACGAGTTACTTTATATGTATTGAAATATCCTAATTATTTTGATATAATTTTTATTATTAATAAAGAAGTTTATAAAAATAAAGATGGAGGAGAATTATGGCAATATTATTACCAGGAGGAGCTGGATTTATAGGAAGTCACACAGCAGTAGAATTACTAAAAGAAGGAAGAGAAATAGTTATAATAGATAATTTTTCAAATAGTACACCAAAGGCACTAAAAGCAATAAAAGAAATAACAGGAAAAGATTTTAAATTTTATGAGATGGACTATTTAGATAAAGAAAAATTAGAAAAAGTATTTGAAGAAAATGAAATTGAAGCAGTAATGAACTTTGCAGGATATAAAGCAGTTGGAGAATCAGTTCAAAAACCAATAGAATATTATACAAATAACATTTCAGGAGCTTTAGTTTTATTAGACACAATGAGAAAATATGGGTGCAAAAAATTTATATTTAGTTCATCGGCAACAGTATATGGAGAACCAGAAGTAATGCCGATAACAGAAGAAACACCAACAGGTGGAACAACAAATCCATATGGTACAACTAAATTATATATAGAACAAATATTAAAGGATACATACAAGTCAGACAATACATGGGATATATGCATATTAAGATATTTCAATCCAGTAGGGGCACATGAAAGTGGATTAATAGGAGAAGAACCACAAGGTATACCAAATAATTTAATGCCTTATGTTGCAAGAGTTGCAGCAGGAACTTTAAAAGAGTTATCAGTATTCGGAAATGATTATAATACACCAGATGGAACAGGGGTAAGAGATTATATCCATGTTGTTGATTTAGCAAAAGGTCATATAAAAGCATTAGAAAAATTAGAAAATGAGAATGAAGGATTATTCATTTATAATTTAGGAACAGGTAATGGAGCAAGTGTATTAGATATGGTAAAAGGATTTGAGAAAGCAACTGGTAGAAAAGTACCATATAAAATAGTCCCAAGAAGACCAGGAGATATTGCTATGTGCTATGCAGATCCAACTAAAGCTAAAAAAGAATTAGGATGGATTGCAGAGAAAAATATAGATGATATGTGCAGAGATAGTTGGAATTATATAGAAAAAAGCCAACATACTAAATAGAAACAGTTGGAGGAAAATCTTATGGAAAATAGTATGTTGTAACAACCAGAAAGTTGGGGATACCACAGACAAAAAAGGAAGCTTTTGAGAAATTATATGAGAATAATTTGATTTCAGAAGATACCTGTTTGAAAATGAAAGGAATGATAGGATTTAGAAATATTGCTGTTCATGAATATAAAAACATAGATGAAGAAATATTAAAAGATGTAATAGAAAATCATTTGATAGATATAAAAGAATTTGCAAGACAAATGATTAATCTAGATAGATAAACTTATAAAAAATTGGAGGAAAGACATGATAAATTTTAAAAAAGTAATTGCAAGTAAAATATCAGAAGCAACGCAAATAGATGAAAAAGAGCTAGAAACATATATAGAAACACCAAAAGATAAAGCGAACGGAGAATATTCATTTCCATGTTTTAGACTTGCAAAAGAGTTAAAAAAAGCGCCACCAGCAATTGCAAATGAAATAAAAGAAAAAATAGAGCAAGATATACAACAAAATCAAAAAATAGAAAGAATAGATGTTGCAGGTGGATACTTAAACTTCTTTATAAATAAAGAAGTTTTAGTAAAAGAAGTTTTACAAGAAATCGAAAATAGTAAAGAATATGGAAAGTCAGAAATAGGAAAAGGAAAAAATGTATTAGTAGAATATTCATCTCCTAATATTGCA
The DNA here is from genome assembly GCA_948891265.1 of uncultured Clostridia bacterium. GTDB lineage: Bacteria > Bacillota > Clostridia > TANB77 > CAG-508 > CAG-269. The sequence continues at coordinate 12,218 of CAQUBD010000007.1, read as the reverse complement.
AAACCATTCCATATAGGGCATTTAAGAACTACACTAATAGGAAATGCATTATATAAAGTATATAAATATTTAGGATATAATACAACAGGAATAAATCATTTAGGAGATTATGGAACACAATTTGGAAAAATGATTGAAGGCTATAAAATGTGGGGAAATGAATATGACCTAAATGATGACCCAATTAATAAAATGATGGATATATATGTAAGAATAAACAACTTATGTAAGGAAGATGAAGCAGTACTTGATAGATGTAGAGAAAACTTTAGAATGTTAGAAGCAGGTGAGAAGTATTGTACAGATTTATGGAATCAATTTAAAGATTTAAGTATGAAGGAATTTAGCAAAATTTATGACATATTAAATGTAAAATTTGATTCTTATAATGGAGAAGCATTTTATTCAGATAAAACAGATGAAGTAATAGAAACACTTGAAGAAAAAGGAAAAATAACCGAATCAGAAGGAGCAAAGATTGTAGACTTAGAATATGCAGGAATAAACACACCATGTATAATACAAAAATCAAATGGATCATCAATATATGCAACAAGAGATTTAGCAGCAATTATGTATAGAGCGAAAACATATGATTTTGATAAATGCTTATATGTAGTTGCATATGAACAAAATCTACATTTTAAACAAATATTTGAAGTTGCAAAATACTTAGTAAAAGAAAAATACCAAAAAGGGTTAGAACATGTAGTATTTGGAATGGTAAGTTTGCCTTCAGGCAAGATGTCAACAAGACTTGGAAATGTAGTTAAAATAGAAGACTTAATAAAAGAAACAATTGAAAAATCTAAAGAAATAATAAATGAAAAAAATTCAGAATTGGATAATAAAGAAGAAGTTGCAAAAAAAGTGGGAATTGGAGCAATTATATTTAATACTTTGTCAACAGCTAATATAAAAGATCAAATATTTGACTGGAATACAGCTTTAAACTTCCAAGGAGAAACAGGGCCATATATACAATATACTTATGTTAGAACAAGAAGTGTAATAGAAAAAGTAGGTACTGTTCCAGAATTTAAAAATATAAAAATAGAGAGTTTATTAGACGAAAGTTCTTTAGAAGTATTAAAATTAATTTATAATTTTGAAGATATTTTAGTTCAAGTTACAGAGAAAAACGAACCATCAATACTTGCAAGATATCTAATTGATTTAGCAAAAGCTTATAGTAGTTTTTATAATGAAAATAAGATTATTGTAGAGGATAAAGAGATTCAAGATGCTAGAGTTTACTTGACATACGCAGTTGGAAAACTTTTAAAACAAGGTGCAAGTTTGTTAGGAATAGAAATGCCAGAGAAAATGTAGAAACATGTTGGCATAAACAGTGCTTAATTAAGAGAGAAGGCCAAAGAAATGCTAAAAGAATAAATAGCGGAAAATAAAGAACCCTAGTTTTTAGGGTTCTTTGCATTATATGTATAATTATTTTTTATCATCTTTCATAACTTCTTTTATAGCACCTAAACTTGAAAGTGCACTAGTAGCCTCAAAAGGAATAAATACTTTATTAGCTTCACCTTCAGCAACTTTCTCAAGAGCTTCTAAAGATTTTAATTGTACTAATTTGTCATCTGGATTTGCATTTTTTATTGCTTCATAAACCATTTGAATTTCTTTAGCTTTAGCATCAGCAACTTCTTTAATAGCTTGTGCTTCACCAGCAGCTCTAGTAATTCTAGCTTCTTTATCAGCTTCAGCTTCTAATATAGCAGCTTGTTTTTTACCTTCAGCAATCATAATTGCAGATTGTCTTTGAGCTTCAGATTCTAGTATAAGAGCTCTTTTATTTCTTTCAGCATTCATTTCTTTTTCCATAGCATCTCTGATATCAGCAGGTGGTGTAATATCTTTAATTTCAACTCTATCAACTTTACATCCCCATCTGTCTGTAGCCTCATCTAAAACAACTCTTAATTGGTCATTTATGCTATCTCTTGAGCTAAATGTTTCATCTAAATCCATTTTACCAATAATATCACGAATTGTTGTAATAGCTAAGTATTCAATACCTTTCTTTAAACTTTGAATTTCATAAACTGCTTTTGCAGGATCTGTTATTTGATAGAAAACAACAGTATCTATTGTGATTGTTACATTGTCTTTTGTAATAACTCCTTGAGGTGGAACATCCATTGTTTGTTGTTTTAGGCTTACAACCGAACGAACATGATCAAAAAATGGAATTATAATTGTAAGACCTGCATCAGCAACTTTTGAGAATTTTCCTAATCTTTCAATTACATAAACCTCAGCTTGTTTAACAATTTTGATTGATTTAAATGCTATAACTAATATTATAACTAATAAAATTAATAAAAATGCCATAATAAATTCCTCCTTTTAATTTATATATAAATACTTAAAATAAGTAATACTAAAAACTATATTAAAAATTTAATTTGATATTGTAACTTTAACAGACTTAACTATTGCCTTAACGCCTCTAATTTGCAAAATTTCAACATCTGAGCCTTCAGGAATAGTTTCATCATCTTCAGATTCAGCAGACCAAACTTCACCTTTTATTTTGATTTGTCCAACAGAATGTGAATTAATTTCTTTTATTACTAGAGCTTTTTTGCCTATTATAGAATAAGCATTTGTTTTTGTAGGCTTTACATCAACAAATTTTTTAACAAAAGGTTTAGTAACAAACAATAAAATTGCGGAAGTAATTACAAATACTGATGTTTGGATAATTATATTTGTTGTAAAAAAACTTACTAACATTGCAATCAATGCTCCAACTCCAAACCAAAATATTAAAAATCCAACTGTAATAATTTCACCTATAAAAAATAATCCAGCGATTATTAACCAAATTTGCCACATAAAAATCATCTCCATTTTCAAAACTCTAATTATATTATACTATAAATAAATGGAAAAATAAAGCATTTAGAATAATTATTTTTACAAAATAATATAACTAAAATTAACATAATCTGTAAAAATATTGACAATAAGTATTGGATATGATATTATTATTAACATAAAATTTAAACACCAAAAAATAATTATTTTAGGAGGAAAAAATATGAATAAATTAGAAAGTATACGGAAAGACAAGAATTTAGGTGTTACTCTTAAAGCTTCAAATAACATTAAGAAGCATATTTTTGGAGATACTATTGATGAACTTATTGACGGTCTCCGAAAATTTAATGATGGGAAGTTTGTGAACAAATTCGTAGGTACATTTTCAGATTTAACAGAAGAGCAATTAGAACAGTTAGATGGTATAATGGCAAAAACGAGCGATGCAGAAGAAATTTTTAAATATGCAGAAAAGAGAAAGAAACTAAGTAATCGAAAAGACATAGAAGAAAGATTAGTGGAGTTAAAAGAATATCATTATATAGCAAAATATGCTACCAAATGTGAGGTTGATAATATTGATCTTCTTGTTGATTGCGTTAGTAAAGGAGACACTGTATATGCAATAACTGAAATTGCTCATGCAAAAGGTGCAGATTTGATTAAATTGAAAGATGCAATTTTTGATGAAACAAAGTTTGACAGCAATAGCAATAGAATAATGGATGCTATTCTAACGTTTTGTTCATACTGGCAAAAAGAATCAAACATTATAACTGTAGATGATGTAAGAAAGGTTGAACAGTTATCGATTGATAACAGGTTTGCATTATATGCTAAAATATGTGCAGAAAAAATAAAGGGAGTAAACATAGAAAGGTTGCAAAAAAGGGTTGAAGAATCAGGAAATGCAGAGCAAATGTATAAGTTTGCTAAAGATGTTGAAGGTGCAGATATAAACAGTCTTCGAGTAGCAATAAAAAAAGCAACTTATAATATATATTCAAACTCAATTGACTGGAGAGAAGAATTTGTAAAGAAATTTGGTCCTGATTTAGTAGAAGAGAATAAAAAAAGAAGAATCTTCCGAAGAAAGAAAGATTAAAATATTCATGTAAAAGTACAAAAACGGTATAATCAAAAGATTGTACCGTTTTTTGCGCTGGAAAGTATATGAATAATTTTATTAAATAGCTTTGAACCATTGTTTTTTTCATAAAAAAATGATATATTATAACAAGAAAAATATAAATATAGGAGAAAATTATGAACATAAGAGAAAATAATGGAATAACATTAGTAGCATTAGTAACTACAATAACAGTATTACTAATAATTTTAGGAATATCAACAATATATACAAAACAAAATAATAAGGAAATAGAAGAAAGTACACAAATTTCTGAACTAAATATTATACAACATGCAATTTTAGAAAGATATACAAAAGCACAATTAACAAAAGAAAATTTACCAGGAACTATAATAGACAAGTCAGAAGTTCAAATAATAGTAAATGAAATAAATTCAATGACAAAAGAAAATATCAGCTTAAAGGGTACAGAATACAGAGAATTGAATAAAATAGATTTAGAGAAATTAGGAATAACAGGAGAAGAGTATGCCTTTATAGTAAATTATAAAACTGGAGAGGTAATAAATAAGACAATTAAAGTAACACAATCAGGAAGAGCTCTATATACATATTCTAAAGGAGAAAATTAAGAAAGTGAGTGTTGAAATTGGAAAATAATAAAATATTGGAGATTTTAAAAAAGTTCATTCCAGAAGAAAGAATAAAGCAAAATGAATCAATGAAAAAACACACATCATTCAAGATAGGTGGTCCAGCAGAATTTTTTATAAAAGTAAATTCAATAGAAGAAATACAAAAATTATTAAAATTTAGCAAAGAAAATGAAATCCCTTTAATAGTAGTTGGAAATGGAAGCAATTTATTAGTACTAGATGAAGGAATAAAAGGAATAGTAATAAAACTAGAGCTAAAAGAAATAGAAATTCAACAAGAAGATAAAGAAAGAATAAAAATAACAGTAGGAAGTGGGGTTCCATTAGGACTACTGGCACAAAAATTATTAAAAGAAGAAATATCAGGATTTGAAGAACTATCTGGAATACCAGGCACAATAGGTGGAGCAATTATTATGAATGCGGGTGCACATGGAAAAGAAATGAAAGATATAGTTACAGAAGTAACAGTAATGGACTATAATGGAAAGATACAAAAATTTACGAATGAGCAATCTAAATTTGAATATAGGCACAGTAGATTTTCAAACAGTGAATACATAATTTTGCAATCAAAGCTATTATTACAAAGAGGAAGTAGTGATCAAATAAAAGAAAAAATGGATGAATATGCAAAATATAGAAAAGAAAAACAACCTATAGAATATCCAAGTGCAGGAAGTACATTTAAAAGGGGAGAAGACTTTATAACAGCAAAATTAATAGATGAAGCAGGATTAAAAGGATATTCAATAGGTGGAGCACAAATATCAAAAAAACATGCAGGATTTATAATAAACACAGGAAATGCAACAGCAAAAGATGTATTAGATTTGGTAAAATACACACAAGATAAAATATTAGAAAAATTTGGAAAGAAAATTGAATTAGAAGTTAAGATAGCTGTTTGAACAAAATGAGCTACAGATGTCTTATGCAAAATTTAAAATTACAAAGGGAAGATGTGTCCCCAAATGGATAAAATGTCCAATGGGCACAGGTACAAATGGACATTTTGTCCAAACAGAACCGTCCCTTTTGGACAAGGAGTAAAAAATGAATGGATTTATGCAATGGTTTAAAGGTAGAAATAAGTTAAAAAGATGGATGTTAGTAATAATAATAGGAGTATTGCTAATGTGCTATGGAACAGCAGAAATATTAGTATTAAAAGAGATGTCTTTTAATGAATTAGCCAAAATAATAATAACATTTGTAATAGGAGTAGTAGCGATAGTATTAGGGCTAGTGTATATAAATAAAAGAACTCTAGAGATACTAATAGAGTCAACAGATGATAGAATGAATGATAAAGATAATGTAAATATAAAATCATTAATATTTAATAAAAAAGTATATGAAAAGGGACCTAATATAGTAGTAATAGGTGGAGGAACAGGATTAAATACAGTTCTTACAGGGCTAAAAAAATATACTGATAATATAACTGCTATTGTTACAATATCTGATTATGGAGAAGCTAAAACAGAATCGAGAGAAGAACTTCAGACTATGCCATTAAATGATGTAATAGATAGTATGATATCACTTTCAAATTATGGAGAGCAAATATCTAAGTTATTTAATTATAAATTTGCAGATGGAAAACTAAAAAATTTAACATTTTCTGATATCTATTTTAGTGCAATGAAAAATGTAAATAATGATTTTTCTGATTCAATAATTAAAAGTAATGAAGTATTAAATATAGTTGGAAAGGTTATACCAGTAACACTAGATGAAATGAATATAACAGCAGAGTTAGATAATGGGTATATAGTAACAGAAAAATCTAAAATTCCTGAAGTTGTTTATGAAAAAGTTACAAAGATAAATAGAATATATTTAAACCCTACAAACTGTAGACCTGCATCAGGGGTATTAGAGGCAATTAGAAATGCAGATTGTATAATAATTGGACCAGGAAGTTTATATACAAATGTTATACCAAATCTTTTAGTAAATGGAGTTGCAAAAGCTATTAAAGAAGCAACAGCATTAAAAGTTTATATAAGTAATATAATGACAGAACCTGGACAAACAGATGAATATAGTGTTTCAGATCATCTAAATGCAATAATAGAGCATTGTGGAAAGGGTATTGTAGATTATTGTATCTATGATACAGGGGAAATTGTTCCAGAGTTTATAAAAAGATATAATTTAGAAGGACAAGACCTAGTTTATCCAGATGTAGATAAAATAAAAGGAATAACATTTTTACAAAGGAATTTGTCAATGATTACAAATGGATGTATTAGACATGATCCAGAGTTAGTTGCGGAATCAATTATTGGTCTTATATGTGATGATTTAAAATACCAAGATAAACAAAATGATCCACAATATTTAATGTTAAATAACAAATTAAAAGAAGATAAAAGAATTAACAAAATAAAAAGACAAATGGAAAAAGATAAAGAAAAAGGAAAAAGATATAATAAAGATGTACATAAAAGAAATAGCAAATTTAGCAGTAAATATAGTGAAAGAATTGAATCGATAAAACAATCTGATGAAATGATAAAGATAAAAGAGCAAAAAATGAAAAAAGAAGATAAAAAATTAAATAAAATGGATAATCAAAATCAGAACTCTCAAGAAGATGAAGAAGTATTAAATTTTAGAAGAGAATATGAAAGAACAATGAAACAACCTATAAATGCAATAGATAAGAAAAATAAAAATTCAATTCCAAAAAGTCAGAGGGGAAGAAGGAAAAAAACACCACAAGAAATAAGAGAAGAAATGTTGAAAAAATTGAAATAAATAGGTCTTTGATTTCAAAATATTATATATTTGACATTTAAAAGATTAATTTATTATAAAAAATGGAGGAAAATATGGAATTTACAAAAGAAGAAATAAACTTAGAGAATGGGTTAAGAAAAGAATGGCTATTAACAAATGGATTAGGTGGATTCGCCAGTTCCACAATGATAGGAGCAAATACAAGAAAATATCATGGATTATTAATAGCACCATTAACTCCACCTGCAAGAAGATATTTAATTTTATCTAAAATTGATGAAAGTATACAAATTGGAGAAAACAAATATGATTTATACACAAATGTTGGAGAAAATTACATATCACAAGGATATAGATATCAAGTATCATTTGAAAAAGAATATTTTCCAACATATAGATATAAAGTAGAAGATGTAGAAATATCAAAAACAATATGTATGGAACAAGGAAAAGAAGTTGTAGGGGTATATTATAGAATTAAAAACTCAAATAAGCCATCAAAATTAACAATAGCGCCAATAGTGAATTTTAGAGACTTCCATACAATGAGTACTGACCATATATTTAATGTAAGACAAGTAATAAATGGAACAAAAGTAAAATTAGTAATAGATAATAAATCAGATTTTCCAGTATATATGAATTTATCAGATGGAAATTATATACAACATGAAAATGATATATTTAAAGATATGTTTTATATAGAAGAACAAAAAAGAGGATTTTACCCAAAAGAAAATCATAGTGTAACAGGGGTATATGAAGTAGAATTAAAACCAAACGAAGAAAAAGATATCTCATTTGTATGTGGATTTGAAGAAAATATAGAAGAAATAAATCTAGTAGACACATTAAAAAAAGAAATTAAAAGAATAGATAGTTTAATTGAAAATACAGAATTATTAAAAAAAGAAGATACATCAAACAAAAATCAAGGAGTTCTAAAAGAGCTAATAAAAGCAACAGACCAATTTATAGTATATAGACCATCATTTGGGTTACACACAGTCATTGCAGGATATCCATGGTTTTTAGATTGGGGAAGAGATAGTTTAATAGCTTTTGAAGGATTATTATTAAAAACAAAAAGATTTGATATAGCAAAAGAAGTTATTTTAACAATGGTAAGAGATATAAAATATGGGCTAGTTCCAAATGGATATTCAGGATTTGATAATAGACCATTATATAATAGTGTAGATGCATCATTATTACTATTTGAACAAATTCAAAAATACATAAACTACACAGGAGACTATGAATTTGTAAAAGAAAATCTATATGAAAAACTAGAAAAAGTAATAGAAAATTATATAAAAGGAATAGACGTAGACAATAACAATATATACTTAGATGAAGATTATCTTATTTCTTCAGGAACAGAAAAAACACAAAACACATGGATGGATGCGAAATATGGAGATTATCCAGCAACACCAAGAAATGGAAAAGCAGTGGAAATAAATGCATTATGGTATAACTCATTAATGATAATGGCAGATTTAACAGAAAACATAGGAAATGTAGAAAACATAAAAAAATATAAAAGTTTAGCACAAAAATGCAAAAAATCATTTAAAGAAAAATTCTATAATCCAAAAAGAAAATGTCTATATGATGTAATAGGAGACAACAAAATAAGACCAAATCAACTATTTGCTATTTCACTAACATACCCAGTAATAGAACCAAACTCAGAAGAAGCATATAACATATTAAATGTAATAGAAAAGAAATTATTAAATAATTACGGACTAAAAACATTAGCAAAAGGAGAGCCAAATTATATAGAAACATATGAAGGAGACAGTTTCAAAAGAGACATGAGCTATCATCAGGGAATAACATGGACATGGTTATTAGGACTATATTATGATACATTAAGAAATATGATAAAAGCAGAAAAAAGAAAAACATATAAAACTAAATTAGAAGAAAAAATGAATGCTTTTGTTGAAAAAACAACAAAAACATTTGAAAAAGAAGTAAAACAAAGAGGCTGTGTAGGAAGCATAGCAGAAATATATGATTCAGTAAAACCATTTGAACCGAAGGGAACAATAGCACAAGCTTGGAGTGTAGCGGAAATTTTAAGGATAATGTCCCATTAGGGACGTTTCCTTTTGCATAAGATATCTGTAATTCGCTTTGCTCAAACAGCTATCTTAATTTTTGTCCTATTGGGGACATATCTTTAGATTTTTTGAAATAGGTGCTAAAATGAAAAATTCTTTTGTGTGTATAGTGAGGGAGCAAAAATATGACAATAGAAATTTTAGAAAAAGAATTGAAAGATAATAAAATAAATAGTTTATATCTTCTATATGGAGAGGAATTGTTTTTATTAGAAAGCAATCTAAAAAGAATAAAAGCTATATTTGGAGAATGTATTAAAGGCATAAATTATATATTAATTGATGAACAAAATGTTCAAGAGATTATTTCAGATATTGAAACACCAAGTTTTGGTTATGAAAAGAAGTTAATTATTGCTAGGAATACAGGATTATTTAAAAAGGAAGCAAAGAAAAAAGCATCAGATAATTCTAAAATAAAAGATAAATTAACACAGTATATCAATGAAAACATAAAAATTATAAATGAATCAGTTGTACTAGTTTTTGTTGAAGAAGAAGCTGATACGAAATCAGAGTTATATCAAACAATTGAAAAAAATGGTGTTGTTTGTAAATTTGATTTTCAAAAGCCAATACAAATAGAACAAAGAATAAAAGCAATTTGTAATGGATACAAGGTTCAAATTGATTCACAAACTATAAAATATTTTATTGAATGTTGTGGCACAAATATGCAGGATTTAATAAATGAAATTAGGAAATTGATTGAATATGCTGGAGAAAACGGAACAATAAAAAAAGAGGATATAGATAAATTGTCAATTAAAAAGTTAGAAAGTGTAATATTTGATTTGACAGATGATTTAGGAAAAAAAGATTTATCATCAGCATTACAAGTTTTGCAGAATTTGATATATGCTAAAGAGCCATTAGCAAAGATTTTAATAACTTTATATAATCATTTTAAGAAAATATATATTACGAAAATGGCTTTAAATACTAATAAAGATTTAGCTTCAAGTTTGAATTTGAAACCTAATCAAGTATTTTTGACAACTAAATATAAAGTACAATCGAAGTATTTTAATGAAAGTGATTTGAGAAGTATTTTACAAGAGTTGTGTGATTTAGATTATAATTTTAAGAATGGTAAAATTGATTTACAAGTTGGTTTAGAAACTATTTTGTGTAGATATTGTTCTTAGAAATAGAAAAGTTGGTATATTAATATATCAATTTTTTTAAGATCATTATAAAAAGTGAATAAAATAATATAAATAAGATAAAACTAATTATAAATTTAAAAATAGGTGGTAAATATGTTTAAAAATAGAAAATTTATAATTAGTTTTATTATTTTGGCAATTATAGCTTTAATATCAACAGGATATTTTATATACGAAAAAAATCATTCGATAGAAACACTATCAAAATATGGTTCAAGAGGAAATGAAGTAACACAAATACAAACGAAATTAAAAAGATGGGGATATTATAATGGAAATGTGGATGGAATATATGGGACACAAACTCTTAATGCAGTAAAGTATTTTCAACGAAAAAATGGATTGACAGTTGATGGAATAGCTGGACCTGCAACATTAAAGGCAATGGGAATAATGTCATCATCTTCATCATCAAGTGGTTCATCTTCTAGCTACAATAGTAACTTAAATTTGTTATCAAGATTAATTTATGGAGAAGCAAGAGGGGAATCGTATACAGGTCAAGTTGCTGTTGGTGCAGTTGTTATGAATAGAGTAAAAAGTAGTAAATTTCCAAACAGTATATCAGGAGTTATTTATCAATCAGGAGCATTTGATGCTGTGAGTGATGGACAAATTAACTTAACACCTAATTCTACAGCTAAAAAAGCTGCACAAGATGCTCTAAATGGATGGGATCCAAGTTATGGAGCAATTTATTATTTTAATCCTGCTACTGCAACAAATAAATGGATTTGGTCAAGACCAATGACTGTAACTATTGGAAAACATAGGTTTTGCAAATAGTAGAAAATTGAGTATAAAAAAAGAGTAAATATTTTTTGTTTCAAAAAAATTTTACTCTTTTTAAATTTTTTACAAAATTTCAACAACCTTTCCATAAATATTACTTTTAGAAATCCATCCATTGACATGCTTATGATTGTTAGAAATCTGATATGAATTATTCCGGATTGCCGAGATTTTATGAAGATAGAAATGCCCTTTTACTTTGCAAAATACAATATCATTTTTCTTCAATATTACATCTTCTGTTATTGGAACAACGATAACGGACTGTCCAGATTTTAATCTAGGAGTCATCGATTGACCATAGCCTGTTACTTTACATGTTTCTCCATTTAGCAAATGTTGCATGGTAATTGCATTTTCTTTTCCTTCAAACATAATAATCTTCCTCTCTTTCTAATTAGAATATAAGGCTTATATCTATATTTATTATAACGTCAATATTAACATAACTAGATTTATTTGTCAATTTTATATAGAATTTTTATTAAGAGATGATAAAATCATTGATGTAAATAAAAAACGTTGGACATATAGGAAAATTTTTAATTTTTTTATAGAGGAATAAAAGTATAAATAAAATAGTTATGTAGATAATTGATTACTAAAAGTAGCTACTTCTATTGTGTTTTTATATATTGAGATATATAATAATTAAAAATAAAATTTATTAAGATTTTCTAATTTAATTTACTTTCAATACGATTTTTTCAAATTTTATAATATTTTATTTTAGATAATATAAAGAGAAGTAATATAAATGATAAAAATTAATTTAAAA
>CAQUBD010000006.1:23657-86039 GCA_948891265.1 uncultured Clostridia bacterium | reverse complement strand
CTATCGCTCATTTGCATAAGATATCCGTATCTCATTTCATTTCGAACGGCTATCTTAATTCTCGTCTGCCAAATCTTGCCTTTGAAGCCTTCTAAAGGACACCTTTAATAAAGGTGTCCCACTTATTTTTTATTTAATTTATACTTTAGTCTATCATTCCATTTTGTCTTTTTGTTGCTTTTATAACATTGTTCATAAGCATTGCTATTGTCATTGGTCCTACTCCCCCTGGGACCGGTGTTATATAACTTGCTTTTTCCTTTACATTTTCGAAATCAACATCTCCTGTAATTTCTCCATTATCTAATCTATTTATTCCTACATCTATAATAACAGCTCCCTCTTTAACAATATCTTCAGTTACAAAATGTGCTTTTCCTATTGCTGAAATTAGTACATCTGCTTTCGATGTAATTTGTTCTATATTTTGCGTTTTTGAATGACATGTTGTTACTGTTGCATTTCTATTTAGACAACAATGTATTAATGGTTTTCCTACTATGTTGCTTCTTCCTAAGATTACCACATTTTTACCAGTTAAGTCAATATTGTATTCTTCAAACATTTTCATAATTCCATATGGTGTACAAGAAACAAATGTATCTTGATTTAATACTAATTTTCCGACATTTACTGGATTAAATCCATCTACATCCTTTTCTGGTATAATTGTTCTAAAAGCTTCGCTTATGTCTAAGTTTGATGGTATTGGGCTTTGTAATAATATTCCATTTACCGTTTTATCTTCATTTAGTTGTTTTATTAAGTCTATTAACTGTTTCTGTGTTGTTTTATCGTCTAATAAATGTTCTTCATATTCTATGCCAACATCTTCACATGCTCTGCTTTTATTTCTTACATATACTTTTGATGCTGGATCTTTTCCTACCATTATTACTGCTAGTTTTGATTTTATTCCTTTACTTTTTAATTCTTTACATTCTATTTTTAAGTTTCCTCTTATTTTTTTTGCTAATTCTTTTCCATCGATTATTACAGACATTTTATTCTCACTTTCTACAAATTAATTTTTTCCTTTGCTTATTATAGATACTTTTCTTTATAATTACTATCTGAAATATTACTATTAACATTTCTTTTTATTGTTTATCAGATTCCATTATTCGGTACTCAATGTTCTCCATATCTGGAAACATCTCACGCACTCTTTTTAAAGTAAGCATTGACATTTTAGGTTGTGGATTTTTTTTATGATCTGACAATAATTTTTGTGTATAGCAATTAGGTGCTGTTTTAAATAGTAAATATCTATTCCTTACATAAGTATAATATATCTGATATCCGTTATTTAAATCTTCCCACATCATTTCAAATGTATATTTCTCTTCCATTTTATATATTCCTTTCGTAAAGATTCTCCAAGACTCTTAATCCTTATATTTTCCTTTGCAATTACTTCTTAAGATGTGTCCCCAATGGGACAAAAATGTCCCAAATGGAAACGTCCCTATTGGGACATTTTCTCAAATTCTTCTTCAGATATTATTGTTATTCCAAGGCTTTGTGCTTTTGTTAGCTTGCTTCCTGCTTCTTCTCCTGCTAATACATAATCTGTTTTTTTAGATACAGATCCTGATGTTTTTCCACCCAATTTTTCTATAATATCTTCTGCTTCTTTTCTTGTATATTTTTCTAAACTTCCTGTCAAGACAAATGTTTTTCCTTCAAATCTATTGTCTGTACTTTCTTCTTCTAAACTTATTGTGTTGACTCCTGCTTTTTTTAATTTTTCTATTAGGTCTTTTGTTTGTTCTTGCATAAAAAATTCTCTTATACTATTTGCCATTACTTCTCCAATGTCGTTTATTTCGCTTAGTTCTTCTAGGCTTGCATTTGCTATATTGTCTATTGTTCTATATTTTTTTGCTAATAATTTTGATGCTTTCCCGCCTACATGTCTTATTCCTAATGCTGTTATTAGTCTATATAAATCATTTTGCTTACTTGCATTTATACTGTCTACTAGATTTTGTGCAAATTTCTTTCCATTCTTTTTTAATGATGCAATGTCTTCAAATTTTAATTCATATATGTCTGATATATTGCTTATTAGTTCTCTATCCAGTAATTGCTGTATTATATTTTCTCCTAGCCCATCTATGTTCATTGCTTCTCTTGATACAAAGTGTACTAAATTTCTAAATAGTTTCGCTGGACATTCTATTCCTGTACATCTTATTGCTGCTTCTCCTTCTTCTCTTATTGCTTCTGCTCCACATACAGGACATATTCTTGGCATTTCAAAGTCTTTTTCTTCTCCTGTTCTTTTTTCTTTTAACACTTTTACTATTTCTGGTATTACATCTCCTGCTTTTTGGATTACTACTGTGTCCCCTATTTTTAATTCTTTTTCTTTTATGAAATCTTCATTATGAAGTGTTGTTTTTGATATTGTTGATCCTGCTACTTTTACTGGTTCTAGTATTGCCATTGGTGTTATTACTCCTGTTCTTCCTACTTGGCATACTATATCTTTTAATTTTGTTTCTTTTTGCTCTGGTGGATATTTGTATGCTATTGCCCATCTTGGTGTTTTTGCTGTTGTTCCTAATATTTCTCTGAATTTTAGATTATCTACTTTTATTACTGCTCCATCTATTCCAAATGTTAGTGTTTCTCTCATTTCTCCTATTTTTTCTATTGTTTCTTTTACTTCTTTTAAGTTATCACATGGTATACGTACTGGATTTACATTAAATCCTAAGTTATCTAAATACTCTAATTCTTCAAAATGTGAATCAAATTCTTTTCCATCTATTTTCTGAACGTTAAATATATAGATATCTAGTGGTCTTGATGCTGTTATTTTACTATCTAATTGTCTTAGTGAACCCGCTGCTGCATTACGTGCATTTGCAAATAATTCTTCTTCATTTTCTAATCTTTCTTGGTTCATTTTTTCGAAGTCTTCTTTTGATATAAATACTTCTCCACGTACTGTTATATCTATTTTATCATTTATTTCTATTGGTATTGTTTTTACTGTTTTTAAGTTTTGCGTTACATCTTCTCCAACTAGTCCATTTCCTCTTGTTGCTCCTCTTACAAATTTTCCATTTTTATATTCTAGTGCTGCTGATAATCCATCTATTTTTGTTTCTACTACATATTTTACTTCTTTTATTCCATTTTCTTCTGCTGACTTTTTTATTCTATTATCAAATTCATCTATTTCATCTAGGCTAAATATATCTTGCAAACTTTGTAGTGGTACTTCATGTGTTACTTTTTCAAATTTTTCACTTACATGTCCACCTACTTTTTGTGTTAATGATTCTTTATTTATAAATTCCGGATATTCTTTTTCTAAATTACGTAATTCTACCATTAACATATCATATTCAAAATCTGATATTTCTGGTTTGTCTTCATCATAATATTTCTGTGCATAATATTCAGTTTTATTTCTTAATTCTCCTATTCTTTTTTTTGCTTGTTCTTTATTCATTTTGTACACCTCTCACTATTTAAGTTAGCCGTTAGAACATAGTAATTTACGGATAACTTATACAAAATTTTGTTAAAATTCTGTATTCTTTTTTCAAAGATTATTATATACAATTTAAAATAAAAAATAAAGGAATTTTTAAAAATTCCTTTATTTTTATTTATCAAATTAAATATTTTTATAATCTTGTATTTTCTTATAAGCATATATTGCTGATATTCCAAATACTACTAATAAAATTACACTTGGAAATGAATCTTCTATACCTGTTTTTGGTAATGCTGAATTATTATAATTAGTTGTATTATTCGTTCTTAATACAGTATTATTTGTTGCTGAATTATTTACGTTTGTGTTATTTCCGCCAGCAACATTATTAGCGTTATTAGCATTATTTACTGTATTATTTTTAAATGCTCCTGTTAAATCTTCTATATCTAAAGTATTATTTGCAGCCAATGTTTCTTTAGTAACAAATAACATTGACAAAACAATCATTATAATCATAACTATATTTACTAACTTATTCTTTTTCATATCAATTCTCTCCTTTGTTATCTTTATTATTCTACATTCATATGTAATTATACCACAAATTTTATATTAATGTGTTTTTTACTCTATTTAAATTTTATACTTTATATAAATATAAGTCAATACTTTTTCTAAAATTTTATTTTACATTTATATTACAAAAATTATAGTTTGCACTTATATATTTCAAATTTCATATAGAAACTATAAAATCTTTCTATTCCACTACAAAAAGCATAACTTTAATCTGCAAATTTTAAGTTATACATTAAATTTAAATAATACAATATCTCCATCTTGCATTATATATTCTTTACCTTCTTGACGAACTAATCCCTTTTCTTTGGCTGCGACCATTGATCCTTCTTTTATTAAATCATTATATGATACAACTTCTGCTTTTATAAATCCTCTTTCTATATCAGAATGAATTTTCCCTGCAGCTTGTGGAGCTTTTGTTCCTTTTTTTATTGTCCATGCTCTTACTTCTGGCTCTCCTGCTGTTAAGAATGACATTAATCCTAATAAATCATAACTTCTTTTTATTACTTTGTCTAATCCTGATTCTTCTAGTCCTAATGCTTCTAGCATTTCTTTTTTATCTTCATCTTCTAATACTGAAAGTTCTTCTTCTATTTTTATACATAATGGTATTACTTCTGCATTTTCGCTTAATGCATATTCTTTTACTTGTTTAACATTTCCATCATTTTCAGCATCTTCTAATTGTTCTTCTGATACATTTGCTATATATAAAATTGGTTTTGTTGTTAATAAAAACATATCTTTTACTAAAACTTGTTCATCTTCATTAAATTCTAAAGTTCTTGCTGATTTTCCTTCTTCTAATGTTTTTATTATTTTCTCCAATAAATCAATTTCTATTTGATATTTTCTGTCTGCTTTTAAATTTTTTCTTGCTTTGTCTAATCTTTTATTTGCTGTTTCTATATCAGCAAATATTAATTCTAAATTTATTGTTTCTATATCTCTTATTGGATTTATATTTCCATCAACATGTACTACATTTGAATCTTCAAAGCATCTTACAACTTCAACTATTGCATCTGTTTCTCTTATATGTGATAAAAACTTATTTCCTAAACCTTCTCCTTTACTTGCTCCTTTTACAAGTCCTGCTATATCTACGAATTCAATTACTGCATGTGTTGTTTTTTCAGGATTATACATTTCTGTTAATCTATCTAACCTTTCATCTGGTACTGCTACTACTCCTACATTTGGTTCTATTGTACAAAATGGGTAATTTGCAGCTTCTGCGCCTGCTTTTGTTATACTATTAAATAATGTGCTCTTTCCTACATTTGGTAATCCTACTATTCCTAATTTCATGTTTTCCTCCATTTTTATTTTAGGCAAAAAAGAATAGCCTAAAAAATTTCTTAGACTATTCTATCACTTTTACTGTTTTTTGGCAAGGATGTTTTATTTAATATTTCCTCTCCAATAATGTCTGGTAGGCATACAAGGCTCCTTATACTGTTTGTTATTCAATACATTTTTTGATTTTTCATATCTCTTGTTTCTAAATTTCTCAGTTTGCTCTAAAGTTTCAGAATTCACATCCTTTTCGCAGCATTCTGGAATCAAATTTTTTTCAATTTTCCTAGATAATTCTTTCAAGTCAAAAATCTCATATTCTTCCCTTAACATACAAGTTTCTTGCAATTCTGGAAGTTGGAGTTCTTTAATTATTATGCTGCCATCTTCGACACATTCTTCTAATAACTGCTTAATAGTTTTTAGTTTTTCTGAAGTCCCACCGATAATTGCTATAGTACCATTTTCTACCCGCATTACTTTCCTCCTAAAATAAAGACTTGTCTTTTTGGTTACTTAATAAGTATATCACATTATGTTAATTTTATCAATATCTTTATTTCAATTTATTTTCAACTTCTCTTTTAATTCTTTCTACAAATTTGTCAACATCAACAGTTTCATTTTCAGCACACTCTCTTGAACGAACTGCAACTGTATTTTCTTCTACTTCTTTTGCTCCAATTACTAACATATATGGAACTTTTTCAAGCTGTGCTTCACGTATTTTATAACCTACTTTTTCATTTCTATCATCTAAAACAACTCTTATTCCAGCTTTATGAAGTTTTAATTCTACTTCTTTTGCAAATCCTTGTTGTGCATCTGTAATTGGTAATATTTTTACTTGTGTTGGTGAAAGCCATAATGGAAATGCACCTTTTGTTTCTTCTATTAAGAAACACATAAATCTATCAAAAGTTCCTAAAATTGCTCTATGGATTACAACTGGTCTATGTTTTTCTCCATCTTCTCCAACATATTCTAATTTAAATTTTTCTGGTAACAAGAAGTCTAATTGACATGTTGATACTGTTACATCATGTCCTACTGCTGATTTTAATTGTACATCTAGTTTTGGTCCATAGAATGCTGCTTCTCCTTCTGCTTCATAGAAGTTCACTCCTAATTCTGTTAGTATTTCTCTTAATTGACTTTCTGCTTTTTCCCACATTTCATCATCATCAAAGTATTTTTCTTTATTGTTTTTATCTCTTAATGATAATCTAAATTCATAATCTTTAAATCCAAAGTCTGCGTAAACAGATAAAATTAATTTAACAACCTTTCCAAATTCTTCTTTGATTTGGTCTGGTCTTACAAATAAATGTGCATCATTTTGACACATTTCACGAACTCTTTCTAATCCACATACACTTCCGCTATCTTCATATCTAAAATCATGTGCTAATTCTCCTATTCTTATTGGCAAATCTCTATATGAGTGCATTTTATTTTTGTAAATTAGCATATGATGTGGACAGTTCATTGGTCTTAATACCATTTCTTCATTATCCATTTTCATTACTGGGAACATATCTTCTTTATAATGATCCCAGTGTCCTGAAACTTTGTATAATTCAGTATTTGCAAGTGATGGTGTATATACATGTTGATATCCCATTTCGACTTCTTTATCTTGAATATATCTTTCTAATAATCTTCTTACTGTTGCTCCATTTGGCAAATACATTGGAAGTCCTGATCCTACTAGTGGGCTTGTCATAAATAGTTCTAAGTCTTTTCCTATTCTTCTATGGTCTCTTTGTCTTGCTTCTTCTAATTTTTGCATATATTCATCAACTTGGCTGGCTTTTGGGAATGATATTGCATAAATTCTTTGTAGCATTTTATTTTTTTCATCACCTCTCCAATAAGCCCCTGAAGATGATAATATTTTTACAGCTTTAACTTTTCCTGTTTTCATTAAATGCGGTCCAGCACATAAATCTGTGAAATCACCTTGCTTATAAAAACTAATCTCTTCCCCTTCTGGTAATTCATTTATTAGTTCTTGTTTATATGGTTGGTTTTCCATTAATTTTAATGCTTCTTGTTTTGGTAGTGAAAATCTTTCGATTCCAATATCTTCTTTAACTATTTTTTTCATTTCGGCTTCTATATTTGCTTTATCTTCATCTGAAAACGGTTTTTCTACATCAAAATCATAATAGAATCCATTATCAATACTTGGTCCTATTGCAAATTTTACATTTGGAAATAGCCTTTGTACTGCTTGTGCCATTATGTGTGATGTTGTATGCCAATATGCTTTTTTCCCTTCTTCACTACTTTCAAATGTCTCTATGCTTAAGTTGCAATCTTCTTCTAATTCATATCTTAGGTCTTTTACTTCTCCATTTACAATTCCACATGTTGCCATTCTTGCTAGTCCCTCACTTATTTTTTGTGCTATTTCAATTATTTTTGCCCCTTTTTCTGCTTCTATGATTGAGCCATCTTTTAATGTTATTTTAATCATATTTATTCCTCCTTTCGCGAAGTTTCACTTCGCTCATCGCCATCTTTTTAGCGGTTACAAATTCGCTATCGCTCATTTGCATAAGATATCCGTATCTCATTTCATTTCGAACAGCTATCTCAATTTGCGTCTGTCAAATGTTTATTTAGGAACTATTCCTAAATGAACCTCAAAACACTCCTATAGACTTTCATCTATAGGAGTGTTTTTTACACGGTTCCATCCTAATTTTAACTTAATTAATAGATTATAACGTATCTTACACGTTTGGCTTATTCACCAAAACTTATGAAGAGTTAGTTTTTCAAATATGTTTTCTTGAATTAGCTTTCAGCCTTTGACTAATTCTCTCTTTAAGTAACCTTTATTTTACTTTTCTCTTACTTGCTTTATTCTATTATGTTCACACTTATAATTTTAATACCATTTTATTCAAAAGTCAAGGCTATTCTTTTAAATTTCATATTTTCTGGTAACTATTCGTTACTATTCATTCCTTATTTGTGTATAGTAGTTAAATAACCTCTGAACTGTAACATTTCAAATTTAGAAGTTTTAATAAAACAACTTTATATGATTACAGTAGTGAATTTAACTATCAAATTTTACAAGCTTTAACACTTATAATTCTATTTCCTTTAATTTTTTCAATTTTATAATTAACTTTCTCTGTTTCTATAATAATACCCTTTTCCTTATCATTTGGAATTCTATTTAATTCAAATAATAGATATCCCGAAATAGTATCATAATCTCCTTCTGGTAAATTTACTCCTAATATTTTTTCTACTTCATATATTGGCATTTCCCCATCAATTAAAAAAGTATTATTATCTATTTTTTTATATTTTAATTCTTCTATATCATACTCATCATAAATCTCTCCAACAATTTCTTCTAAAATATCTTCCATTGTTACAATTCCTGCTGTCCCGCCATATTCATCAACAACAATAGCAATTTGCTTCTTATTCTTCTTTAACTCTCTAAACACATCATCTACATATATACTTTCTAATACATATGTAGCTTCTCTTGCAATGTTCTTTAATTTTGTATTTCTATTTTTTTGAGTTAATAACATATCTTTTAAATAAACAATCCCTTTTATATTATCAATATTTTCATCATATATTGGTACTCTACTGTATCTTGTATCTTCGTTTAGCATATCTATTGCTTCATTAATTGTGAGTTCCATGTCTAATGCATACACTTGTGTTCTTGGAATCATTATTTCAGAAACAACTCTATCATTAAATTCAAATATATTATTTATCATTTCCTTTTCTCCAGCTTCAATTGTCCCTTTTTCTTCTCCAACATCTACCATCATTTTTATTTCTTCTTCACTTACATTTTCTTCTTCCTCACCTGTTACTCCAAATAATTTTGATATTATATTTGTTGAAAATGTTAATAATTTTACAAATGGTAATGTTATTATTGAAATTGTTCTAATTACTCCTACTGTCATAAATGATAACTTTTCTGAGTATTTCATTGCAAGTCTTTTCGGAACTAGTTCTCCAAATACTAAAGTAAAATATGATAGTATTAAAGTTATTATTATTATGGAAATTTCTCTCCATCTTGCTAGTGCAATTACTGGAATTAGGCTATATAATTTAGGTGCTAATATATCTGCAAAAGCATCTGATGCAAATGCACTAGATAAAAATCCTGCAAGTGTTATCCCTATTTGAATAGTTGCTAAAAATTTACTTGGATCTTTAAGCATCTTTTGTATTTTTTGTGCCTTTTTATTTCCTTCCTTTGCTTTTAATTCTATTTTAACATCATTTAATGATATAAATGCTATTTCTGTTGCAGCAAAAAATGCATTTAAGGCTATTAATATAATTAAAACTAATATTTGTGATGACATACTTTTCCTCCAATTTTATTATTTGTTATATTTTATTTTTTATTTGTTTTTTTTTGATATTATATCCTATTAAAAAATTTATATCAATATTTTCAGACTTTTAAGTTTCGGTTTTTTTATTCATGTTCAAACTTAAAATTTATAATATTTTAAATTTAAAATAGTCCATGCACTTTTAAAAATATTCAACATATAATTTTATATATAAGATTTGGAGGTGCATTTATGCTAGAAGCAATTTGTAGTTTTGGATTGCTTGGATTCTTTCAATTTCTAAAAACTGCTGTTTTTGCTGTTGGATATATTTCTGGAAGTAATCTGTTTCCTGAACCATTAACAAGTGAAGAAGAAAAAATATATTTAGAACAAATGAAAAATGGTGATGAAGAGGCTAGAAATGTTTTAATTGAAAGGAACTTAAGATTAGTTGCACATGTTGTTAAAAAATATTCAAATACAAAAGTAGAACAAGATGATTTGATTTCTATTGGTACTATTGGTCTTATTAAAGGAATAAATAGTTTTAATGTTGATAAAGGTTCTAAATTAAGTACATATGTTTCAAGATGTATTGATAATGAAATTTTAATGCATCTTCGTTCAACAAAAAAATTAAATGCTGAAGTATATTTAAATGAACCTATTGGAAAAGATAAAGATGATAATATTGTTACTCTTCAGGATGTTTTAGAAAATGATGATAGAAGTATAGAAGATGAAGTTGATTTAAAAATGAAAGTTAAAAAGTTGTATTCTAAGATGGGAGAAATTTTAAAAGATAGAGAAAAAACTATTTTAGAATTGCGTTTTGGACTTGATGGTCATAAACCAAAAACTCAACATGAAATTGCATCTATGATGGGAATTTCTCGTTCTTATGTGTCAAGAATTGAAACAAAGGCTATTGGAAAATTATCTAAAGAAATTAAAGAATAATTTGTGAATTAATTTTTCAGTTATTTGTTTCCCCTAAAAAAAGAAACAAACACTTAATAAATTTTAACATAAAAAACATTACAAATCAAACTATAAAAAAATTTGATAAAGTGAGAATAAATTATTTAAAATGAGATAAATTAATATATATAATGTTTAATCATTTTTCTTAGTAACTTTTCTATTTGAAGCTTATATTTTTTTATGCTAAACTATAAATAGTTAAAAGAACATTAATTAAATAAGTTATTAATTTACCCTGCATAGCGCGTGTAGACAGAATTTTTAGAACCTACAAGTTTGTAAGAGGGGCCATTCTCGTAAATATGGCGTGCATGCTCACACGATTTAGTAGTGAGAAGCCCATGAGTATTTTGGTTGGCACCCACCTGTTTTTAGGAGCAGGTCCTTAAAAATTCAAGACATCTTACGGCTAAGGCGGGGATTTTAATTTTAAATATATTTTAGTAAAAAAATCAAGTAGAATCTATTTTCTACTTGATTTTTTTATATTGAAAACTAATAATAAATAAATTAAGGAATTAACACAGGTCTAAACCCTGTATACGCCTCCGGATCTCCAGAACTCCTTCTTTGTGCTGTAAAAATACCTGCTTGTGACGCACCAGTTAAATTTCCTCCTCTTATGATTAAAGGATAAGAAGTAGTAGGACCAATGTTCACATCATTATTCCAGCGACTCTCGGACATATTGGCATCACCCACTTTAAATGAATTAGAATACAAATCGACATATTTTGCCTCTCCAAGCTCAACTCCGAATAGTTGTTTTTCTTTTCCTTCAAAACAACCAGCTACCATTTCTTGCAATCCAGCAGCCATGTCATATATTCCATATACAGTACCTGAAGTACTAGCATGAGTTCCTTCTGATGTATTATAAGGGAATACTGTAGGTTTTGTGTAACCGAAGACTGACGTGTCTTTAACATATGCATCCGGGTCTATGCCTGCATAACCAGTACGAACCCCTCTCATTCCAGAAGTCTCAGGACCATAATTTGGATTATTCCATACTCTTCTAAACCCGTTTTCTGGATCTTCGATATTACTTTGATTATTATATATTCCATATTTACTTTGACTTAATATTGCAACAGCTCCCCATTCCATATTTTTCATTAAATGACTATCAACCGTTGAAGAAGACAAGGGTCTAGCTGGTTGAGTCAGTTCTCTACATACTTGAAAAGCAGTTTTTGCTTGGATAGCATTCCAACTTTTCGAATCTGGTTTAACAAATAACCACGATTTAGAGTCATTTAAGTTAGAAGAATTAGTACTTGCTTCGAACTTAGCCACCCATATTCCATCTAGTTCTCCAAATCCCCCATTTCCAGCACTTGTAAATGTAGGATGAATTGTATATCCTGAATCAGCTTCTGTTTGGCTTGTTGGTATAAATTTTACTTCTATCTCTGTCGCAGTTGTACTTGTCGGAATAATATATTCATATCTTGGTATCCATACCCAATATGCATCTGCTCCATATTCGCTTGTTTTTATATTAGCCCATTTTCCATTTTCATAATCATACCAGTCTGATGGAGGTGTTGTTTGTGTATCATTTATCTCATATTCTATTCCTGCCTCATTTAAATTCCATGTCACATATGTCTTTTGTGCTATTTTACTTACATTTGGTTCATTTGCGATACCTTTAGTTTCTTCTCCTGAACCACTTCCACCTTGGTTTTCATCATTTCCTCCTTGACTTCCTCCATTTCCGCTTTGGTTTCCACTACTTGCACTTTTACCTACAACTTCAATCTTTAGATTACCAGATATTTTAAACTCATAGCCTTTATATAATACATAAATTTCAGTTGCTTCTCCAATATTAGTAACTCCTGTTACCTTTGCAGTCTTTGTTAATGAAATCACATAATTATTTTCTTTATCTTCATCTAAATAATTTACAAGATCTTGTAATGTTGCATTTCCTTCTTTTTCAATTTGTACTTCATATACTTTTGTTTCCAATTCTTCTTTTGCTGTTACCTCATTAGTTATTTCTCCTGCTCTCTGTGCCTTTTGAAACAATCCATTTTCCTGCAATTGTATTATTGTTATTCCTGCCAGTATCAAAAGAATTATAATTGTTATAACTAATGCTATTAAAGTTATACCTTTGCTTTTGTCTTTCATTTTTTATTTTTCCTCCTTTGTTTTATATTATAATTATAAACATAATTTTTTTATTTTTCAATACAAAAAAAATTTTTTTTTTATTTTATTGTACAATTACTTACATAATTCATTTATAAAAGAACAAGTTAACCATTAACCTGTTCTTTTTACTTATATCTCCATTTGACTTGCTAAAAATGTTGCAGCAGATTGAGCAACTTTTTTCTCAACTTCGTTCATCTTTGTATTTGTATCTTTAGACATTAATATAACTGTTCCTATTGTATCTCCATTTGATATTATTGGATAAACTATTTGAGAATTATGTTTCTTATCACTTTTTTCATTTTTAGTAATAGGCATTGCCATATCGCTGTTTTCTTTACTTGTATAAACTTCTTTATCTTCCATAAGCCTTTCTAGTTCAGTACTTACATCTTGTTCTAAAAATTCCTTTTTAGAACCTCCAGATACAGCAATTATTGTATCTTTATCAGTTATACAAGCTATATGTCCAGTTGTTTTAGCAAGAGTTTCTGCATATCCTGTTGCAAATTCTGATAGTTCTCCTATTGGTGAATATTTCTTTAATATTACTTGACCTTCTCTATCAGTAAATATTTCTAGTGGATCTCCTTCTTTTATTCTTAATGTTTTTCTTATTTCTTTAGGAATTACAACTCTTCCTAAATCATCTATTCTTCTTACTACTCCAGTTGCTTTCATTTTTATCCTCCTTTAATTTCAAGTCTAATCTTATTATCTCAAAAGAGGAAAATTTTATACATTTTTGTTAATATTTTTTATTAAATTGTTCTTGCCAAGACATTTTTTATTCTTTATTAATTAATTTGTTGTTATCTAATTTATTATTCACTTTCTATTATACTATTTGCCTCATCTTCAGTTAAATACTTATATTCTATCATCTTATTTAAAACTTGCCTTTGCCTTTCCTTAGCAAGTTTTAAATTTATAGTTGGTGCATAAACTGAAGGAGCATTTGGAATTCCTGCAAGCATTATACTTTCATAATCTGTCATTTTCATAGGTTCTTTACCAAAATAATGTCTACTTGCTTCTTTCACAGTATGACAATTATCACCAAAATAACTTGTATTAACATATAATTCTAAAATGTCATCTTTAGAATAATTTTTTTCAAAGTTGAAAGCCATAAATATTTCTGCAACTTTTCTCTCTACTTTCTTTTCTTGAGTAAAATATGTATTTTTAGCCAATTGCTGAGTTATAGTACTTCCACCTTCTACAAAGCTCATCTGCTTTATATCATTAATAACAGCTCTACATATAGAAATAATATCTATTCCATTATGTTCATAAAATCTATGATCTTCAACACTAATTACTGCATCTAGATATATTTTAGGAATTTCATCTAATTTTGTATAATTAGATACATTTCTAATTTGTTTAATTTTGTCTTCTAAACTTATTGTTTCAATTGCCTCTCTATACATATTATATCCTTTTATTACAAAATATCCTACAAATATTATACTTATTACTATTACAACTATTATTATTTTTCTTATTATCTTCATTTTCATCACCTAATTTTATTTCATTTTATTATTACAAAGTGACTAACAAATGACTTTTATAATATTTTTCTTTCTATATCTTCATAACCTTCATAGTAATTTCTGTCAAAATATTGATTAAATACTTTTCCTTTTATATCTTCATCATACAAAATTTTATTAACACAGTAATTTCCTAAACTAAAAATTGCAGTAAAAAACAATACAATTCCCATTAAAATAATGCTAACAAAATCAATTTTAACTTTAATACTTGATTTACTATTCAAATATAATATTTCAATTCCTAATCCAATTAAAACAATTGGCCATACCATTAATAAATATCTAAAGAAATCAAACTTTGTAAAAGTCATAATAAAAACTGAAATACCTATTATTATCAACATAACTCCAAATGTATATGTTCCAACTCTTCTTTCATTTTTTTCTTCCATATATTACACCCATCCTTTCGTTAATTTAAATAGTCTATATAACTCAAAATCTTCTTTATTTACTTATTTGAAATCATTTTGGCTCCAATTCCAATTGTAATAGCAGATACAATTAGAGAAGGGAAATACATTCTAACCATTCTAATTAAGTTTACTAAAGATTGAATTTCGCTTTGTTTTGCAATACCATATAATACATTATTTAAAAGTAAATAAATTCCTACTAAAATAATTCCAATTCCTAATAATTTGTTTCCTTTTATTTTATCAAAATCAATTCCTTGTAGTATATAGTCATCTTTAATTTCACTATCTGTTCCAATCAAATTTCTAATATTGTATGTATCAAAAAAGCTATATGCCATTATTATTAAAAATGGTATCAAAAATATTACTGTCTCTAACATTGTAGCTAAAATAAATGCTATTCCCGCAACACACATTATTGATAATCCTCTTTTCATATAATTTTGATACATTTGACCTGCACCTGGTATCCAACTAAAACAAAATGTTAAAAATAAACTTTTTTTCATTATTTTTCCTCCTTTTCTATTTCTAATGGCGTTGTAAACCATTTATAAAAATCACTTAATTTTTCATCTATTGATATACTAGTTTTGGTTTCTTCAACTTTATAATCAGACATTTTATCATATCTTATAAAATCTGTTCTACATATTACTAATGAGAATATTAAACAAGCAGCAATTTTACAAATATCTGCAAAATAAATATTTTTCTTTTTATTTATTTTTAATTTTATTTTTTCTTTCAAATTTCTTGGTATATCAATGTTAACTTTGTCAATTTCATTTATATAGTTTTCTAAGTCAAAATCATTATTTAGTAATTTATCTATTTTTTCTAGTCTATTCATAAAATCCGCTCCTTTCTTAATATTTCTTTTAATATTTTTTTGCCTCTTGTAAGTTGAACCTTTATAGTACCTTTTGTTGTTTTATGTTTTTTTGCTATTTCATCTAATGAATTTTCTTCTATGTAGTATTGAGTTAATATATTGTTATATGGACTTTTTAAACTCTGCAATTTTTCCTTTATATACTCATTTTTATCTTTTTTAATAAGTTCATCGACAAAATCATTTTGTAAATTAAATTCCTCAATGTTAGAAATATCTTCTAATATTGTGCTTTCTTTTCTTTTATTTGATTTTAAATAATCCTTACATTTATTTAAAACAATTCTACATAGTACATTTCGCATTTCATTTTCCTGTAATTTTTTATATTCTTTAAAGTGCGAATATAAGCTTAAATATGCTTCTTGTACTAAGTCTTGCGAATCTTCGGGGGAAGATGTCATGTCTATAGCAATTTTATATGCTAAATTTGTATATTTATTTACTATTTCTTCAAATTTCATTTCTCCTCCCTTCGCTTATATCTATATAACGATTTTAATTTTAATTAGTTAACAATTTTTTTATATTTTTTAAGGAGCAGTATAAACTGCTCCCTATTACTATACAATATTATTTAAGGCTTCGCTTTATAATGTTCTCTTAAGTAGCTAAAACGAATAGTTCTTTTGGGTTCTTCTATGATTTCTCCATTGGGGCCCTTTATTATAATTTCTATTTCATCATCTGAAATAAGTTTAGCATAAAATCTTCCACCATAATTTCTGTAGTTTCTTTCAATTGAAAATGAAAACTTATCTTTGTCTGCTTCATCATTCCAAAATACTTCTACATATTCTTCAGTTGACAGATGAAACTGTTTTATAATCTCTGGTTTTAAAAGTTCTTGTTTAATCGCAAAATCACAATTTTCTATTGCTAATTTAGCATTATACATCTGTATAACATAATTCATTACTAGACAGACTAATAATGTAATTATTAATACAATTAAAGCACTATTATTTGATGTAGATGTAGATGTAAATATAGCAGCACCTAACAGTAGTAACACAAATAATGTTGATATTATAGGTACATACCGCCATATCTTTTTTTCTCGTTCTAATTTTTGCAGCTTTGTCATAATGCCTACTCCTTTCATATTGTATGAATCAAATTAGTTTCTGTAACTCGTATTATATCATATATATTTTATTTAAACAATACTTATTCTTCAACTTTATCCTCTTTTTTAGGCAAAAAACTTACTTTATATTTATCTAAAATTATTCCTAAACTATTAGAAAAATCTTTAAGCATAACAATTTTTATAGATTGATCTTTTCCTTTTAAATAATCATCAATTACCTGTTTTAATTGTTTTATATTCTTAATTTCTGGTTCTATTTCTTTTGGATATTTTTCTACTCTATTTAGTAATTTTTCTTTTATTAATACTATATCTTCATTACTAGCACATGAAATTCTTTGGAATAATTGATAAACATCATAATACTTAAATATTGGTATATTCATACATTCTCTATCAAATTTCTCGTAAAATTCTTCCATTTTCATTGGAATACATTTAAATATTAACTCTGCTTTCTCCTTATACATTTTGTCTAGTAATTGATTGTTTAACATATTAAAATGTTTTATTATCTCATCCATATCTTCTTCAAATTGCTCTATCGCAATTTTAGAAAGTTCTTCATCAACATTCGGACAATATTGAGATTTTAAAGAAGATAAATTCATTCCATTAAAAAATACATTTTTTAATGTTTTTATATCGTAATCTATAAGACCTTTTCTTGAGAAATAACTGAAATATGCATATATTTTCACTGTATCAATTAATTCTAATTCTCCCTGTTTTATATTCTCCAAAACTTCTTTTACTATTTTATCAAATTCGTCATCAGATATCTTCCAATATTCTTCAGTAAGAAGTCTTTTGTATCCTGGCAAATTTTCAGTATCTACTGTATTTCTTATAGTCTCCATATTTTCTTTAAATATCTTCATATCAAATATTCTTGTTCTTACATAATATTCAATAAATTTAAAGAATCTATATTCTGCTTTAAAATTATAATAGTAATTATTATCAAATTCCTTTATATAAAATTGTCTGTTATCCATCAAAATTCTTGAAGATACAAGTAATGATTTATACTCTTCATTATCTTTAATATTAATGAATTTATCCTTTGTTATTTTTCCAGCTTTTATTTCAAATGAAATAGCTATTGTAAAGATAAGCATTGTCTGCATTACTCTATTATTTGTATTTGGGTAATTTTTTTCAACCATTTCATATATCTTTTGAAAATCATTTAAAGCATGTTTTAAAATTCTTAAGTTCCTTGTTCCGCTTCTTTCAAATGTTAATATAATTAACCTTGTATTTTCTCTTAAAAATCTTATCAAATCTGGATTATTTTCATATCTCATCAAAATTCCATTAATAATATAATCAAACTTTGGCGCATAATCAAAAGTTTCCCCAATTAACTTCTCTTTAATTCTCTCATAGTCATTTGCTTTATCAAAAACATGCTCAATCTTATTCTGAATCTTCTCAACCATTGGCTTATCAGTAGCATTTAATTCCCCTTGTTTATCTAATAAATATGTTGCTATAAATGTTTTCATCTCTAAATTAGAACTTTTTAATTTAGTTGATAATTCCTTTTCATTACATATAATAATTGTCTTAATATGATCATGCTCAACAAAATTATTAATATATCCCAAAATATCAATAACATCAACATTTGCTCTTTCTAAATCATCAAAACATAAAACTTTATCATCTGTAGAAAAGAAATCAGAATAATCTATTTTATCACCATTTTGCGTAACACCAAAAAAATTCGCCATATCTAACCCTGTTTTTGCATATTCTGGTATTGTTGTTTGCTCGTTTACATCCATAAATTTTCTCAGATTTTTGTCCATTAATTGAGTAGTTTCAATAAATATCTTTTTACTAATTTCCTCTAAATTTGAAATTCCATATAAAGACATATAAATCGTAGTATATCTCTTGCCATTTAGTTGCATAGATTCTATTTTTTTTCTAATTTTATTATTCCAAAAGTGTGTTTTTCCAACACCCCATTCACCATTTATCATTATTGCATAATCTGTATAATCAGATCTTACATAATCTAATATGCTTTCAACTAAATCTTCCATTTTCTACCTCCATGTCCAAAGGGGACGGTTTAAGTCAGCTGTTCAAGCTCTGCTTGCTACAGATGACTTATGCAGAATTTGTGAAACAAATTCTACCTACATTAATTTTGGGGACACATCTTAATCTTTTGCTAATACCAAAACTCCTATTTCTTTAGGATTTCCCTGTCTTAGTATTTTACTACATTCATTTACTGTGCTTCCTGTTGTATATATGTCATCTATTATTAAAATTTTTTTATTTTCTATTAATTGTTTATTTTTTAATGCATAAACACCTTTTACATTGTTTACTCTATCTTCTTTGTTTAATTTACTTTGTTCTATTATATTTTTTGTTTTAAATAAACAATTATTCACTAATTCCAAATTAGTTTGACTTACTATCTCTTTTGCTATTAAATAACTTTGATTATATCCTCTTTCTTTTAATCTTTTTTTACTTATTGGAACTGGTATAATTGTATCATAAGTTTTTATATTTTCAAATATTTTTCTATTATTTAATAAAAAATTTACAAATGTTAAATATATGTATGCTTTTTCATTAAATTTGTAATCTAATATTAAGTTCCTTATTTGCCCTTCATATTTAAATATGTACATTAATTCATTAAAATATTTATTTTCTATTTCTTCTCCTCGTTTTATTATATTTGCATCTTCTTCTTTCTTTAATTCAATCTTACACTTATTGCA
The DNA here is from genome assembly GCA_948891265.1 of uncultured Clostridia bacterium. Taxonomy (GTDB): domain Bacteria; phylum Bacillota; class Clostridia; order TANB77; family CAG-508; genus CAG-269. Next base: position 66,465 of record CAQUBD010000006.1, on the reverse strand, counting down.
CAATGAATTTGTGTTTAGTTTTCCACATATTCCGCATGTTTGGGGATAAATATGCATAAATATATTTCTTATTATTTCTCTAGATGCTCTTGGCAAAACATTATTCCTCCTTAAATTTATTGTAGAATTTAATTGTATACTGCAAATTATGCAAATTCAAGTTATACTCATCGCAAATTTCGACAAAAAATGAGACAACTTAGTACTGTCCCAACTGTCTCATTTTAAACTCTAATCCCGTATTTCTCTTCTTACTATCCACATTTTGTATCATATAGTTAACAACTGTATCACTTCCAATTATTATTAATAATTTCTTAGCTCTTGTAATACCTGTATATAATAAATTTCTTGTTAATAACATTGGCGCTGATTGTGGGGCGAGCATTATTACTACATCAAATTCACTTCCGTTGTGCTTTATGTATTGTTATTGCATAACTATGTTCTATCTGTTCTAAATCTGCATATTCATACCAAGCAACTTTTTCATCATCAAATTGAATTTTAACAATCTTTTCTCTTTCATCTATTTCTATTATTGTTCCAATTTCTCCATTGAATACTCCTGTTCCAATTTCTACTTTATCTTTTCGCCCAGTTTCTTCTGACTTATACATTGATGCCCAGCTTTGTCCATTTAACTTTTCTGCCCCAAATTGCTTATTTTCTCTTTCCCATGTGATATCATAATTGTTTTTTATTTGCATTATTCTATCCCCAACTCTATAAACTACACCACCACTTACTTTTTCTGGCAATTCTTCTAAATTTGGGTTTAGTACTGATTGCAATGCTTTATTTAATTCTCTTGTACCTAATGGACCTTTTTTTGTAGGGGTTAATATTTGTATGTTTTTAAAAAAGTCATAACTTCCGAATTTTTCTAGTCTTCCTGTTGATAGACTTATTACTTCTTGCAACATTTTTTCTGTAGAATTTTGCTTTATAAAGAAAAAATCTTTTTTTGTATCTTCTTCTAGTTCTTCATCACCATTTTGAATAAATGCTTGTCCATTATTTACTCTATGTGCATTTAAAATAATTTTACTTTTTGCAGCTTGTCTAAAAATTTTATCTAATTTGACTGTATTTATTATTTCTGAATTTATTAAATCTTTTAAAACACTCCCTGGTCCAACTGATGGTAATTGGTCTACATCTCCTACTAATATCAGTTTTGTTCCTTGATATATACAATTTAACAAATAATTCATTAAAAACATATCTACCATTGATAATTCGTCTACAACTATTAAATCTGCATCTATTGGTTCTCCTTGATAATCATTGTGTTTCGCATATGTTCCTTCATCATCTAATTTTCCTATGCATAGCAATCTATGTAATGTTGATGCTTCTTTACCTGTTGCTTCTGTCATCTTTTTTGCTGCTCTTCCAGTTGGAGCTGCTAATACAACTTTTTTCTTTCTTTCTTCATATAAATCTATTATTGTTTTTATTATTGTTGTTTTTCCTGTCCCTGGTCCACCTGTTATTATTGTAACATTGTTTTTATTGATTGCTTTTACTGCTTCCCTTTGCTTATCAGATAATTCTATATCTGATTTCTTTTCTATACTTTTTAAAGCAGCATCTATATTTTTTATTTCTTTCATATTAGGAGCTTCTTCTAATCTAATTAATCTTAATGCTATTTCTTTCTCGACTTTATAAAAACTTTCAAGATATATCCATTCTGTCTCTTCTCTTTTTTCTATTATAATCTCATCTTTCGCTTTTAAATTAATTAAATTGTCTTCTATAGTCTCTGTTGATACATCTAATAATGATATTACAAATTCTACTAGATTTTCTTTAATTACACATGAATGTCCATTATATGTTGCTTTTATTAATGCATACTTTATTCCACTTTCTACTCTTTTTTGATTATCGAAGTTTATTCCTATATTTAATGCCATTTGGTCTATTTGTTTAAAATCTACTCCTCTTGCTATATCTATTAGAATATATGGATCTGATTCTATCTGTTCTATTGCATTTACTCCTAATAAATCATAAACTTTTTTTGCATTTTCCGCTCCTAGTCCAAATCGCTCTAGAAAACCAACTATTTGCCATACTTCCCAATTCTCTATAAAACTTTCTGCCATCTCTTTTGCTTTATTTTCTGAAATTCCTTTTATTTCTGCTAATCTATGTGGTTCAAATTTAAATACATTTATTGTATCTTCTCCAAATTTCTTTATTATTCTTTTTGCTATTGCTTCTCCTATTCCCTTGACATTACCATTAGCTAAATATCTTTCTAGTGCGCCTAATGTCTCTGGCATTAACTTCTCAAATGTATCAACTTTAAATTGTCTTCCATATTCTTTATGTTCTATAAATCTTCCTATAACTTTTAGTGTATCTCCACTATTTACAAATGGCAAATAGCCAACAATTGTTGTTTCTTCTTCTTCAGTATCAAATATAGCTATTGTATAACTATTGGTTTCATTTTGGTATATAATATCTTCTACTTCTCCTTTTAATTCCAATGTTTCTCTCCTTCTATTTTAAAGCATTACCATTGCTTAGTTTATCATAGAACTACTTAAAAAACAAGAATATATTTATATTATATCATTTACGTTATCTATTATTTCTTTACAGTCTTTCCAATTTGCAACTTTTAATATTTCATAATCATTCGATAATTTTTTTGCAATCTCCTTTGTATTATCAGTCGATTGTAAATCTGCAACTATTACATTTTTTAAATATTCTTCTCTACCATATAAAATTTTAAATATAATTGAACGTAAAAAACCTTCTATTTTATCTTCTTGATTTTTTACTGCAATTATTACATATATTCCATCTGATTTAAAATTCGTATATGAATTTATGTATATAATATTTTTTACAATTTCAAATAGACCATAAATTGCTAATGTCCAAAATACAGTATTAAATACAAACTCTAACATTTTTGCCCCCTATGATCTATTATATTCATATTAAAAAAAAATGTCCATATTGGACATTTTTTATACTAATTGTAATATAGCAACTTCTGCTGCATCTCCTCTTCTAGGTCCTGCTTTAATTATTCTTGTATATCCACCAATATTTTTTCCTGCATATTTAGGTGCAATTTCATTGAATAATTTTGCTGGTACATCTATATTCTTTCCATCAGCATCTTTTACTTTATTTACTTTTCTCATTATCTTTCTTCTAGCATTTAATCTAGATGGCATATCTTTTTGTCTTTTTTCAGTAGTTTCTTCTTTTACTACTTTTAAAAATTCTTTACCATTTTTGCTTTTTACTAATTCTGTTACTTTATTACCTTTTGAGTCTAATTTAGCTTTAACAACTTTTACTTCTACTTCTTCAAAATTGTCTTTTTCTTTTATTGCAAGTGATATTATACTATCAACTATTGCTTTTACTTCTTTTGCTCTTGGTAATGTAGTTTCTACTTTTCCATGTACTAATAAGTCTGTTGTTAAGTTTTTTAAGATTGCCATTCTTATATCTGTAGTTCTACCTAATTTTCTATTTGTAGCCAATTTTTTCACCTTTCCTTTCTCTCGCTTCGCTCGTTCATCGTCATCCAAGAATTTTTTTCAAAATTCTTGTCTGCCAAATCTTGCCTTCGGAGCCTTTTCTGCTTCGCTTCAGTCATCGTCATCTGAAAATTTCTTCGAAATTTCCATCTGCCAAATCTTGCCTTCGAAGTATATTTACTTCGTTCTCTCCAGTCATCGTCATCTGAAAATTTCTTTGAAATTTCCATCTGCCAAATCTTGCTTCTTCTTATACTATTTTTTTGATTTAGTTCTATTCATCTTCTTGTGCAAAGTCTAAGCCTAATGAATGTAATTTTGCAGTTACTTCATCAAAAGATTTTTTACCTAAGTTTCTTACTTTCATCATTTCTGTTTCAGATTTGCTTATTAAGTCTTCAACTGTAGATATGTTTGCTCTTTTTAAACAATTATATGATCTAACTGATAATTCTAATTCTTCAATAGACATTTCTAGAACTTTTTCTTTCTTAGATTCTTCTTTTTCAACCATTACTTGTGTATTTCTAGTTGTTTCTGACAAATCTATAAATAATTCTAAATGTCCTGTCATTACTTTTGCAGCTAAGCTTAATGCTTCATGTGCTTTTAAGCTACCATCTGTCCATACTTCAATAGTTAGTTTATCATAATCAACCATTTGACCTACTCTAGTATTTTCCACTTGATAATTTACTTTCTTTACAGGTGTGTAAATTGAATCAATTGGAAGTACAGATATATCTTGGTTTGAGTTTTTATTTTTTTCAGATGAATTGTATCCTCTTCCTTTATCAGCTGTCATTTCCATTACAAGGCTTCCACCTTCTGAAACTGTTGCTATATGTAAGTCAGGGTTTAGTATTTCTACTGTTCCATCTGTTTCAATATTTGCTGCTGTAACTTCTCCTTCACCTTTAAAGTTTATTCTTAAAACTTTTTCTTCATTTTCATCAAATTTTAACCTTACACTTTTCAAGTTGACTATTACTTCTGGTACATCTTCAACAACATTTGGAATTGTTGAAAATTCGTGTAATACTCCATCTATTTTTACACTTGTTATAGCGCATCCTGGAAGTGATGAAAGTAATATTCTTCTTAGTGAATTACCTATTGTTACACCATATCCTCTTTCTAATGGTTCACATACAAATTTTGCATAATTATTTGCTTCATCAATTTCTAGACATTCAATATTTGGCTTTTCAAATTCTATCATTTTTACCTCCTAAATTGAGATTTATCTCAAACTCTTTAAAAACTTTATGAGTTCTTTTAAGTAAAATTTTAAAGTTTTGACTAAACCTTTACACTTACTTTCAAAAACTATTATTTTGAGTAAAGCTCTACTATTAAATGTTCTTCTATTGGAAGATCTATATCTTCTCTAGCAGATAATCTAATTACTTTACCACTTAGTTTTTCATTGTCTTTTTCTAACCAAGCTGGAACTACTCTTGCTGAATTTTGCTCAATATTAACTTTTATTGTACCATTATCTTTTTTACTTTCTCTAACTGTTATTACGTCTCCTGCTTTTACTAAGTAAGATGGTATATCAACTTTTTTACCATTTACTTCAAATTGTCCATGATTTACAAATTGTCTTGCTTGAGCTCTAGATGTTCCGAAGCCTAATCTATATACAACATTATCTAATCTACTTTCTAATATTTGTAATAAATTTTCACCTGTTACACCTTTTTTATTTGAAGCCATATCAAAATATTTTCTGAATTGTTTTTCTCCAACTCCATAATATGCTTTTGTTTTTTGTTTTTCTCTTAATTGAGTACCGTATTCAGAAAGTTTTGCTCTTTTTTGTCCATGTTGACCTGGTGCATAGTTTCTTCTAGATACACTACATTTATCTGTATAGCATCTTTCGCCTTTTAAGAACAATTTTTGTCCTTCTCTACGGCATCTACGACATTGTTCGTCTTTATATCTTGCCATTTTTATTCTCCCTTCTCTATTTTTAAGGTATACAGAATATACTTTGTATTTTCTGTATCAGTTATTTGTATTATTCAATCATTTTCTATATTTTCATTAACAATTAACTATACTCTTCTTCTTTTTGGTGGTCTACATCCATTGTGTGGTATTGGTGTTACATCTTTGATTGCACTTATTTCTAGACCTGCTGTTTGAAGTGCTCTTATTGCAGCTTCTCTTCCAGCTCCTGGTCCTTTAACAAATACTTCTACTGTTTTTAATCCATGTTCCATAGCTGCTTTAGCTGCTGTTTCTGCAACTTGTCCTGCAGCAAATGGTGTACTTTTTCTTGAACCTTTAAATCCTAATTCTCCAGCACTTCCCCATGAAATTGCATTACCTTGTGTATCTGTTATTGTAACTATTGTATTGTTAAAACTAGAATGAATATGTGCTGCACCTTTTTCAATGTTTTTTCTATTTCTTCTAGCTACTGGTTTTCTTGTTGATTTATTATTAGCCATTTTCTAAAATTCCCTCCTCTATTTTAAGTGAATTATTATTATATTTAAATTTCTATTTACATTAAAACTGTATAAATTGATTAAAAGTATTAAGATGTGCTATTTTGTTAAATAATTCAAGCTGAAGGTGTACGTTTGTACATCGAAGTTTGGATTATTTAGCAAAATCGTGCAGATTGATGCTTTTAATCGATTTAAACCTTATTTTTTGCTTTTGCTAACTAATTTTCTAGGACCTTTTCTTGTTCTAGCATTTGTTTTTGTTCTTTGTCCTCTTACAGGTAAACCTCTTCTATGTCTTAATCCTCTGTAGCATCCTATTTCTGTAAGTCTTTTTATGTTTAAAGCAACTTCTCTTCTTAAATCACCTTCAACTGTATATGATTCATCAATAACCTTTCTTATGCTATTAACTTCATCATCAGTTAAGTCTTTTACTCTAGTATCTGGATTTATCCCAGCTTTTGCTAGAATTTTTTGAGAGCTTGTTAAACCTATTCCATAAATATATGTAAGTCCTATTTCTACTCTTTTTTCTTTAGGTAGATCTACTCCTGCTATACGAGCCATATTTTTTGCACCTCCAAATTTTCATAAATTACTTATCTTTACAACCTTTATTGGTTAATTTTGTCTCTATTTTCTCTAAAGGTGAAATGCACCCATGCTTTTGGGTCTTTAGATATTCTCAAGACATATATATAAACACAAATTGATATGTTTAATATATTACTATATTACACAGCCGCTACCTATTTGTGTTATAAACTAAAATTATCCTTGTCTTTGTTTGTGTTTAGGGTTTTCGCAGATAACTCTAATTACCCCTTTTCTTTTTATTACTTTACATTTGTCACATATTTTTTTTACTGATGGTCTTACTTTCATGTTTTTTGCACCTCCTAATTTTATTAGCTTTTAAGCTTTATATATTTGGGTTAATTTTTTGATTAATTATTTTTTGTTAAAACAAAATAAAAGTGATATATTGTGCAGTTTTTATGAGCTAATCGGAACGAAATTGTACTTTTGTACATTGAGTTTCGATTAGTGAAATAAAAATGTGCACGATATTGCTTTTAGTTTGTTTATCTAGTTTTATTTTGCTCTCCAAATAATACGACCCCTACTCAAGTCATATGGTGAAAGTTCTAGTTTGACTTTATCACCTGGTAGAATTTTTATATAATTCATTCTAAGTTTCCCTGAAATATGAGCTAATATTTGATGTCCATTTTCAAGTTCAACTTTAAAATTTGTATTTGGTAATGCTTCTACAACAGTACCTTCAACTTCTATAACATCTTCCTTTGCCAAAATATCCCCTCCTATAAGAGCAATTTGTTATCATCTTTTCATAATTTTTCCATTATATAATAATAACTATTTTATTATACATCACTTCTAAAGTATTGTCAAGATTTCTGGCTCTTTTTCTGTAATTAAAATTGTATTTTCATAATGTGCTGCCATACTTCCATCTTCTGTTACTATTGTCCAACCATCATCAAGTTCTAAAATGTTAGGTTTCCCTTGTATTACCATAGGTTCAATAGCTAATGTCATTCCTGGTTCTAATCTTATTCCTCTTCCTGCTTTTCCATAATTTGGGATTCCTGGATCCTCATGCATTTCTCTTCCAATACCATGTCCTTGAAATTCCCTAATTACTGAAAAACCTTGAGAATGAACATATTCTCCTATAGCATGACACACATCACCAATTCTATTTCCTGATTTTGCATATTTTATACCTTCAAAAAAAGCTTGTTTTGTAACATCTACTAATCTTTGATTTTCTTTTGATGTTTTTCCTACTATAAATGTTCTTGCTGCATCTCCATTAAATCCATTTTTTAAGGCAACTGTATCGATACTAACTATGTCTCCCTCTTTTAAAATCCTATATTTTGAAGGTATTCCATGTATAACTTCATCATTTATAGATACACATATAGATGCTGGGAATTTAGGTATTCCTTTTATTCCTGGATCATATCCTTTTTCTGCTGGAATTGCTCCTAAATTTCTCATCGTTTTTTCTGCAATTTGGTCTAATTCTAGCGTTGATATTCCTGGTTTTATATGCTTTTCTAATTCTTGATATACTATAGCTACAACTTTACAGGCTTGTCTCATTAATTCTATTTCTTTTTTTGATTTTATAGTTACCATTTTGATCGTCTCCTTGAGACACTTAAGACAGACAAAAGTGTCTCATTTTTTTATTTCATACACTTATATTTATTTTAAAATGAGACACTTTTGTCTGTCCCAACTGTCTCATTTCAAAATTTGTACAACTTCATTTGCTACATCTTTTCCTAATTTATTTACTGATTTACTAACAAGTTCTGTTATCAGATTTCCCTGATTTTTATAATATTCAACAAGTGGATTTGTTTCAATAAAATATGTTTCTAATCTTGCTTTTACAGTTTCCTCTGTATCATCTTTTCTTGTTACTAACTCAGATCCACACTTATCGCAAATTCCTTCTATTTTCGGTGGATTTAAAAGTATATTATATATAGCTTTACATTCTTGATTTGAACATACTCTTCTATTTACTATTCTCTCTATAATTTCTTCATCTGGAGTTGTTAGATTTATAACTTTATCAACTTTTTGTCCTTTAACTGCTAATATCTTATCTAATTCTTCAGCTTGTTTTATTGTTCTTGGAAATCCATCTAATATTGCTCCATTTATTACATCTGGTTCATTTAATCTTTCTTCAACTATCTTTATTGTAATATCATCTGGTACTAAGTTTCCTTTTGTTATATACTTTTCAGCTAATATTCCTACTTCCGTCCTTTCTTTGATATTTTTTCTAAAAATATCTCCTGTAGATACTTGTTTAATCCCAAGTTTTTCTTGCAATAATCCTGCAACAGTTCCTTTTCCTGTACCAGGTGCACCTAACACAATAATTATCATTATGTTTTCTCCCTTCTCTACGCTTCGCTTCGTTTATCTTCATGTAAAAGTTTTTAAAGATTATCAAAATTAACATTATAATAATCTTTATAATATTTACCAATTTATATTTCTGACTTCTATATTAATAAACATTATAAAAACCATTATAGGGTGATATGCAAAAATGTGCATACCTCCCCCACAATGCTATCTATTTTTATTCCAAGAATCCTTTATAGTGTCTCATTACTAATTGAGATTCTAATTGCTGTACAGTTTCTAATGCTACACCTACAACAATTAATATTGATGTTCCACCAAATGCTATATTTAGTCCTGTAAATCTTAATAGCATTGGTAATATTGCTATTACTGCTAAGAAAAATCCACCAAACCATGTTATTTTTGATATTATTGATGATAAATAATCTGTTGTTGGCTTTCCTGCTCTTATTCCTGGTATAAATCCACCATTTTTCTTTATATTATTTGATACTTCTGCTGGATTAAATGTTGCATAAGTATAGAAAAATGTAAATGCCATTATTAATATTAAGTATATTAAAGCATTTGCTATTGTATAACCTATACCTACACTTGAAGATGATGTAGCTATTGAAAATTTATACAATCCTGCTATAAATCCTGTTTTAGTTGCTATATCACTTACAAATATTTGTATTATCATTGCTGGAAATGTTAAAAATGATGATGCAAATATTATTGGCATAACTCCTGCCATAGCTAATTTTAATGGTATATGTGTGCTTTGAGCTCCTACCATCTTTCTTCCAACTACTTTTTTAGAATATTGTACAGGTACTCTTCTTTCAGCTTGTTGTATAAATACAACTCCTGCTATTAATATTACAGCACCTATTATTATTCCTATTGCCATTAGTAATCCAGTTGTACTAAACCCTGCACTTGTAATCATCAAGTTCCATAAAGTAGTTATAAAACTTGGTAATCCTGAAATAATACCTATAAATATTATCATAGAAATTCCATTTCCTATTCCTTTATTTGTTATTTCATCTCCAAGCCACATTAATATTGATGTTCCAGCAACTAATGATATTACTACTAAAGCAGCAGTAGAAGATTGTGTATTTATAAATATTCCAGAATTTTTATATGATACAAATACACCTATTGCTTCAACTAAAGCTAATACTAAAGTTAAAATTTTTGTATATCTATTAATTTTCTTTCTTCCTTCTTCGCCGCCTTCTTTAGTTAATTTTTCTAAAGATGGTATTATCATTGCTAATAACTGTATAACAATTGAAGCTGTTATATATGGACTAATTGACATTGCAAAAACTGAAAATCTTGAAAATGCTCCTCCTGAAATCATATCTATTAATCCTGCTACCCCATTATTTGTTCCCATAGCTTCATTTAATACTATACTATTTACTCCTGGTACTGTAATATAGCATCCTAATCTAAAAATTACTATTAATAATAGTGTATATAATATTCTTTTTCTTACATCAGGTGTCTTTAATGCATTTTTTATTGTTTTAAACAATTAAATCACCTCAGCCTTTCCGCCTAAAGCTTCAATTTTTTCTTTTGCTTTTGTAGTAAATCTTACAGCTTTAACATTCAATTTTTTATCTAAATTTCCTGTTGCTAATACTACTATTCCATCATTTGCTTTACTAATTATTCTATCTGCAATCAGGGTTTCTGCTGTAACATCATTTACTGTTGATTTATTTAACATTGTTAATGTTACTTCTGTGTAATTTTTTGCATGGATGTTTGTAAATCCTCTTTTTGGTAGTCTTCTATATAATGGTGTTTGACCACCTTCAAAACCTCTTCTTACTCCACCGCCTGATCTTGCTTTTTGTCCTTTATGTCCTTTTCCTGATGTTTTTCCAAGTCCAGAACCAATTCCACGTCCTACTCTTCTTCTTGAAACTCTTTCTTCAGCTGGTTTTAATTCTCCTAATTTCATTTTTATGCTTGCACCTCCTTATTTATATGTGTGGGACACATCTTTATCTTAAGCGTTTCTTTGTGGGACAAGATATATCCCCATAACGCATGAATAAGTTATTCCCCTTACTTAAAAATTTTCTTATATTATAATATTTCTTCTACTTTTTTACCTCTTTTTTTAGCTACTTGTTCAGCTGTTTGCATAGCTTTTAGTCCTTCAATTGTTGCATAAACAACGTTTCTTGGATTGTTTGTTCCAATAACTTTTGTTCTTATATTTTTATATCCTGCAAGCTCTAATACTGGTCTAACACTTCCTCCTGCTATTAATCCAGTACCAACAGCAGCTGGTTTTAATAAAACATTTGCACTACCAAATTTTCCTATATACTCGTGAGGTACAGTTGTATCAACTATTGGAACTTCTACTAAGTTCTTTTTAGCTTCTTGTATAGCTTTTTTGATTGCATCTGGAACTTCTGCAGCTTTACCATTACCTACACCAATATGTCCATTTTCGTCACCAACTACAACTACTGCACTAAATCTAAAAGTTCTACCACCTTTAACAACTTTTGCAACTCTATTTATGGCAACTACTTTTTCTTTTAATTCGTTTTTTTCTTCCATTGGTTCTAATTTCCTCCTTTTCTATTTAGATGTTGGACATCAGATGTCAGATATTAAATGTCGAACGTTAAATATTAGATATCTAAATTCCTGATTCTGTTCTCTGACTTCTGGCCTCTGTCTTCTAACTTTTATTAGAATTCTAATCCGCCTTCTCTAGCAGCTTCTGCTAATTCTTTAACAACACCATGATATATATATCCACCACGGTCAAAAACTACTGATTTTATATTTTTTTCTAATGCTTTTTTAGCTATCATTGTTCCAATTTCTTTAGCAGCTTCTTTATTTGCATGTTTTGTTTTAATATCTTTGTCTAATGTAGAACAACTAACTATAGTATTTGCTGCAACATCATCTATTATTTGTACATATAAATTTGTATTACTTCTATATACACATAATCTTGGTCTTTCAGCTGTTCCAGATATTTTTGTTCTTACTCTTAAATGTCTTCTATTTCTTTCCATTTTTCTATCTGTCTTCTTAACCATTTCTATTACTCCCTTCCTTTAAAAGTTATATTTATGTAATTTTGATAAAATTGATTATATTGTGCATTTTGCTGATACTGTTAAGCTTTAGCTGTTACAGTATCAGTATACAAATGAATATTTATATTCATTTGTAATCCTTAAAAATAACAAAATGTGCAAGATGATTAATTTTATTAAAATTTATTTTCCAGTTTTACCTTCCTTACGTCTAATAACCTCATCAGCATATTTGATACCTTTACCTCTATATACTTCTGGTGGTCTTTTGCTTCTTATAACAGCAGCAGTTTGACCTACAACTTCTTTATCAATTCCTCTAACGATAATTGTATTTGGATTTGGTACATCAAAAGTAATTCCAGCTGGTGCATCAAATAATACTGGATGTGAATATCCTAAAGTCATATTAAGTCCTGTACCTTGTTTAGCAACTCTATATCCAACTCCATTTATTTGAAGTTCTTTAGTATATTCTTGTGTTACACCAACAATCATATTATTAATTAAAGTTCTTGTTAAACCATGCAAACTTCTATTTTGTGGTTCATCATTTTTTCTAATTACTTTAATTATTTTATCATTCATTTCTAAAGAAATATTTCTATGTATTTCTCTTTCTAATGTTCCTTTTGGTCCTTTAACACTAATTTTTTGTCCGTCTATTTTGATTTCTACTCCATCTGGTACTGTTATAGGTTTATTTCCTATTCTTGACATTTTCTTTTCCTCCTTATTATTGAATTATGTCATTTTATAGCTTTCGCCTTTTTACATATTCTCTTACCATATATAAGCTAATACTTCTCCACCAACACCTAATTGTCTAGCTTCTTTATCTGTTTTTAAACCTTGTGATGTAGAAATTATTGCTATACCTAAACCATTTAATACTTTTGGTAATTCTTCTTTAGAAGCATAAACTCTTAATCCTGGTTTACTAATTCTTCTTAATCCATCAATTACTCTATTTCCTTTTTCATCATATTTTAGAGTAACTCTTATAATTCCTTGATTTTCATCTTTTATTTCTTCAAAAGCTTTAATATATCCTTCTTTAAATAATATCTCAGCTATTCCTAATTTCATTTTTGATGCAGGTATATCTACTGTTTTATGTTTTGAAGTATTTGCATTTCTTATTCTAGTTAACATATCTGCTATTGGATCTGTAATATTCAATTTACTTTCCTCCTTTTCTTCTTAATTATATGTATATACTGAATTGTAAATTTATTAATCTTTATAATATTCAGTATTTTTCATAAAATTGATTAAAAGTAGTTAGATGTGCATTTTGCTGATACTGTTAAGCTTTAGCTATTACAGTATCAGTATACAAATGAATATTTATATTCATTTGTAATCCTTAATAATAAGCAAATGTGCAGATTGCTGCTTTTAATCGATTTTCTTTTACCAGCTAGCTTTCTTAACCCCAGGAATTTCACCCTTATGTGCTAATTCTCTAAAGCATACACGGCAAATGCCATATTTTCTAATATAAGCATGTGGTCTACCACATAATTTACATCTATTATATTCTCTTGTACTATATTTTTGTGGTCTAGCTTGTTTTACTTTCATTGATTTTTTAGCCATTCCTTTTTTACTCCTTCCTTGACTAATTAGGTTTTTCACAAAATTAATTTAAAACAAGTATAACTAGGCAGTCAAGCTAAAAAACCGGAATCGTACTTGTTGTACGATGAGGATTTTTTATGCGAAGACTAACGACGTTAGACGCTGTTTAAAATTAATTTTTGAAAGGCATTCCCATAAGTTTCAATAATTCTTTTGCTTCTTCATCAGAATTAGCTGTTGTTACAAATATGATATCCATACCTCTTAATTTGTCTACTTTATCATATTCAATTTCTGGGAATATTAATTGTTCCTTTATACCCATTGAGTAGTTTCCTCTTCCATCAAATGAATTTCCTGAAACTCCTCTAAAATCTCTAACTCTTGGAAGTGCTACATTAAATAGTTTGTAAGCAAAATCATACATTTTATCTGCTCTTAATGTTACTTTACATCCTATATTTGCACCTTCTCTTAATTTGAATGCAGCTATTGACTTTCTAGCTTTTGTAATTACTGGTTTTTGACCTGTAATTTGAACTAAATCATTCATTGCATTTTCTAATGCTTTAGGGTTTTCTTTTGTATCCCCTAAACCTATATTTATAACTATTTTATCAAGTTTTGGAACTTGCATAACTGATTTATAATTAAATTTTTTCATTAATGCTGGGATTACTTCTTTTTCATATTGTTCTCTTAATTTTTCCATTATTATTTAATCCTCCTTTCACTCACTTCGTTCGTTCATCGTCATCCAAAATTTTGGACAAAATTTTGTCTGCCAAATCTGCTGAACTTTATTTTACTTTCTATATTTTTATTTTATTTTTGCACCGCATTTTTTACAAACACGAATTTTTTCGCCTTTTTCTTCACTATATGCAACTCTTGTAGCTTTTCCACATTTAGAACATACTACATTTACTTTTGCACTTGGTATAGCTGATTCTATTGATATTATTCCGCCTTCTTCTCCTTGTTTTCTTGGTTTAACATGTTTTTTTCTAATGTTTATACCTTTAACAATGATTTTGTCAGCTTTTGGTATTACTTCTAGTACTTCTCCTGTTTTTCCTTTATCATTTCCAGATAAAACTTGAACAGTATCTCCTTTTTTTATTCTCATTAGAGATTGCCTCCCTTCAATTTATTTATCATAACTTTATTCACTAAAATTTCTAATTTATTGCTTATTATTTTAGCATAAAGTATTAATGTTTACAGAAACGCTTCACATTTCTGCATCTTTAATCTCTAACACTCGAATGTTTTATAAACATTCTCGTTAAGAGCTTAAAGAACCTCTGGAGCTAAAGATAAAATTTTCATATAATCTTTTTCTCTTAGTTCTCTTGCAACTGGTCCAAAAATACGAGTTCCTTTTGGAGTTCCATCTTCTTTTATTATTACAGCTGCATTTTCATCAAATTTTATATATGAACCATCTGGTCTTCTTAATCCCTTTTTAGATCTTACTATAACAGCTTTTACAACATCACCTTTTTTAACAACGCCACCTGGTGTTGCTGATTTAACTGAAGCAACTATGATATCACCTATATTAGATGTTTTTCTATATGAACCACCTAAACATCTGATACACATAATTTCTTTTGCACCTGTGTTGTCTGCTACTTTTAATATTGTTTGTTGTTGTATCATGTTCTGTTTCTCCCTTCTTATAATTTTTATTTTAATAAAATTACAGTTTACTGCTTTTCATCAAATCTTCTTTTTTAATAAATAAATCAAAAGTAGTAAGATGTGCATTTTTCATATTTAGAGCAAGCCGAGACTATACACAAGTATGTCGAGGTTTGAAATAAATATTAAAAATGTGCAGATTGCTGCTTTTCATTTATTTATTTGATGATTGCTTTTTCAACAACCTTAACAACTCTCCATCTTTTATCTTTAGAAAGTGGTCTTGTTTCCATGACTTCAACTTTGTCACCCATTTGACATTCATTGTTTTCATCATGAGCTTTTAATTTGTATGTTCTTTTTACTGTTTTTCCATAAACATCATGTCTAACACTTGTTTCAACTGCTACAACTACTGTTTTATCCATTTTATCAGATACTACAGTTCCAATCATAGTTTTACGAAGATTTCTTTCTTCCATGTATGAATCCTCCTTTCGCTTCACTTTGTTTCGCTCATCGTCATCTTTTTAGCGGTTACAAATTCGCTATCGCTCATTTGCATAAGATATCCGTATCTCATTTCATTTCGAACGGCTATCTCAATTTTTGTCTGCCAAACTTTAATAATCTGCTTCATTCAAAATGAAACTTTCTTTTCTTCTATTTTATATTTTTAAGCTTTTGCTTCTGCTATTTTTCTTTCTGTTAATACAGTATTTATTTTAGCTATATCTCTTCTAACTTCTTTTATTTTACTTGTATTTTCTAATCCGTTTGTAGCTAAACTAAATTTTAATTTGAATAATTCTGTTTTTAGTTCACCTAATTCTTTCTCTAAATCTGGTGAAGACATTTCTCTTATTTTACTAATCTTCATCATTTCCACCTACCTTTTCAGTTTCTCTAGCAACGAATTTTGTTTTGTTAGGTAGTTTATTCATTGCAAGTCTTAAGGCTTCTCTAGCTGTTTCTTCTGGTACACCAGCAATTTCAAACATAACTCTTCCTGGTTTTACAACAGCTACCCAATATTCTGGAGCACCTTTACCTTTACCCATACGAGTACCGATTGGTTTAGAAGTTATTGGTTTGTCTGGGAATATTTTTATCCAAACTTTTCCACCTCTTTTTATATAACGAGTCATAGCAATTCTGGCTGCTTCGATTTGATTACTTGTAATTAAACCAGCTGTTACAGCTTGTATTCCATATTCTCCATCTGTAACTCTATTTCCTCTTGTTGCTTTTCCTCTCATTCTACCTTTTTGTACTTTTCTATGTTTTGTTCTTTTTGGCATTAATGGCATTATTGGTCTCCCCCTTCCATTTTCTTACTTGGAAGAACTTCTCCTTTATATATCCATACTTTTACACCGATTTTTCCATATGTTGTATCTGCTTCTGCAAATCCATAATCAATATCAGCTCTTAAAGTTTGTAATGGAATATTTCCTTCTTTATAAAATTCAGTTCTAGCCATGTCAGCTCCACCTAATCTACCTGATACAGCTGTTTTTATACCTAAAGCTCCAGCTTTTGTAGCTTTTTGCATACATTGTTTCATAGCTCTTCTGAATGAAATTCTTCTTTCTAATTGTCCTGCAATATTTTCAGCAACTAATTGTGCGTCTGTATCTATATTTTTAACTTCTACTATATTTAAGTTAACATCTTTATTTATTAATTTTGCAATATCTGTTTTTATCGCTTCTACTCCAGCTCCACCTTTACCAATTATAATTCCTGGTTTAGCTGTATATAAATTAATTTTTACCATTTTAGCTGTTCTTTCAATTTCTATTTTAGAAATTCCAGCAGTATATAATTTTTTCTTTAAAAATTTACGTATTTTTTGGTCTTCTACTAAATAATCTGCAAAGTTTTTAGAATTTGCATACCATTTAGAGTTCCAATCTCTTATTATACCAACTCTTGCACCTGTTGGATGTACTTTTTGACCCATGGTTAAATTAAGCCTCCTTTTCTTTTATCATTAATCTCTTTCCTTTAGAACAATTGTTATATGACTTGTTCTTTTTCTAATTCTTACTGCTGAACCTTTTGCAGCTGGTCTTATTCTTTTAAGTGTTGGACCTTGGTTTGCAAATATTTCAGCAACATATAAATTTTCATGTTTCATTTCATGATTATTTTCAGCATTTGCAATTGCTGATTTTAATAATTTTTCTAATACTTCTGAAGATGCTTTTGGTGTAAATTTCATTATTGCTAGTGCTTCATCAACATCTTTTCCTCTAATTAAATCTGCAACTATCTTTACTTTTCTAGCTGATATTCTTGCAAATTTAAGTGTTGCTCTAGCTTCTTTTACTAGTGTTTCTTCCACTTTACTTACCTCCTTTATATTGGATGTCTAATTTTTGACTTCTTATTATTTTTTAGTTTTCTTATCTCCAGCATGACCTTTAAATGTTCTTGTTGGAGCAAATTCACCTAATTTGTGACCAATCATTTCTTCTGCTATATATACTGGAACATGTTTTCTTCCATCATGTACAGCTATTGTATGACCAACCATTTGTGGATATATTGTTGAAGCTCTTGACCATGTTTTTAGAACTTCTTTGTCTCCAGTTTCGTTCATAGCTTCTATTCTTTTTAATAGTTTTTCTTGCACGAATGGTTTTTTCTTGCTTGATCTAGACATATTCTAATGTCCTCCTTTCACTTCGTTCGTTCATCATAAATTAAAAACTTTTTCCAAGTTTTTATTATTGTAGGCAACTTCCTACGTCAGTTGCATAAGATATCCATAACTCACATTCGTTCGAACGGCTATCTTAATTTTACCGAAAGTATTTGTAACTTTTGAAGCATTTTTCAATGCTTCGAAAGTAACAACTACTTTCTTCTCTTAACAATAAATTTATTTGATTGTTTCTTTTTATTTCTTGTTTTATATCCAAGAGCTGGTTTACCCCAAGGTGTCATTGGACCCGCGTGTCCTACTGGAGCTCTACCTTCACCACCACCATGTGGGTGATCTACTGGGTTCATTACAGAACCTCTAACTTCTGGTCTCCATCCCATGTGACGTTTTCTACCAGCTTTACCGATTTTAACGTTTTCATGATCTGCATTTCCTATAACTCCTATTGTAGCTCTACAATTAGCTAATACTTTTCTCATTTCTCCAGATGGTAATCTTAATGTTGCATATTTTCCTTCTTTAGCCATTAATTGAGCACTTTGTCCAGCAGTTCTAACTAATTTTCCACCTTGACCTGGATTTAATTCTACATTATGTACTAATGTACCTACTGGGATGCTGTTGATTGGCATACAGTTCCCTGCTTTTATATCAACATTTTCTCCAGATATTACTTTATTTCCATCTGTTAATCCTTGTGGTGCTAATATATATGCTTTTGTTCCATCTTCATATTGGATTAATGCTATATTGCTACTACGATTTGGATCATATTCTATACCTAAAACTTCTGCTTCCATGTTGTCTTTTCTTCTTTTAAAATCTATAATTCTATATTTTTGTCTATTTCCACCACCTTGGTGTCTTACTGTTATTCTACCATAACTGTTTCTTCCTGCTTTTTCTTTTTTCTTAGCAAGTAATGATTTTTCAGGTGTTTTCTTTGTTATTTCTGCAAAATCAGAAACTGTCATGTTTCTTCTTGATGGTGTATAGGGTTTAAAGTGTTTCATTACTATTCTCCTCTCAAAACGATGAAAACCTTCGCATTACTTCGTTAAATTTGTAAATATTTCTTCAACATACTTATGTATAGTCTCATCAATATTTATAAATTTGCCTTGTACTGCTCGCTTTTGCTCGTTTTTCTACTCTACTTATATTTACGGATTTTTTCCTGCTCCGCATAACAGATATTTTTTATTATCCGAGTTATTTCTCGATATCTTCTACTATTTCTTCATTTTCCATTTTTTCATGAAATCTTTTATGAAATTTTTTTGCTTCTTCTGTTCTTTTTTTATTTATTGTAGATTTTTTGCCACCTCTAATTGTTTGTCTAAAATATTCTCTTCTTTCTTCAAAGTTCATTTCTTCAATTTTCATAATTAGGCTCCCATAAATTCATCAATTGAATCTTTGAATTTCTTAGTAGCTTTAGTTTCTTTACCACCTTTAGCTAAGTAAGAAGCTTCTGATGGATTTGTATCTATAGTAACTATAGCCTTTTTCCAATCTGAA
The DNA here is from genome assembly GCA_948891265.1 of uncultured Clostridia bacterium. Classification (GTDB taxonomy): domain Bacteria; phylum Bacillota; class Clostridia; order TANB77; family CAG-508; genus CAG-269. Next base: position 47,045 of record CAQUBD010000006.1, on the reverse strand, counting down.
GTTTTACCTGTGTGGTATCCAACTCTTTTTTGTTTTCCTTGTACTGTCATTGTATTTACTTTTAAAACTCTAACTTCAAAAAGTTTTTCAACAGCTTTAGCTATTTCAACTTTTGTAGCGTTTTTATTTACTTTAAATGTGTATTTTCCTTGTTGTAATTCATCATTACTTTTTTCTGTAACAACTGGTGCAATAATTATATCTTCTGGTCTCATTATGCGTACACCTCCTCAATTTTCTTTACAGTTTCTAGAGGTAAAACTAAATTATTGTATTTTAATAAATCAAATACATTTATATTATTTAAAGTAATTGTTTTAACTCCTTCAATATTTCTAGCTGACATTAAAACATTTTTATTATTTTCTGAAAGAATTATTAATGTTTTTCCTTCTACTTTTAAGTCTGCTAATGCTTTTACCATTGTTTTTGTTTTGATTTCTGATAATTCTAATTTATCAACAACTGTTAATTCTTTTTCTAATACTTTAGAACTTAATAAAGATTTTATTGCTAATCTTCTTTCTTTTTTATTAACAGTATATTTATATGAACGAGGTTTTGGACCTAAAGCTATACCACCTTTTATCCATTGTGGAGCTCTAATACTTCCTTGTCTTGCTCTACCTGTTCCTTTTTGTCTCCATGGTTTTCTACCACCACCACGAACTTCTGCTCTAGTTTTTGTACTTTGTGTACCTTGTCTTTGATTAGCTAAGTAATTAACTAATACACTATGTACTATAGTTTCATTTGGTTCAATTCCAAATATATTTTCAGCTAATTCAACATCGCTTACTTTTTTACCTTTTATATCATATACATCTATTTTTGGCATTTCGTATTTCCTCCTTCCTTCTATTTAGTAGCCTTTACAGCTGATTTTATTTTTAAGATAGATCCTTTTGTTCCTGGAACACTACCTTTTAATAATATTACATTTTTGTCCATATCTACTCTTACAACATCTAAGTTTTGTATTGTAATTGTAACTCTTCCCATATGTCCTGGAAGTTTTTTACCTTTAAATACTCTACCTGGTGTTGATGTAGACCCCATTGAACCTGGTCTTCTATGATACATAGATCCATGTCCCATTGGTCCTCTGTGTTGTCCATGTCTTTTTATAACACCTTGGAATCCTTTTCCTTTTGATGTTCCTTGAACATCTACTTTTTCTCCAGCTTCAAATACATCTGCTTTAACTTCGTCTCCAACTTTAACACCTTCAACTGAATCTAATCTAAATTCTCTTAAGTGTTTTTTTGCTTCAAGACCTGCTTTTGCAAAATGTCCTTTTTCTGGTTTATTAATATGTTTATCTTTTACTTCGCCAAATCCTAATTGTAGAGCATCATATCCATCAGTTTCTACTGTTTTAACTTGTGCTACTACACATGGTCCAGCTTCTATAACTGTTACTGGAATTACATTTCCTTTTTCATCAAAAATTTGTGTCATTCCAACTTTTCTTCCGATTATTCCTTTTTTCATTTTAATTTTCCTCCTAACTATTGGCTGAAATAATAATTTTAAACTTCGCCTCACTTCGTTAAATTTCGTTCTAAAATCCTCAATGTACACAAAGCACATTTCTGGTTTTATCACTCATTTGCCTTGTGATACTCGTTTTAAATTCTTATTTAATTTCCAGCTTGGTTTTTGCTGAAGCTGTTAGAACTTGTTCGTTACAGCATCAGTATGCAAATGCATAAGCATTTGTATTCTTTGTAATAATGCATAAGTAACATTTAAACTTCTTTAAATTGTTTTCACTAACTTATTCTTATTTTTTTAATGTTCACAATTTCGTTTCACTCAATTGCGTAAGTTATAAGTAAGACTCAAATCTCACTTTGTTCGTTTTTTCGTTAACTTATAACTTAATTTCAATATCAACACCTGCTGGTAATTCTAATTTCATTAGACTATCAACTGTTTTTTGTGTTGGGTAAAGAATGTCAATAACTCTTTTATGTGTTCTCATTTCAAATTGTTCTCTTGAATCTTTGTATTTGTGTGGAGAACGTAATATTGTTACTACTTCTTTTTGTGTTGGTAATGGAATAGGACCTGAAACTTTTGCTCCTGTTTTTTTAGCTGTTTCTACTATCTTTTCAGCAGACTGATCTAAAACTACATGGTCATAAGCTTTTAATCTTATTCTTATTTTTTCACTTGTTACAACTGTTGTGTTTGCCATTGTAATTTTCCCTCCTTAAATTAAATATTTTAATATGATTGCAATCTCACTTTATTCGATTGCATAAGTTATCTGTAGCTTGCGTTGCTTCGCACAGCTAACTTAATTACCTTGGCAAGTTAAAACGCACTCTAGTGTTTTTAAAACACCCTTTATTAAAACCCAAAATATGCATGATAATTCTGGGATAAGTGTATTTTTCTTACCGCCTGGTCTTTGCCATGACATACTCCACTAAAGTTCCCTCCACTCTCACTTCCGTAAGAATGTAGCCACATTTAGCTTCATCGCTTAATTCATGCTTATATATTATACAATGCTTTTATCCGTATGTCAACAGGTTTCAAAAAATATTTTAAAAAAGAAAATATTTTACTAAACTAATAGTAATATATTTTCTTTTTAATATAAAACACCAAAATACTAGCACTCTATTAGATTTTAATATTATTTATTAATACTTAACACATAATAATTCACAAACGTTAAATCAGTGCATCCTTCTGGATTTTTTCCTAATTTTCTAACTGGTCCATTAATATACTCTCTATGTGACCAATTTCCATCCTTATCCTGCCGTGCAAAGTGAAAATCATAAGAATCAATAAATACATCTTCATAAAAAAGAATTACCTTCCATTCTCCATCTAATATTTTTTCATCTAAAGAGCTCTTTCTTGCTTGCACCCCTAAGATTTCCATATCTTTTAGAAAATTCCTTTCTGCTTCTTTTACATTTGTAGCAGGAGCCTGATTAGAAATACATCCTAAATTGTAAATATATTCTTCTTCATATATACTGCCATTTTCACATTTAGAACCAATTGCATAACTATAACAATTTCCTTTTCTATATACATCTTTGTAATCATATTCTAATGGATATGTGTTTTCTCTTATCGATTTCCGTATTAATTCTATTCTTTCTTCTTTTTTCATCTTTTTCCTCCTTTTATTTAATTAAATAAAAATCGCACTAAATTTTTTTATTATTTTACTTCATTTTACTAAATATGTCAACTATACATAAATTTAAGTTTTGTTTTTTATTCATATTTAAACTTATATTTCACAGAAAAATTGCTAAGCAATTTTTCGCGGGTAAACAAAGACAAGGCATGAAAAGTAATTTGAAAGGTCAAAAAATTTTAATCATGCCTCTTTTGTTCTAAATTATAGTTTAAAAAAATCGAAACTTAAATACATAAAATTAAAAAACCCATATAAACTATACTATATAAAGTAAAGTTAATATGAGTTTCTTTTTTGATTTTGCTATCTTTCAGTAAAAACTTTGACATTTCTTCCATCAGATTTAACAACGATATTCCCCATTAAATCAGTCCTATAAATCTTTATATCTTTTGTTTTATAAAGCCTTTTCAAAACTGGTTTTTTAGGAAATGAATGCTTATTATTACGTCCACAACTAATTATTGCATATTCTGGATTTACATTTTCTAAAAACTTACTTGTTGAAGAAGTATTACTTCCATGATGTCCAACCTTTAAAAGGTCTACATCTAAATCGCTTCCTATTTCAATTAATTTTTCTTCTATTTCTGATTCTGCATCTCCCATTAGTAAAGCCGAGAAATTTCCAAAGTCAACCCTTGAGACAATCGACTTATTATTTACATTTTTCTCTTCTTTCTCTTGGCACAAAAAAGTTATTTTTGCATCTCCAAACGAGAATTCTTTTAGTTCTTCATTTTCATCATATGGTAATTCTCTCTTAATCTTTCTCCTATAAAAAAACTCGTTAAATTTTTGAGCAATATTTAAATCCGCATACCATGTTCTTTCCTGCAATGTAGAAAAATATCTGCTATCCATACAAATTATCTTTCCTATATCAAAAGAACTTATAATTCTGTGAACACCTCCTACATGATCTTTGTGAAAATGTGTGATTAATAATATATCAATATGATCAATCCCTACATTAGAGATATAATCTGAAATTTCTTTACCACAAAACATTTCCCCTGTATCAATAAGCATTGTATTTTTCCCCTGTATAATCAAAATTGACTCCGATTGTCCAACATCAATCATGTGAATTTCAATTTCAGAAGGATCGTGATAGCACTCTGTTGTTTTTCTTTTTATAGAAAAATATCTATAAAATATTATACCTATTAATAAAACTGTTAATATAACAATAATCCTTTTGTTCTTCTTAGATTTCCGCATTGTCGAAAACCTCCCTTCTCAAATAAGATGATTTTATTATATCATTAATCTATATATTTTTCAATTTTTAGTACTCAATTTTCGACATTTTTTGAAAATTCTAAATTTTAATACTTACTCTTCTATGATTTTATCAATTGATTTTTCTCTCATTTCTTTTATAATTTTACAACTATTATCAAGTTTTGACTGTTCTTCTTCTGTTAAATCAAGCTTTAATAATTCTCTTACTCCATTACTATTTATAATTGCTGGAACACCTATATAAATATCGTCTTGCCCATATTCTCCATCCTTTAAATAAGTAGACACTGTTACAATAGAGTTTTCGTTATCTAATACTGATTTTACTAGTTTACTCAAAGCCACACCTATACCATAATAAGTTGCCTTTTTCTTTTCTATTATTTCATATGCCGCATTTACAACATCTTGATGAATTTTTTCTAGGTCATTCATCTCATATTTATTATCCTTCATTATATCTTTTATTTTTTTACATCCAATATATGCATGTTCCCATGGTACAAATGATGAATCTCCATGTTCTCCCATTATATATGCATGTATATTTTTGCTTGACACTTGCAAATTATCTGATAATATATAACGTAATCTTGCTGTATCTAAAACAGTTCCTGAACCAAATACTTGATTTTTGGGAAGTCCTGAAACTTTTGCAACAACATATGTCATTAAATCGACTGGATTACTTGCTACAATAATAACTCCATTAAAACCACTATTCATTATATTCTGTGTAATTTCTTTAATTATCCTTGTATTAGTCTCTGCTAATTCTAATCTTGTTTGTCCAGGTTTTTGAGCCACTCCTGCTGTAATTACAACTACTTGTGCATCTTCACATTCATCATACTCTCCTGCTCTTATTACCATTTTTTGAGGTGCATATGGTAATCCATGAGACAAATCCATTTCTTCTCCTTTAGTCTTTTCTTTATCAATATCTATTAAGACTAATTCATTAACTCCGCCTCTATTTAACATAGAATATGCCATACTCATTCCAACAAATCCAGTTCCTACAAGAACCACTTTTCCTTTTTTCATAATCTTATTACCTCCTAAAAACTTCTTATATAATATTATATAACTATTTTATGTTTTTTTAAACATTTTTTCAATTTTTTACAATATCATTTGACAGTCAGTTACAATTCACAGCTTTAAATAATATGGCTTTGAATTGTAACGACTGTGAAATAATTTTTAATCGATTGTCATAAAAGAATTTACATTACATCTTTTTTATGATATAATTCAAAAAAGTAAATGACATCTTATAAATTGGAGATTTAAAAATAATTTTCAATTTTTAATGAGCTAAGCGAAAGGAGTGTTATAAAATGTCTAGTTCAAATAATACTACTGCTTTGGCTGAAAATAAAGTCTTAATCTTATATATATTAGATAAAATATCAGATGGTATATTAGAAGATGGTCTATATAAAATAATATCTTCTATAAATAATGCCAATTACTTTTATTTTAAGGAAGTTTTAACTGATTTATTAGATTCAAAGTTAGTAGGAAATTTTACAAAAGATGAAGAAGAAGAATCTGTACTACGAATAACAAGTGAAGGGAAAAATGCACTAAATCTTACTATTGATGTACTACCTGGAATATTAAAATTAAAAGCTGATAATGTTTTTAAAGAGGAATTTTCTTCTATTGCTGACGAAACTTCTATAATTAGCCAATTTACTCCAAGAAATGAAAATGATTATATTATTAAATGTAAAATTATTGAAAAAAACGAAACAATATTTGAAGTAAGAACTTTTGCAGGCTCTCGTGATAGAGCAAAAAAAATAGTTGACAATTGGAATAAAAACGCTTCTAAAATATATCCCAAAATTCTTGATATTCTCTTAGAAGATATCTAGTTTGTGCGTATAAAAAATCTTTAGAACAAATCGGAAAGCCTTAAAATTTGAACAACTTTAACTTTCTGCTTTGGCTTTCTTATTATATTAAAAAACTTTGTGAACTCTACTCTTTAGAGTTTACAAAGTTTTCTTATTATTTTTTTCTTCTCAATATCCATCCATATTCACATTCAATAGGTAATTTCATAAATACTTTTTGCTCTTTTACTCCTGGACTTATACTATCAATTTGTTCTCCTGTTTCATAATCCCACAATTTCTCAATTTTAAAAGTCTCTGGCTCTAATTTATTAGGAATTATAATTTCTATTGTATCTCCAACATTTAATTTATTTTTTATTTCAATAGTTGATTTTTCATCTTCATATTTTAGTACTTTTCCACCAAATTCATATTCATTATTATATTGTCTTCCGCTAAAATCTTGTATATCTTTATTTTCTCTATCATTAAAGAAAAATGTAGTAAATTCTCTTGTTTTGACTTTTTCAATTTCTTTCATATATTTTTTATAATCATAATTTTCAGGGTCATTCATATAATCATCAATTGCGTTTCTATATACATTAATTACACTTGCTATATAGTAATCTGTTTTTAATCTGCCCTCTATTTTTAGGCTCTCTATACCCATTTCTATTATTTCAGGTATTTCCTTTAATAAACACAAGTCTTTTGATGACAATATACTTGTTCCATGCTCACTTTCTTCTACTGGTAACAATTCTCCTGGATTATTTTTTTCTTCTAAATACATGTTATATGACCATCTACAACTTTGAGCACAATCTCCTAAATTTGCACTTCTTCCACAGGCAAAATCACTTAAAAAACATCTTCCAGAAAAAGCAAAACAAATTGAACCATGTCCAAAAATTTCAACTTCTAGATCTTGTGGCTTATTTTTCATTATGTATTTTAGTTGTTCTTTATTCATTTCACGTGCCATTATAACCCTTTTTGCACCTATTTTATACCAGAAATTAGCATCATGTAAACTTACAGTATTTGCTTGTGTGCTTACATGTATTGGGATATCTGGTGCATATTCTTTTAATATTTCTATAACACCACCATCAGCAGCAATTATAGCATCGGGTTTTACTTTATTTAATATTTTTGCCATTTCTATTATTTCTTCATATTTTTCATCCCATGCAAATATATTTAAAGTTACATGTACTCTTTTTCCTATACTATGTGCATATTCAATTGTTTTAATTAAATCATCATTTCCCATATCTGCTCTTGTTCTTAGTGATAATGATGATGTTCCACAATATACTGCATCTGCTCCATATCTAAATGCTGTTTTTGCTTTTTCTAGTGAGCCTGCTGGTGCTAATAATTCTATCTTTTTCATTATTTTCCCTCTCTTTTCTACTATATCTGTTATTTTATTATATACTCCGATATATTTATTGTCAATATATATAAGATTGTTCCCTGTGAATTGTAACATAAGGTTTAATAATTTTACATAATTTGTTTCAAAACACTTGTTAATATTAACAAAATATGGTATAATCTTTATTGTGTTAGCATAAAATAGAAGGGGAAGGAGTACATTTATGAAAACAAATAATTTTAAAATGTCATTAAGAGAAGTCATACCTAGTTCAATAAATTCTAACTTTCATAATTCTAATGAAACTAATTTGTTATCTAAATTAGGCTTATTTCCTCTACCAGAAAATGTACAAGCTAGCATATCTAATGATGAAAAATACCTAAATTTAAAATTAAAAGATTCTCCTACTGAGAAACATCTTTTATTTCAATTTCCTTTAGAAGATCACGATCTATCAGCTCTAAATGCTAGACCTGATTATCAGGAATTAATAAATAGATATCATTTATATATAAATGATTATGTTGATGAAATAAAAAAATATGCAACATTAGAAAGAATGTATCTTCAAAAAAAATTTCCTGGTCTAATATTTAATATTAAAGTAAGACTTAAATCTTATCATAGTTATATAAATAAATTAAATGAAAATATATTAACAGGAAAAGACCCTTATATTAATGATATTATGGCAGAAAGAATTATTATCTCCGAATATAATGGCTACCAAGATGAAAAACTTCTAACAGATATGTGTGATAAAGTAGCAAAAGCTTTATATGATTTTAGAATTCAAACTGATTTTAGAATGAAAAAAGATATAGATTGTCAAGAAGCTATTTCAGAAAAAGAATATATAACAAAAGATTATATTAAATATCCTAAAGATAATGGATATCAATCTATACATATATTAATGGAAAATAAATATAATAAAGATTTTAAATATGAAACTCAGATAAGGACTTTAGAAATGGAAGCAATATCTAAAACATCTGGTGAAATTGCACATAACAAATATAAGCCTAGATTATTAAATGATTTATCACCAAACAGAGTTCCAATATATTCAGAAATAAGTTCTTTTACAGATGATTTTGGCAATCCTGAAATAGTTAATATTTCTTTAGAAAACCGCTTTTATCATTTTTATAATTCTGAAAAGACTGATCATTCACATTTGAAAGGAAAAAGCAATCCTATTACTTATAAAAAATTTAGAAAAGAACAATATGAAATAGAAAAATTATTGGGAGTTCAATTCAGTCAAATTAGAAAAAATTTGAAAAAGTTGAATATCAAAGAGGAAAAAGAAAAACAAGAAGCAAGATAGTAAAGTAATTCTACATGATTTACATTACTAATTAACCTCTTGTTTTTATTTTTATTAGAACAAAAGAGGCATGATTAAAATTTTTTGACCTTTTACATTACTTTTCATGCCTCGTCTTTGTTCGCCCGCGAAAAATTGCTCAGCAATTTTTCTGTGGAATGTATTTATATTATAGGAAAGTTTATAGAAGATATAATTAAACATTTATGTAGAAATAGGACTTTCCTATAATATAAAAAATTTCAACATTTACTTTTTGTTATTCTACTTATTGCTAATCCATCTCCAACTTCCAATATTTCAGTTTCAAGATTAGGATTTTCAGACACTTCTTTTATATATTCTCTTAAATTTCTTACTGCTGTTCTTTGCTTATGCTTATTATAGTCACTCATTACATATCCTTTATATAAAATATTATCGGCAAATATAATCCCATTATCTGAAATCATTCTTAATGCCTCCTTTAGAAAAAATGGATATTTACCTTTAGCTGCATCAATAAATACCATATCATACTTTTCATTTAAAGTTGGCAATATTTCTACTGCATCACCTTCATATAAATTAATTTTTTCTGTAACTTCGACATTTTTGAAGTTTATTTTTGCTTGCTTAATTCTTTCTTCATCTCTCTCAATTGTATCTATGCATCCACCTTCAGCCAAAAATTCTGAAAAGCACATTGCAGAATATCCTACTGCAGCTCCTATTTCTAGTATTCTTTTTGGTGGATTTTCTTTCAATTCTTTTTCTATTACTTCTAATGTATCATCCATTATTATTGGAATATGTTCTTCTAAAGCTTTTTGTTTTATTTTTTCTAATTCTTTTTTATTCATTTTTATTATCCCTTTTCTTATTATACTTATTATAAAAGCCTGTTATGTAGTATAACAGGCTTTTATAATTAAGTCAACTTACAATCAATAAATTGTTAGTCCAGTAATAACAATATTTAGCTCTTCAAATTTTTTTAACGCAAACTGATGCTGCACATCAATCCATAAATCGCAGCCCAAACTTCCTATCGCTATTATCTCGCAGTGTTCCCTCGAAAATAATACTGCAACATTATCATTGTCATTAATTCTAGCTTCCTTAAAGTTCGATCTTATTCTACTTAATTCCTTTTCTGCATTTTCTAATGATTCATCATCAAGAAAAATGAATGGTAAATTTTTAAGATACAAAGTAGAAGGTTCTGAAAACATTATTTCCATAGCAAAGTAACACTTGGCGTCAAAATAATATGGTCTTTTCTCTAATCCATTAATCCGTGCTGTTGCAATGCATACATTTTTTGTTTCCATATTTATTCTCCTTTCTAAAGAAACAACTAGATTAAACAAAATAATCTAATTAATAATATAGTATCTGCGCAATATTATATATCAGATTATGTAAAATGTCAACTTAAAAAGAGACAACTGTGAACTCTACTTTTTGGGGTATAGTTCAACTGTCTCTTCTTATTATTTATTCCTATTAGCTCTTTCTCTTTCTTTAGAATCAAGAATTTTCTTTCTCAATCTGATATTTTTAGGAGTTATTTCAACTAACTCATCATCTTGTATAAACTCAATAGCTTTTTCTAATGACATTTGAATTGGTGGAACTAATCTTAATGCTTCATCAGAACCAGAAGCTCTAGTATTTGTTAAATGTTTTTCTTTACATACATTTATTGCTAAGTCTTCTCCTCTTGAGTTTAATCCAACAATCATACCTTCATAAACTTCTACACCTGCACCTATAAATAAATCTCCTTTATCCTGAGCATTATATAATCCATATGTTACAGACTTTCCTGGTTCAAACGCTACTATTGTTCCTCTAACACGTGCTTGGATATCTCCTTTATATGGTTCATAGCTATCGAATATATGATTCATTGTTCCTTCACCTTTTGTATCTGTAAGGAATTCTGTTCTATAACCAATTATTCCTCTTGCTGGAATTCTAAATTCTATTTTTGTATGACCAGCTTCTGCAGGTTCCATGTTTATCATTTCACCTTTTCTTCTTCCTAATTTTTCAATAACATTTCCTACACAATCATCTGGTACATTTACAACTAATAATTCAATTGGTTCACATTTTACTCCATCTATTTCTTTGATTATAACTTTTGGTCTTGAAACTAATAATTCAAATCCTTCTCTTCTCATTGTTTCAATTAATACTGATAAATGAAGTTCTCCTCTTCCTGATACTTCAAATGAGTCTGGTGTTTCTCCTTCTTTTACTCTTAGAGAAACATTTCTTTCTAATTCTTTAAATAATCTATCTCTTATATGTCTTGATGTTACAAATTGTCCTTCTTTTCCTGCGAATGGTCCATTATTTACACTAAATGTCATTGTTACTGTTGGTTCATCTATATCAACAAATGGTATTTTTTCTGGATTATTGAAATCACAAACTGTATCTCCAATGTTGATATCTGCAAGTCCTGCAAGTTCAATTATATCCCCTGCTTTTCCTTCTTCAACTTCTACTTTATTCAATCCAACATGTGTATATACTTTTGCAATTCTTCCTTGTGTTATTTTATCTTCTTTCCCACAGATACTAACAGGCATTCCAACTTTCATTATACCTCTTTCTACTCTTCCTACTGCAATTCTTCCAACATAGTCATCATAGTCAATATTTGAAACTAACATTTGTGCTGGTCCTTCTTCATCACAGTTTGGCGCACTTATTGTATTTATTATTGTTTCGAATAAGCATGATAAGTCTTCTGTTTCATCTGCTAAGTCCATTTTTGCAATTCCATTTTTAGCTGATGCATATACAACTGGAAAATCTAATTGTTCATCTGTTGCATCTAATTCTATAAATAATTCAATTACTTGGTCAACGACTTTTTCAGGTGTTGCTCCTGGTCTATCTATTTTATTTATTACAACTATTGGCTTTAGACCTAGTGCTAATGATTTTTTTAGAACTTCTCTTGTTTGTGGCATTGCTCCTTCAAAAGCATCTACTAAAAGTAAAACACCATCAACAGTTTTTAAAACTCTTTCTACTTCTCCACCAAAGTCAGCATGTCCTGGTGTGTCTACTATATTTATTTTTATATCATCATGCATTACTGATGTGTTTTTTGAAAGTATTGTTATTCCTCTTTCTTTTTCTTGGTCATTTGAGTCCATTACTCTTTCTTGTACTTGTTCATTTTCTCTAAATACGTGGCTTTGTCTTAATAATGCGTCTACTAATGTTGTTTTTCCGTGGTCAACGTGTGCTATTATTGCTATGTTTCTTAGATTTTTGTTATTCATTTTTATTTCCCCTTTCACTTCGCTTCGTTTCACTACGCTCGTTCATCGTCATCCAAAATTTTTTTCAAAAATTTCGTCTGCCAAATCTTGTCTTCGAAGCCTTTCGCTTCGTTTCACTACGCTCGTTCATCGTCATCCAAAATTTTTTTCAAAAATTTCGTCTGCCAAATCTTGTCTTCGAAGCCTTTCGCTTCGTTTCACTACGCTCGTTCTATCTGCATCCTTTTAGCGGTTACAAATTCGCTATCGCTCATTTGCATAAGATATCCGTATCTCATTTCATTTCGAACGGCTATCTCAATTTCGTCTGCCAAACTTCAATTTTTTCATTTAACCTTAAAATTATACTACTAAATTGAGTTTTTGTCAAATTTGACAATTTTATGTAAATACAGTATAATGATTATAGTTACTACTTGGAAATCCAAAAAGGTTATTCTAAATCTTGGAGGATTATCCTCCAAGATAATATCAAGGAGGAAAAATGCATATGGCAAAATCAAGAAGAACAGAAAAACAGGACTTTATGAGAAGGCATAAAGCACAGTCGGCAGAAGAACAGGCTGAAGAAGAACGACAGCGAAAAATAGGAAAAGCAGTAAGGACTGCATACTGGGCACATGTTTTATTTATAGAAGCACAACGAGAATAAGAGGAAAATCAAAATGTGCCAGATGATGATTCTGATGATTTCTGCTACTATTATGATTATGATTTCAATTTTTAAGTTTTTCTGCACACTTATAAACCCAGATTTCTCATTTTGAGGAATCTGGGTTTTATCAAATTACTTACTAAGTTCTATAATGTTATTCATAATTTCATCTGTTACTTTATCTAATATATCTTTATCTTTGCTACCTTTATACTTGCTAAAATCTAGTGGAGCTCCATATGTAATAGTAACTTTTTTATTGCCCTTTTCTCCACCTTTAATACCACAAGGAACAACAGGAGCTCCGCTTCTTAACGCAAAGAATGCAGCTCCATCTTTTACTTTTTCTCCTTTTTCTAAACCATTTCTTGTTCCTTCTGGAAATAGTGCTAAACCATCTCCATTTTTTAAAGTTTGCAATGATTCTTTTAAAGCTTTTACATCTTTCGAATCTCTTCTAACAAAAATCACATCAAATATTGTAAGTAACATATTCCAAAATAAATTTTTCTTTAGCTCTTCTTTAGCCAAAAATCTAACATATCTTCCAGATGATAATATTATTAAAGGAGGATCTAAATATGTCCTATGATTTCCACAAATAATTACAGGACCATTCTTTGGTATATTTTTCTTACCTATAACTTTAAATCTATACACTATTTTGAAATAAATGTATACAACACTTCTTGCTATACCTCTCATTACTTTTTTAAAAGCATTTTTCATAATATTATCTCTCCTTATTCACTTTAATCTTTAACGGCCTATATCTAAATTCTATTCTCTAACTTATAACATCAAATTTTCTCTTATCCATTTTTTATTCTGGAACATAAATATTTTTAACTATTACTTCAAATTCTTCAACATTCATAGCAGTTAATTTTTCAATTTCTTTCTTAGCCTTGTCTTTAAATTCTTTAATATCATCTATTACATTAAAGCCATATACTACAGTTACTTCCATATATAGTTTTACACCTTCGCCAAAATTATCAACTCTTATTTTTTGAACCTTATATATACCTGGCGTTTTTATAACTAAATATTCTAATATTTGTCTAAATACTGTATCAGAAATTGTGAATTTTCCCATATAACTAAATGTCGGTCTTATTATTGATTTTTCAGATATGTATGGCTTATTTCCTCTTCCTTTTGTTTTAAAAATCTGTAATGGATCTAATAAATAACCAGAAAAATCCTTTTTTATTTCAAAAGTAGGAACTGGAATAACATGTTTACCCTCTGTCACTCTTATTCTTCTTGCTGTTTTCATTTCATCTGGTGTTGCAACATCTGAAATATATGTTGTATCACAAATTTCTGGTAATCCCAAATTTGCTGCTATTTTTTGAACCATTCCATCTGAAGTGCCAAGAATTAATATACTTTCTGGCTTATATTTTTTTAAAGCTTTAACTATCTCTTGCTTTTCTTCTTCTTTATAAAAAAGTGCATGTTTTACAGTCTCTATTTTAGTAGGTGCTTTTTTTGCTGATTCTCCTGCAATTACTTGATTATCTTTTATTAATAATCCATCATCTATTATAAAATTAATATTTTTTTCGCTAGCTACCATCTGAGCTCTGTAACTTTTTCCTGTTCCTGATGGACCTACAAAAGCATAAACTTTTATCTTATTAGATATTATTTTTGCTAAATTTGATAAATTAGGTAAATTAGGCAATATATTTGATTTTGTTTTGATTATTTCTTTATTTGATGTTTTAACAGGCATCTTATCTTTTAATGACATAAACTTAACTCCTTTTCTATATAAAAACTAATATCTAAAATTACTTATATAACTAACTTTTAATATCTTACTTAATAATTATTTTGACTTAAATTTGGATATACAAATGTCTTGCCATTATCAGTAAATTTTCCAATTGGTATATGTGATTCATTAAATTCTTTTTCACCTTTCAAAAAATATCTATATTTAGAAATATTACTTAAAAAGTTACCCCCTACTAATATAGGATCATCCCATGTACAATCTATAGCATACCAAGCTTGATCTATCTGTACATAATTCCAAGCATGATTTTCTGTATTTCCTTCTGAATTTGTAGCTTTTCCCGCTACCATAACACAAGGTATATTTAATACATCCATCAAATATTTAAAAGATTTTGCATATCCTTCACAAACACATTTCCTTTTTATAAGAGCACCATATATATCATATATATTTGGCTCTGATAATGTTTGATCATAATCTATACTTTCCACCAAATAGTCATGAACTAATTTTACATTTTCATATGTATTTTCTCTTTTATTTTGAACAAAATATGTTTTCACTTTTTCAATTTGATTTAATTCTTTATCAATTTTTTCCTTTGATGAAAATACATCAGTCAAATAATTAGCTTTTTCTCCAGAATTTATAAATACTCTATATGTCTTTTTATTACCTTTAGTTGTCGTTTCAATATTCAAATATAGTTTCGAAAAATCTATATAAAAAACATCTGGGTTATCATATGTATATGCCTCAATTGCAGATTGATAATATTTACTTAAAAGTTCTTCTCCACCATCATTAGAAAGTAATGATGAAAAGTATGCTCCTAAATTTATTTCATATATTCCCGTTTTCATATTTTCCTTATTATCTCTCATTGCATTATATATTACTTTTGATTCTTGTTCTAATTGATTATAAAAATATTCACGACCATCAATACTTCCATAATTTGCATTTTCATTATGTTTTTTAAACTCATTTGATTCTATATTTAACACTTCTGATACTTTAATATTTTCACTTGTATCTTCACTTGAAATCGTAATATTTGATACAAATTCTTCAACTTCACTTGTTATATTTGTTTTTGTAATTTGATTATATATAATGACTCCAAAAAATATAAATATTACTATTATTAAAGTAGTTATAAGTGAGATTATAAATGATATTAATTTAGCTTTCATTTTATCCACTCTCTTTCGTACATATAGATTTATTATAACATTTTTTATTGTTAAAAACTAGTATATTTTGATTTTTTTTGTTAATAATGTTAATAAAATTATTAAGATATTATATTAAAAGTTATGTTTAATATCTGATTCTTTAATCTTAAATGAATGGAGAAAATATGAAAATAACATCTTATATAAAAAAAATATTTAACTATAGCCCACCATTTAAATACCAATTTTCTCTTCCAAATGACTTTAACAAGACAAACTTAGATTTACCTCAAGAAAACCTAGTACACTCAAAAGAAAATAGGAATATATTTACTAGCCTTGATGTAAATTCTGATTATATAAAATCACGATACAATATATTAATAAATAGCGATATTATAACACGTGAATTCATTCTAAACGCTAGAGGAAAACAATATAAGGCATTACTATTATATATAGATGGTATGATTGATTCCCAAATTTTAAATGATTTCGTTTTAGAACCTCTAATGATGAGAAATAGAAATAATATGTTTGAAGGAGATAAAAATAGAATCATATCAGAAGCTGTTAGTAATAATATAACTGTTAGAAAAGTAAAAAAATTCGACTTAGCTGATTATATTGAAAATTGTCTAATACCTCAAAACAACATAAAACAAAGTAAATCATTTGAAGAAATTTTTTCTGGTGTTAATTCTGGTAATTGTGCTCTTTTTGTTGATACTCTTGATATTGCATTCGATATTGATATAAAAGGATTTAAACAAAGAAGTATATCCAAGCCAGAAAATGAAATTGTTATAAAAGGTCCTCACGAAGCTTTTGTTGAAAACTTACGTACAAATACTTCTCTTTTAAGAAGATTTTCAAACAATGAAAATTTAATTATTGAAAGTTTAGAAGTAGGAAAACTAACTAAAACAAAATGTGCTGTATGTTATATGCAAGATATTGCAAATGGAGATTTAGTAGCAGAAGTTAAGTATAGAATAAATAATTTAGATATAGATTCACTTTTATCAAGTGGACAATTAGAACAATTAATAAGTGATAATAATTCTTTAGGTCTTCCAAAATCAATATCAACAGAAAGACCCGATAATGCTGTTCAACATCTTTTAGAAGGTAGAATTATCGTTCTAGTAAATGGATCTCCATATGCTTTAATTCTTCCAGCTATCATGATAGACTTTCTAACCTCTCCAGAAGATAGAAATCTAAAAACTATATTTTCTAACTTTTTAAGAGCTATAAGAATTATATCAGCCTTTTTTGCTTTGCTTTTACCTGGATTATATGTATCTATAACAAGTTTCCACATAGAAATATTACCCACAGAACTGCTCTATTCTATTTTAGCAGCTAGAGAAAGTGTCCCATTTCCTGTAATATTTGAAATATTGATAATGGAAATATCTTTTGAAATTATAAGAGAAGCAAGTTTGCGAGTGCCATCTGCAATAGGTTCAACTATTGGTATAGTAGGTGCTTTAGTTATAGGACAAGCTGCTGTAAGTGCAGGAATTGTAAGTCCAATATTAATTATAATAGTTGCAATAACAGCATTAAGTTCTTTTGCAATTCCAGATTATTCCTTTAGTTTTCACTTAAGATTATTTAGGTTTTTATTTATTCTATTAGGATATATGTGCGGATTTTTAGGAATTGGAACTGGTTTATTTGTATATCTTTCAATTATATGTGATATGGAATCTTTTGGAGTTTCTTACTCCCTACCTTACTCACACATGGAAAATTTAAAAAATACTGGTATTATACTACCACCTATTTGGAAAAGAGAATATAGATCATCATATCTTGCTACTAAAAAAGCTAAAAAACAAGAAGATATTTCTATGAAATGGAAATTCAATAAGTAAGAATCTAAATTTAGGAATTAAAAATCGAATATTATAGATTAGTAATTAGAAAAATTTTAAGGGATTTAAAGAAGGGTGGAAAAATAAAATGGCGAAACATAAAATTAGTACAATAAGTGCAATAATGTTAACACTATCCATAGTAGTATCATACATTACTAGCTCATTTCCTAGAACATTTATAAACGAAACAAAGTCTGCAACTTTAATAAATATAGTATACATTACTATATTAGTATTATTTATAATATTAATATTTTGTAATTTATTTAAAAGATTTCCTGGTTTAGATTTATTAGATATATCTAAATTTTTAGGTGGTAATATATTAAAAGATATTATAGGTTCATTTTTTATAATGTATTTTACAATAAGTTCAAGTATAATGTTAAGAAATTTTTGCGAAAGTTTAGTAGTAATTTACTACCCATTAACAAATTATGTATTTATAATTTTGATGTTTATCTTTTCTATTTCTTTAGTTAATAGATTAGATTTTAGTTCTACATTAAATGTTTCATCGATAGTTTTTCCATTAGTATTAATAAGTGCACTACTTTTATTTTGTGGAAACTTAGACAACTTCTCATTTAAACGAATTTATCCAATATTAGGAGATGGATTTTACAATACTTTTATTTTAGGGTTAAAAAATATTGGAGCATTTGGTGGAATATGTTATTTATATTTTTTACCTCCCATGTTAAAAGAACCTCAAAAATTTAAAAAGATAGCTGTAATATCAGTGATTGCAACTGGATTATTTATATTTTTGTGTGTTGCAACATTACTTTTTATGTTTTCATTTTTTATAACTACAGATGAAGTAATGCCTCTATTTTCAGCAGCTAGATATATAGAATTTGGCACATTCTTTCAAAGATTTGAATCTGTATTCTTACTAATCTGGATTATATCATTTTGTTGTTTTTTAAGTATAACATGTAAATTTTCAACAAATATATTCAATAAAATGTTTAATTTGTCTGATATGAAAGCAATGTCAAATATCTTTATACTATTAATTTTTGCATTATCATTACTACCTCAAAACTATGCAATTGCAAATTTCCTTGAAACAAATATATATAGATATCTTAGAATTGCAGTTGGATTTATTTTAGGTATAACTATATTAATATTAGCTAATATAAAGAAAAAGAAAGTAGGTGAGAAAGATTAGTAGTATATTAAAAAAAATTTTTATATTTATCTTAATAATCCTATTTATTACTGGTTTTTCTTCATCTTATAATTCTCTAAATTTAGATAACTTAGCCTTTGCTGTAGCTATCGGAATTGACAAAGGCACTTCCAATAAATTAAAAGTAACTTTTGAGTTTATAGCACCTTCTCCAAGTAGCGAAAGTGGAGCAGAAACTTCTCCTGTCCTAAATACTGTTGAATGTTCTTCTATAACAAATGGAATAAATATGATGAATGCATATTTAGGCAAGAAAGTTAATTTATCACATTGTAAACTTATAATCTTTTCCGAAGAATTAGCAAAAAATGGAATATCTGATGAAGTATATTCATTAATAAATGAAGTACAAGTACGACCTTCAGCTAATATAGTTGTTAGTAAGTGTAATACTAAATACTATATTGAAAATTCAGTACCAAGTTTAGAAAGTCTGATTCCAAGATATTATGATATATTTCCTAATACTAGTGAGTACACCGGATATACTTGTAATGCAACAATAGGAGACTTTTTTAATGCCCTAGTTTGTAATTCATGTTCTCCTTATGCCATATTAGGTGGAATAAATACATCTGATTACAATTCTAATTCCTCTGAAAATCAAATTTCAGATAATTCTACTATAAAGTCAAACGAGAGTCCTATAACCGGTAGTAGAGTTTCCCAAAACATCGGTCTTGCTGTTTTTAAAGATGATAAATTAGCTGGTGAATTAAATGCTATTGAAACAATTTGCTTTTTGAATATGCGAAAAGAAGTTGATAGTTTCTTAGTATCAATTCAGAATCCTGAAAATCCAGAAGAAACTAACTCAAAAATCGATATTTATCTAACTCCAAATACTACTCACAAAATTACTGTAAACCTTGTTAATGGCGCTCCTTATATAAAAATAAAACTTGAGTTTTCTGGGAAAATATATTCTATGAGTAAAAATTCTCAATATTTGAATAACAACATTTTAAATTCAATATCAAATTCATGCAACAACTATTTAGAAACTCAATTTTCTAACTATTTATATAAAACCTCTACAATCTTTGAAAGTGATATAAATGGTTTAGGTGTATATGCACTTTCTAAATTTAGTACCTCTAGCAAATTTAATGATTATAATTGGCTAGATAATTATAAAAATTGCACTTTCGATGTTGAAATTAATACAGTAATAGACTCTGGATTTTTATTAACACAAACTTAATATATAGTAAAATATCTAATACAATTAAAATATTTAAAATTAGTTTGGTCTTATAGACCATACACTTTTTGATTTTAAATTTAATAAATATCATTAATATTTTGCTTCCTGTTCCTTGCATTCGACAAGAATTTGTAGAGATATAAAATGCACCTCTCTCATGCTAAAAAGTTTATTATATTCTTTTTGAATGTAACAACGAATGCGACATGGAATGACTGTAGAAAATCTAAATAAAATCAATTAGGGAATCTCGTCTCACGAGGGCGCTGATTGATTTTATAAAGATTTTCTAAGACATGTATTAAGCCGAGTTGTGAAAAGAAAAAAGAATATAATAAACTTTTTCCCTGAGTATTCCTCATTTTATAGCAAAAACAAATTCTAAGTCTCATTCCACTCAAGCGTCAGCTTCATATTAATAATATTTATTAAATAAAAACTATATTTTAATCTCATGGTCTATACAACTATAACAATTTTTAAATAACCATATTATATCTAATATATACTTTTTAGAAAGGTTGATTTATATGAATTTTCTTTACCATTTTACTTTTATTTTTATTACAATTTTTATTTTATTAAAAACTATTTCTTATGGCTTATATGAAATCAATAATGAAAATAATAAAATTGGAGGAATAGCAGTTATTTGTTTTTCAATTATAGTTATTCTCTTCGCCAATATCATTGTATTTTTTAGATAAATATATTTTTTATCTGTTTCCAATAATATTCAATAATAATATTATCTCTAATCTAAATAATACTGAAAAATGCTGCAGAAATATTAAATTGTTTCTACAGCATTTCATTTTATTTAACTATTTCGAAATCAATTTGTCTTAATAGTTTATTAGCAGAAATAACTCTAATTTTAACTTTATCTCCTATCTTATAGGTCTTATTAGTTCTTTCTCCTATAAGTCTTTTTCTTTCTTCATCATAAATAAAATACTCATCACCTAAATTCTCAAATCTAATTAAACCTTCTACTGTATTTTCAAGTTCTACAAACATTCCAAATTGAGTAATTGATGATATAATTCCATCATATTCTTCCCCAATTCTATTTTCCATATATTCAGCTTTTTTTAGGTCTTCACTTTCTCTTTCTACCTTAGTTGCTACTTTTTCTCTTTCTGATGAAGATGCAGCTCTTTGCTCTGCCTTTTCTTTAAACTCTTCTATAAATTTATCATCAACAACATAATTTTCTTCTAAATATTTTGATATTATTCTGTGTATAAATAAATCTGGATATCTTCTAATTGGTGATGTAAAGTGACAGTAATATTTGCTAGCAATTCCAAAATGACCTTTATTTTCCGATTCGTATTTTGCAAGTTTTAATGTTCTTAATATTAATGTTGATATTACTCTTTCTTCTTCTTTTCCCTTTATCTCCTCTAATACTTTTGATACTTCTGTTGGATATATCTTTTCATTTACTATTTTCATTTTTATACCATAATCAAATAAAAATTTATTTAAATCTTTTACTTTATCTATATCTGGATCTTCATGAACTCTATATATAAATGGAGCCTCTAACCAATAGAATTTCTCTGCTATTGCTTCATTTGCGCTTAGCATAAATTGTTCTATTATTTCATTACTAAAGCTAGTTTCATACTTTCCAATATCTATAGCTCTTCCATCTTTATCTAACTCAATCTTGCTTTCTGGAATATCTAAATTTAAATATCCTTGTTCTAATCTTCTATTTTTTAAAATAGTTGCAAGCTCTGCCATTAACTCAAATTCTTGAATATATTTTTCGTATTTTTTTAAAATATCCTTATCTGATTTATCTAATATTTTTTGTACATCATGGTAATTCATTCTCTCGGTTACATTTATTATCCCTTTATATACTTCAACAGATGTTGTTTTTCCTTGTGGAGTTATTTCCATTGAACATGAAAGTGTAAATCTATCTTCTCCTGCATTTAAGCTGCATATACCATTTGATAATTCTCTTGGAAGCATTGGTATTACTCTACTAAGCATATAAATACTTGTACCTCTTATCTGAGCCTCTCTATCTAATAAACTTCCTTCTCTTACATAATAACTCACATCTGCAATATGAACATCTAACCTATAATTTCCATTTTCCAATTTAGTAACTCTAACTGCATCATCTAAATCTTTTGCATCTTCTCCATCTATTGTAAAAATTATATCATTTCTACAATCAACTCTGTTTTGAATATCTTTTTTATCTATTTTATTTCCATATTTTTTAGCTTCTTCAACTACTTGCTCTGGAAATGTTGATGGCAATTTATATTCTTTTATTAAAGATAACATATCTATTCCAGCCTGATTTGGCTCTCCTAGTACTTCTATTATCTTTCCCTCTGCATTTTTTCCTTTTTCAGGATATTTTGTTATTTCTACTAATACTTTGTATCCATTTCTTGCTTTTCCAAAATTAGTTTTTGAAATAAATATATCTGTTCCTAGACTTTTATCATCTGGAACCACAAATCCAAAATTTTCACTTTTTTGGAATGTTCCAACTAAAGTATCTTTTTCATGTTTTATAATTTTCTTTATTTTTCCTTCTGCACTTTTTATTTTATTTTTTTCTTCTATAATTTCAATTAAAACTTTATCTCCATTTAATGCTCTTAATGAATTTTCTTTCGATATATATATTTCATCCTCTTGACCTTCAATTTTTACAAATCCAAAGCCTTTTTGATTCTTTCTATATATACCTTCTTTAAACTCTTCTCCTATAAGTCTATATCTATTTTTTCTGTTCTTTACTATTTTGTAATCTTTTTCTAATTCTTTTAATGTTTCTGAAAATTTATTATATTCCTTTTTTGGCACGCCTAATATCATAGAAATTTCTTTTGCTTTCATTGGAGTATAGTCTTCATCTTTCATAAATTCTAAAATAATTTCTTTTTTATTAATCATCATCTTTTCCTTTCGCTTATCTCTATTTAAAGATTTCTTCGAAATTTTCTATACATATTATATCATTTTATTTTTTTATCTACAAGAACAAAAGCGGACATTAATAACATTTTCTCTGTTTTAGATATTGTAAAGTCCGCGTCTTTGTTCTTGTGCCAATTTTACTATTGTAAAATTGTGTACAATGTTTTATGTTATAGGAAAAATCGCAGATTTTCCTATAACATAACAAAAGCGGACATTAATAACATTTTCTCTGTTTTAGATATTGTAAAGTCCGCG